>CAMKQK010000001.1:0-85879 GCA_946414915.1 uncultured Caryophanales bacterium
CTGCAACATCAACATCAGCGTTGTTAGCTTTGATAGAAGTTGTTTCTTCTAAAGCGTGATCGTTATAAACGACTGGTTGTGCCATCCAGTTAGCACTGGCGGAGCGGCCCATTAAGATTAATTGCGCTTTGCCAGCAGCACTAGCGTTGAAATTGAATGTAATGGATGCACCAGCGGCCATGTAACCAACATCTTTACCACCGTGTGAACTTTCGTTATCTTCAACTGGGGAACCACCTTGTTGTGTTTGAGCACCGGCGATAACAGCTTCTTCAGCTTCCATAACGAAGGCGTTTGTTAAGTCGACTTGTGTGGATTTAACAATGTTAACTTTCCATGTAGCTTTGATTGTGATGTCTTTTGTTAAGTCAATCTTTTCGCCTGGTTGTTTGACTTGGGCTTGTTCCCATGAATATTGACCATATGTCATTGTGACGGTCACTTCCCAACCAGCGAAAACTTTTGTACCTGGCGCTGTGAATGTGCATTCTGGTAAGGTGTACTCGCCTTTAGCAGCTTGAACAGCGTTCATTGTGCCAGAACCACCATTAGCGTCGAAGGAAACTGTAACTTTATCTTCGACTGGTGTTTCAGGTTGAGCGTTTGGATCTGTTAATTTTATGCAGTCGATGTTTGGACCTTGTGTAATAGCGGCGAAGGAGAATGTGTTTTCACCCGTGACGATATTAATATTGCCTAAATCGATTTCTACCCATGTCTTTGTCCAGCCTGAGGAACCTGGTAATGTGTGTGAACCTAAGTCAATGGCAGTGTTATTGAATTTCATTGTCATGACTTCATTTGTAAGTTCCATATCGGCGAAACCAGAAAAATCTGATTTTACTGCGGCGGAAGAAACGACCATGGATAATTTATATTCTTTAGCTTCAGCGGCTGTGTATTTGAGTTCAAATGTTTGTTCAGCACCGAAGTAACCTAAGGATTTACCACCAGAACATGTACCACCATTTTCCATTTGGATGGTTGTACCTTCTGGTAAGATAGCATCTTCAGCTTCAATAACGATTTGACCAGCAACTGGTTTAGCTTTAACAGTAACGTTAACTGTGGCTTTCTTATAACCGTCTTTTGTTACTTCAACTGTTGTTTTGCCAGCTTTGATACCTTTAACAACACCAGCGTCAGAAACTGTAGCGACTGTTTCATCAGCGGATTTATATGCAACACCCGCTAAATTATTTTTAACTTGAATTTGTTTTTCTCCGTCGACTTGAATTTCGATTTCAGCTTCAACAACTTCAATCTTTGGTTTTGCTTGTGCTGGGACAGAGGCAATTTGTAATGTTTCACTTGTGAAGATTACGACTTTGTCCATGTTTGGACCTTGGGCTAACATTTCGATTTCTAAAACGTTTTCACCAGCAATTAAATCGACTTGACCGAATGAAACGGTATTGAATTCATAATAGGATTCACCGTCTTCTGGAGCTGCGACTGTTCTACCAGCCATTGAGATTTCTTTGCCGTTGAATTTAACAGAAAGAACACCATCTAAGCTCATTTCAGCGTTATAAGCCATTGTGACACCAAGTTCAACCTTAGCGGCTTTATTGGATGTGAATCTCATGGTTTCTTTACAGCCTTGTGTCAACCAGCCTAATGATGTGCCATCGTCAGTTGCTCCACCATTGTCTTCAACTGGTGAGTCGCCTGGGCCCATAGTGCCCGCCATTCCCCATTCAGATAAGTCCATACCCCAGAAATCATCTGGATCATAGTGTTCAGCTTCTTCTAAGCGTAAAGAATAGTTTGGTTCTCTATCTGGAGCTTTTTCAACTGTAATTGTGATGCTGCCATTGGCATAGCCATCTTTCTTGGCGGTGACTTTACCAGAACCAGCGCCTAAAGCGGTAACTAAACCGTTTTTATCAACGGAAACGACAGTACCTGCTCTTGTGGACCATTCAACACCTTCAACGTCAGCGGATAATTGGACTGTTTCGCCAACTTTAAGTGTGGTTTTGTCACCAGCGGCGGTAACGTTAATCTTTGTTTCTTCTACTTCAGAAGTGTCACCGCTACTTGCTGGTTTATCACTTTTTGCATTGTTACATGCTGTAAGACCCATTGTTAGGAGTAAAGCACCCGCTAAAAATGGAAATAATGCTTTTTTAGTTTTTTTCATTATATTTTTTCCTTTCCTAAAATCAGGTTTATTAAGGAGGGATAAAAACTATTCCCTTTCTCAATAAATAAGCATTGTGAGCGAAATACTTTAGGATAAGTTACGTGTTTACGCGTTGCGCAAAAAGGGCACTAAAAATTCAAAAAGTATTTCTAAATTCGCACTTATCATAGAAAAGAAGAAAATATTAAAAAATAGTTATTGCATAACCTTGTAACATTTATACGTAATCTTATATTTGTGGGTATCAAAAAAGCACAATTATCAGTATCCGAATTGTGCTCTTTTAGTTGGGTTTTAAATAGCGATTTTTAATTTGAAGATTCCATCTTCAGTTTCATAATGCATCTTGCCATCATACTTCTTAACAATATAGGCAATCGACTTTGTACCAAAGCCATGGTATTTCTTATTTTCTTGTTTCGTAGTTTTGATTGATCCATCGTTATTAAACGATAATTCACCGTGGTAGTAATTAGTTTCTTCGATCATGAGTAGACCTTGTTTTCTAGAAGCGGTTAAAGATATCACACGATGTTCTTTTTCTTCTATTGCTTCGGTAGCCTCAATGGCATTATCAATGATATTTGTTAATAAGAAATAAACGTCACTTGTAGCCATATCTTTAAAAGCATCACCATCCACTAGAGAAGTAAATTCAATACCGACTGAATTGCAGTAAATAAGTTTATCTTGTAATAAAGCATCGATATTAACGCTGCCTGTTTTAACAGAACTATCATAGAAGTTAAGTGATTCTTCTAACAAACAGAAGTCTTCATCAGTTAGTTCGCCTTTTTTAGCTTTTAATCTTCTTAATTCTTTTCTTAAATCATGACACTTCATATTAATGAAGTTGATGTTATTTTCCATCATTTCTTGTTGTCTGATTTTGGAATTAAGTGTCGCTTTGATAATCATTGTTTCTTGACGGTGTTCCACAACGCGGAAACCACCTACTACTAAGGTATCAAATAAAATACAGAAGATAATGAGCGTACCTGCTAAGATGCCTCTTAATTTACCATCAAAAATATGTTGTGCCACAAATACGTTAGCGACGTTAACAACTAGGTAAACGACGATACCTAAAACAATAATAAATACTTTATTTAAGATATATTTTGAATATTTAACGTAGTATCTAGCGATAGCAAAATAGAAGCCAACGAACGCTAAAGTCTTAACACTATAAAGGATGCAGTTATAGATGATGTTATATTTTTGCACAATGGCCTCAATCGGTTCAGCATCGTTATATAATGCACCAAAGATTTTACCGTTTAAGCCAGTATCTAAAACAATTGTTCCTAGTTGATACGCCATATGTTGGAAGGTATAGGCCACAGAAAGAAGAAGCATTAAATTAAGTGGCTTAATCTTATAGGCAAATAAGAATCCACCAAAAATAGTGAAGACGGGTATGGTATAAACGACAATATTAAGCCATTCACTCCATTGTTCCGGTTTAACAAAGTTATATAAGCCAACAACATTCACAGCCGCACCACTAGAGGCAATTAATAAACCGACAGGGATAGAAATATAAGGTTTGAATCTAAAAGTTAGTCGATGTTTCATGAGCATAATGCCCGCGATTAAAAATTCGACTGTAAAGGATATGAACATTGTAAGTAACGTCTTAAGATCCATAATTTAGTTACCTTCTTCCATAATGTACTTTTTAAAGCTTTCCATAAATCCCTTTTTCTTTGGATGCGATATGGCAATAATTTCGTCGTTTGTTAATTGAATATCAAGCTTTTCCACGCGCTTAATCTTATGCGCGTTAACCAAATAACAAGAATTACATCTAATGAACCAATACTTTTTAAGCTGTTCCTCATACTTCTTTAGAGTACCAGTTGTGGTAATCTCTTTATCTCCCGCTAAATGGAAGATGATGTCGTGAGAAATAACTTCGACATACATGATGTCATTAGTTCCTATTTTATTAAAGCCACCTTCATTAGGTATAACCACAAAGGCATCGTTCTTTTTGCCTAATCTTTTCATGACTCTTTCAAGCCTTAAATAGAAAGAAGCATAGGATAATGGTTTTAAAACGAAATCGATAGCGTCTACTTCGTAGCCATTAGTCGCGTATTTTGCTAAATTTGTAGCGAACATGATGACAACTTCTTCATCTTTTTCTCTAATCTTTCTAGCAACATCAATACCATTCATCGCTGATAGATTGATATCGAGAATAATGAAATCATATTGGCTTTTAAAGCGCATCAAGAAAGCATCACCACTGGCAAATGTTTGAATATCAAAGGTGAGTTTTTTCTCTTTGCTATAACGATCTAATAATGAAAGACAGTTGTTTAAATCATCAACGGAGTCTTCCACGACCGCGATTCTAATATCTATTTCGCTCATTAATTGAATTATACCATTAAGGTAGCTTTAAGAAAACAATGAACCCCATATCCGCGCACGGACAGGGGTTCATTCTAGATGTTTGTATTAGTGACCGTCAGCCGCTTTTTTGACTTCTGGGATGCCAACAGCAGCGTAGTCTTCAGCGTTCCACACGTTATTGGAATGAGCACAGGCATAAAGAATATTCTTTGCCGCTCTTCTGATGTAGATTGGACCATCGTGTGGTAATTGTGTACGTAATTTGGCTGGTTTGTTATTTGAACCTAATTGACTTGGTGTTAACCATAAGTCATTACCAGCAACTAAACCAATGTTTGTGGCCATGTAGTCACCACCAGCGTAGTCAGTAACGACGACACCATGGAAGCCCCATTCTTCTCTTAAGAGAGTGGTCAATAAGGCTTGATTACCACCAGCCCACCAAGAACCGACACAGTTGAATGAGGACATAATACCTAAACCGCCTAAATCAACATAGATTTCAAATCCACGAGCGTAGACTTCTCTGATAGCTTGTTCAGTAGCCCAGCAGAAGACACCGGAACGGCTATTTTCTTGTTCATTTAATAAGAAGTGTTTGGCATACGTATAAACACCATACTTCATACTGCCTTGAGCGGTATGGCCCGCCATTTGACCAGCAATGAGTGGATCTTCTGAATAGTATTCAAAGTTTCTGCCACCGAATGGAGAACGGTGAGTATTGATACCAGGAGCGTACCAACCGGTTAAGCCACGGGCAGCACCTTCACGACCGATGGATTCGCCCATAACTCTGGCAACATCTGTTGACCAAGAGCAGGCAACGATAACTTCACTTGGGTGACCTGTACCAGAGTGGAAGGCCGCACCAGGACCATCGTAGTCAACTGTTTGTGTTTTGCCGATGCTACTAACAGCAGCGGTTTGGAAACCACCGTATTCGATGAGTTTTTCCATATCGATATAAGACATTTGACTTAATAAAGATTCCCATTTTGGATCGTCCCAATCAGCATCTTTGAGGTCTCTAAGTGTTAAAGTACCAGCGACTTCTTGTGGTTTGATTTCTTCAGTGAGTTGGTTATCGGTAAGTGTGAATGAACTTGCACTAGTGTTGTTACTTGCACCACCTGGGAAGTGGGCGGCATTAGAGCTAGAAGTTCTACTGATTTCAGAAGTATTTTGCCATGTTTCGTCGAAATTGGCTCTGGATAAATATGTGTTAGCTTGATCGCCGCCACCGAATTCAACATCTTGGAAGATGTTTGCGTATTCTTTACCTGTTTGGTAAGAAGTCTTGAATTCAACATCTTCTTCAAGAGTTAATGTCTTGGTGTTTTCTCTGTTCTTAACTTCTGTAGTAGCAAGATCCCAAACGTTTTCTCTAACAGAGAATTCATAATCACCCTTTTCTAAGACATAGTAACCTTTAGCGGTTGACCAAGAAGCCATATCTCTAAAGCTAAATTCTAACTTATAGGCTTTTGTTTCACCTGGTTCGATGACGTTTGTTTTTTGGAAGGCAGTTAATGAATAATAGGATTTTTCAATACCACCTTTTGTGTATGGAGCGTGGGTATAGAGTTGAACAACGTCTTTACCTGCGACTTCGCCGGTGTTCTTAACTTCAACGGTGATTTCGACTTTTTGATTTTCTTTATCGACTTTGTATTCAGCAATGGATTTATCGAATGTTGTATAAGATAAACCATGGCCGAAGGAGAATTGAACTTCTTCATCGTAATCGATATAGCCTTCTTTAGCAGCGGTGACATAGTATCTATAACCAACATAGATGCCTTCAACATAATTGGTGAATTTAGCACCCTTAGCCGCACCAGAGGTATATGTTAATGTGGTATCATTACCAAAATTTTGGTAAGATGGCGCGCTCTTCACATCATATGGCCATGTATCCACTAAGTGACCGGATGGGTTCACTTTACCAGCGAGGATTTCGGCAACAGCTTTAGTACCTGTTAAGCCTGGGTGACCCATAAAGACAGCAGCGTCGATTTCTGGATCATCTAAGAATTCAGATTCGATAACTGTTGGGACGTTTAATAAGATGATGACTTTTTCAAAGTTTTCTTCAAGCATGTCGATAGCGGCGAGTTCGTTAGCTTTTAACTGTAAATCGCCGATCTTCATATCTTCGTCTTCACTACCACGTCTGGTGATGCAGAAAATAGCAGTGTCAGAGAATTCTTTAGCGTTTTCTAATAAGGTTTTGCCACCTAATTCATCAAATGGTGTGTTATACGCACTGACTGATGGTTCATAGTCATATGGAGCTTTACTATTAACGATTTCTTTATAGCCATATTTATTGAACCCGCATTGGATGTCATAATCGCTTTCCGCGACAGAAATTGTTTTCTTGTTGCTGGAATAGTAATTCTTAATCATATTGAAGAGGTTGTTGTTGATTTCAAAACCTTCGTCCTTCATTGCTTGTTCAAATTTTAAAGCAGTTCTTGGGAATTCGGTTTCAAAACCATTTGCTTTCGTGACACGGCCATCAGTTTGGAAGGAACCAGAACCACCATTACCATAGAACAAACCATAAGCACATGAACCAAAGATGTTCACTTTCTTATTTGTTTCTAAATTAAGTGGCAATGCTTTCTTATTATTCTTCAATAAGACTGTACCTTCTTCTTGAATGGTAACAACGTTCTTTTCTGCTTCAGCTGCCGCTTGTCTTGAAGTTTCAGTGTCAACGATATCAACATGGCTGCCATTCCAAGTAAAAACTAAATTTGCAAACGCTGCAGAAGGTAAAAATGATGCAGCAGCAGAACCGAGCAATGCTACAACGCAGACAACTGGAATTAACCAGCCTCTGATTCTACGCCATGTAATGACGTTTTTAACAGCGCCAGCGGATGCTTGGGCGACTGCTTTCTTTTCTTCCTTTGGAGCTTGTGTGTACTTATCTAATTGTTCTTTATCGCCTTCTTTAAATTTCATGCGACCAAAGAGCCATGATAAGAGGAAATAGGTTCCCACTAAGCCAACCGCAGCGACAATAATGATGATTAAACCAATCCACCAGTATTCAAAGATGGATTTAAGGGAATAACCCGCTACGATTTCCTTATCAAAGAAAGACTCTAAGATAGGTAAATTAACCATAAATAATCTCCTTTTATAAATATTTATGAGTTGTCAAAACATCGAAAAGTTAGCAAAAACCAACAGCAATGTTTGACGAATTCGATACTACTATACGAGAACAAATAAAAGTCGGTCATACAAAAAACGTAACATTACAAATTCCTTGCATAACCTTGCACAAAAGCATGAAAAAAGGCCCCTCTATTTCTAGAAGGACCTTCATTATTATTTATTAGTTAGGACTAGTGATCGTCACCAGCTTTTTTAATTTCTGAAATGCCAACATCAGCGTAGTCTTTTTCATCCCATGAGTTGCCATTGTGGCAGCGGTTGGATAACATGTCGCTGGAATAGAAGCGTTTAAACCTAAATGGTCCGCAGCAGCGGCTTGTCTTCTGACTCCATGAGGGCCATCACTTAAGAAAGCGTTAGGGATATTAACTCTATCAATATTAACTGTTTGCCAGAAGTCTTTGCCGCTTATTAAACTGGCTTTCTCTTTTAAAGATAATTGGTTAATTTTGATTTTTTCTCGCCATAAAAAACTCCGTACTAGGGTATCATTACAGTATTTTTGGCTCTCTAATAGATTACCGCAAGGTAACGGCTTGTAAAACCAAGTTACATAAAATGTTGCCTTTTTGCACTTGTTTTGTTCGAAGATGAGGAAGCGCTCAAAATTTTGAACACCTCCTCACGAATTCTTTTTTTGCAATTATGCACTTAGATGTCCGTTATTTAGCACTCTATTGTTGTAGATGGTCATTGTCTTCTTTGAAGCATTTAAGTTTTTGGCATATGTTACATACTTATATGTTTCCTCACTATCCACCACGCAAAATGTAATATAATCAGCAAACCAGTTTTCATTGATTGTGACTTCGCAACTACTATATCCGCTAATCACAATTTTACTTGAAATGTTTCCTCCTAATCCTGATTTTGAAAATGTCTTGGCATCTCCTTCAAAACACATTTTTTTATTATAGTAAAGTGATTGATTATATGAGGCGCTATTATAAGCTTTAATAGTCCATTTACTACCGGATTTCTTTACGATAGATATGGAAATATAGACAGCTGGTTTTGGATTAAACAAATCACTGTTGATGGTCGTTTCTGAATATGTGTGCTTTTGGTTATTTTTATCAATTTTAAGAATGATTGTCCTGCAGTCAGTATTCGATTTGTATTCGACAATTGGAAATAAATTGTTCGAGTTGTTACTAATTGAAAAATTGTAGACATTGCTCGTATTTGAGTTGGACACTCTATCAACAACACTACAGCCAGAAGGTAAATTCCACGACGTAATTTCACTATTGCTTAAAAAACTACTCACTGTTTTTAGTGTTTTAGTGTCTCCGGTTGTGTTATTAGCCTTCAGCGCATATGTTCCGTCAGCCTTTCGACCAATTTGATACTCATACTTTAAATCTTCGTCGCACCATTCTCTGAATAAAATCGGAATCAAATATGCGCCACACGATCTTCTTAGCACCGAAATGTAAATACATTCTCCATCGGTTGTATAGCATGTAAATGATTGGTCCGTCAAAGACCCACTGCTTGGAATATATACACTTTCATATGGACTCAGTGCAATATATTTGTTGCATTTATTTCTATAGTTTGAAACAAGGTCATTCCAATCTAGTTTGGACGCTGAATATGCTACAATAGTTGACTGAGCTGAATTGTTTTTTATCAAAACAGTATCATCGCTGTCATGGGTAAGATTAAACTCGATAAAATCATAATTATAGTATCTAAAGAAGCCAACCACATAAGTTTGTTCAGAGCAATACAAATAGTCGCCGAATATTAAGCTTCTGATTCTATCATTTTCATTTATTATCACTCCTTTGCCATTAATGTCTATAGTATCTAGAGGTAGCCCCGCGTGATAATAAGCACAAAAGACGAGTTCGTTGCAATACCATGTGCTTGCGTTTTCATCGGGAATTGGATAATCATTTTTAAAAATGTCTATTTTATAAGGTTTTCCAAGCTGAGAAAACATAAAGCTGATTACATTATCACTAAATGCTTCTACGCATCTTACAGACAATACTTTAGTGCCATACGCAAGTACTCTATCATCATCCAAGAACCCGAATCTAACTCCGCTCCCGACTGATTCAATTGTTTCAATGAAGTTGAATGGTTCCCCGGACTGAAAGTAGCCTTCTTTTTCAACGTTGACAACAATTCCGGTGTGGGTAAAGTAATCACGGTTGTCATAACTCATATAACTGATGGTGTCAAAAACAATATCACCTGGTTTTATGATTTCTTTGTAATACTCATAATTATCATCATAGTAATTTGGCTTACGTGGATTAAAACCATCTTGAATTGAAAAACAGCGTTTATGAGTTTTATCGTATTCAACATCCTTGTCGTTGCTGGAATAAGTTGGTTTTATAGTTGTTGGGTATTTATCATCTTTTTTTCTAAAATTGCTTATAATGTAGTCTGCATCATAACCACCTACACTTTTAATCATATTAATATCGATATTAAGGATGCCTGCTTTTTTTAATTCGCCTGTCTTTTCTAAGGCCACATTATTAATTGCTTCAGAATAATCCTTTATAGCAAGATTACTGGTGTAATATCCTTTGTCAAATTCGCCAAAGCTAATTCCTTCCTTAGCGGTGTCATTAAGGTTGTTGTAATACCTTTTCATGACTTCTTCTCTTAGATTAATAATTTCGCCTTGTTCACTCAGGTCGAAGACATTTTCTTCTTTCTTGTGAACGTTGTCGCCAAAACTGCCAATCAGTGCAATTGCACAAAAAGCACATGAAAAAATTTTTTTGCAATTCATTATTATAAAAACCTCCTATTGCTATTTCATTAAATCATAAAATTACGATGCAGTGATAACTTTTTTAATATCAGGTATGTAATAATTGTTTTTAAAAAATCTATAAAAGACAATTATAAATATTTGTAGAGACTTTTATCTTTATGTGTTTAAAAATGTAATTTATTCGTTGCTTTGGCTATGAATAAAACAAAAAACAGGGACGTCAAACGTTTCCTGTTTTTTGTTTATTTTATGGTTACTTCAAAGATAATTTATTGCTAAGACTAGTGACCGTCAGCAGCTTTCTTAATTTCTGGAATGCCAACAGCTTTATAGTCGTCTAATGTCCAAACGTTATTGGAATGTGCGCAGGCATAAAGAATGTTCTTAGCCGCTCTTCTTTCGAGGATTGCGCCATCATGTGGACATTGTGAACGGACTCTGCTTGGTTTTAAAGCACCACTTAATTCTCTTGGTGTTAACCACATATCATTACCAGCTCTTAAACCAATATTTGTGGCCATGTAATCACTACCGGCATAGTCAGTAACGACGACACCATGGAAGCCCCATTCTTCTCTTAAGAGAGTTGTTAAGGCAGCTTCACTACCACCGCACCACCATGAACCAATGCAGTTATAAGCGGACATGATACCAATGCCACCTAAATCAACATAAAGTTCAAAGCCACGAGCGTAGATTTCACGTAATGCTTGTTCGGTTGCCCAAACAAAGACACCAGCACGGCTATTTTCTTGGTCATTGCAGAAGTAGTGTTTTGCATATGTATAAACACCATATTTGGACATACCTTGAGCGGTATTACCAGCCATTAAACCAGAGATTAATGGATCTTCTGAATAATATTCGAAGTTACGACCACCAAACGGTGAACGGTGAGTATTAATACCAGGAGCATACCAACCGGTTAAACCACGAGAGGCACCTTCACGACCAATGGATTCGCCCATTAATCTAGCGACATCAGTGGACCAGGAACAACCAACGATAACTTCACTTGGGTGACCTGTGCCAGAGTGGAACGCCGCACTTGGACCATCGTAGTCAACTGTTTGACCTTTCTCAATACTAGTAACGGAAGCAGTTTGGAAGCCACCGTATTCGATAAGTTTTTCCATATCGCCGTATGATAATTGACTTAGTAAATCTTCCCAACGTGGGTCATCCCAAGCAGCATCTTTAAGATCTCTAAGAGTTAAATTACCCGCTACTTCTTGTGGTTTCACATCTTCATCGATTTGATTATCAGTGAAAGAGAAGGAAGAAGAAGCTGTGGAGTTGCTTGGACCACCTGGGAAATGGTTCTTATCTGAGTTAGAGGCTAATGGGATATCGGCTTTATTTTGCCATGTACCATCAAAGTCGGCTCTGGATAAATATGTGTTCTTTTCCACACCACCACCGAATTCGACATCTTGGAAAATGTTTTTGTATTCTTTGCCTGTTTGATAAGAGGTCTTGAATTCGACATCATCTTTTAATGTATATGTCTTTGTATTTTCTCTACCATTAACAGCGGTGACCGCAAGATCCCAAACGTTTTCTCTAATGGAGAATTCATAATCACCTTTTTCTAAGACGTAGTAACCTTTTTGAGTGGACCAAGAAGCCATATCTCTAAAGCTAAATTCTAATTTGTAGGCTTTTTCTTCGCCTGGTTCAATGATGTTTGTCTTTTGGAAATCAGTTAATGCGTAATATGATTTTTCAACACCGCCTTTGTTATATGGAGCGTGGGTGTAGAGTTGAATAACATCTTTACCAGCGACTTCACCAGTGTTTTTAACCACGACTGTAACTTCAACTTTTTGTTCTTTTTCATTCACTTTGAATTCAGCGATGGATTTATCAAATTTTGTATAAGATAAGCCATGACCAAATGAGTATTGAACTTCTTCATCGTAATCGATAAAGCCTTCTTTAGCAGCGGTGACATAGTATCTATAACCAACATAGATACCTTCAACGTAGTTAGTGAATTTTGCTCTATTAGCCGCACCAGAAGTATATGTTAATGTGGTGTCGTTACCAAAGCATTGGTAAGATGGAGCGCTCTTCACGCTATATGGCCATGTATCCACTAAGTGGCCTGATGGATTAACTTTACCAGAAAGGATTTCAGCAATCGCTTTGGTACCTGTTAAACCTGGATGACCGATATAAAGAGCCGCGCTAATTGCATCGTCATCTAAGAATTCAGATTCGATAACTGTTGGAACGTTAAGTAAGATAATAACTTTTTTAAAGTTCTCTTCTAACATTTGGATAGCAGCTTCTTCAGCGGCATATAACTTAAGTTCGTTATATTTCATATCCGCACTTTCTGTACCATGTCTTGTAATGGCAAAGATTGCAGTGTCGGAGAATTCTTTTGCGTCTTCTAATGCAGTTTTACCGCCTAGTGCGTCAAAGGCAGTATTGTATGCAGAGACTGGTAATTCATAATCAATTGGGTCAAGAGTTGCGCCATAACCCTTTGGGACAACTTCTGGATAACCGAATGTATTGATACCACAGAAAATATTGTAGTCACTTTCCGCAACGGAGACTTTCTTACCGTCATAGTAGTTCTTCACTAAATTGAAGAGGTTGTTATTAATTTCAAAACCTTCTTCAACTAAAGCTTCTTCTAATTTAGTTGCGGTTCTTTCAAAACCATCAACACAACCATTGGTTTGGAATGCACCAGAACCACCATTATTGAAGAATAAACCATAAGCACATGAACCAAAGATATTAACTTTCTTATTGGTTTCAAGGTTCAGTGGCAAAGCGTTGTCTTTATTCTTTAAAAGAACTGTACCTTCTTCTTGAATGACAACAACGTTCTTTTCCGCTTCTTTAGCGGCTTGTCTTGATGTTTCGGTGTCGATGATTTTAACTGGACTACCGAATGCGGTGAACACCAAGTTCGCAAATGCGGCTGTAGGGAGGAACGAAGCAATTGGGGCAATGACAATTGCCGCAACACAGACAACGGGAATAAACCACGCTCTCATGCTACGCCAAATAATGACATTCTTTGCAGCGCCTTTTGCTGCTTTTTTAACAGCCTTTTTCTCTCCTTTAGGAGCGTTAGAATAGTTGTCTACAACTTCTTGATCGCCTTCTTTGAATTTCATGCGACCAAACAAGTGCGCTAGCAAGAAATAGGTAGCGACTGCACCTACTGCTAGGACTATGATGATGATTAAACCAACCCACCAATACTCGAGAATACTTCGCCAAGTATAGCCGGCTGCTACTTCCTTATCTAAGAAAGACTCTAAGATAGGTAAATTAAACATAGTAAAAACTCCTTTCTCATAACTATGTAACTTTGTTAAACACAAAAAAATATTATTTCAGCTAGATTATCATGTTTAACGTATGCGCTTACAATATATCAATTAGAGAAAAATTACGCAAATAATTATTAGTAAACATCTAGAAAAATTGCATAAACAAAAAAGCCTGGCTGTCCCAGACTTTTTCGTGTGGTGGAGAAACTTACCACTATTTCATTGCCTTAATAAATAATTCGTTAATTTTATCTACAAAGGCTTTCTTATCAACGATCTCTCTACCTTCAAGAAGCATCGCTTCTTCATAAAGAACACTCGCGTAATTCTTCACAGTTTCATCATCATTTTGAATCTTGGAGAACGCTTCAAATAATGGATGATTTGGATTGATTTCAAGAATCTTTTCCGCTTTGACGGTATCTTCCGCACCTGGTTGCTCATTAAGTGTCTTTTCCATTTCTAGAGATAAGCCATCTTTAGTGGAAACACATACTGGAGCATCCACGAGTTTAGAAGAAACAACGACATCGTTGACCTTACCGTTAAGTGCTTCCTTAAGTGTGTCCAATAATCTCTTATTATCCGCGGTCACACTATCAATCTTTTCTTGTTCTTCTTTACTAACTTCAGAAGCGGATTCGTCACTGATGGACTTGAATTCGACCTTGTCATATTCACGCAACATCATGATGCAGAATTCATCAATTTTTTGATCAAGTAAGAGCACGTCTACGTTATTTTTACGATATTTCTCTAATTGAGGTAATAACTTAATCGCATCTAAATTTTCACCAGAAACGAAGTAGATGTACTTTTGGTCTTTAGCCATCTTTTCCTTATAGTCCGCTAAAGAGATGTACTTATCTTCGTTATTTAATGAGTGGAAGATTAAGGTATCTTGCAAGATGTCTTTCTTTGTACCGTATGTACTATAGATACCATATTTAATTAATTCACCAAAGCTCTTCCAGAAGGTGACATATTTATCAAAATCAGTTTTCTTAATATCTTTTAACTTCTCAACGATCTTCTTTTCAACGTTTTCACTAATCTTTTGCATGATTGGTGATTGTTGAAGCATTTCTCTAGAGATATTAAGTGAGAAATCTCCAGAATCCACGAGACCCTTAACAAACTTTAAGTAATCTGGAATTAATTCTTGGCATTTATCTTTGATAAAGATGCCTTTGCTATAAAGTTGTAAGCCTCTTTCATAAGAATCGCTATAGAGATTATATGGAATATGGTTTGGGATAAATAACAACGCATCATAGGTGATCTTGCCATCCACTCTCACGAACAAAGAAGTTAATGGGTTTTCATAATCACCAAATTTATTCTTATAGAATTCATTTAAGTCGTCATCACTTACTTCATTCTTATTCTTTTTCCATAGAGGAATCATGGAGTTAAGTGTTTCTAAGACTTCTTTATCTTCGTATTTACCTTCAACTGGTTTACCTTCAGCGTCTAAGACTTGTTCGTGTTTAGTGACCATCATCTTAATTGGGTAACGGATATAGTCACTATATTTCTTCACTAAGTTTTTAATACGATATTCTTCTAAGAAGCCATCATAGTCCACTTCTTTTGAAGATTTCTTAAGTGTTAAGGTAATTTCTGTACCTGATTCTTCTTTATCGCATTCTTCAATGGTGTAGCTTTCTTGACCATCACTTGTGAACAAATAACCTTGACCGTTATATGTCTTAGTTTTCACTTGGACGGAAGAAGCCACCATAAAGGCACTATAGAAGCCCACACCAAATTGACCAATGATGTTAAGATCTTGTTTTTCTTTGGCTTCTTTTAATTTACTAGCGAAATCCTTAGAGCCACTTTTAGCGATGGTACCAAGGTTATTCACTAAGTCATCTTTATTCATACCAATACCGTTATCGGTAATGGTAATTGTTCTATTTTTTTTATCTGTTTTAACATTGATTTCAAAGTCTTTAAGAGGGATTTCACCTTTGCTATTTAAAGCTTGGAAACGATATTTATCGATCGCATCAGAAGCATTACTGATAAGCTCTCTTAAAAAGATTTCATTATTACTATAAATGGAGTTAATCATTAAATTGAGTAACTCTTTTGATTCAGTCTGAAATTGTTTTGTTTCTTTCATATTTATGTCCTCTTGTCATGTATGACAATCTACCGTATTTAGTGTAGCCCCCTTTCCTTAAAAAATCACGGAGTTTTCACCCCGTGATTCAAAAGCTCAATAGCTTTTACGAAAGGAGTCTATTCTTATTGATTAGGAATTAAGCGATTTGCACTAAGTGTTCCTTTTCAATCTCTTTTTCGCTGCGTTTTTTGATGTTAACTGTTAAGACACCGTTTTCAAGTTTCGCGGATACATCTTCAAGTTTCACTGTATCGCCAACGTAGTATGAACGGGAGAATTCACCATAGCTTCTTTCTCTACAGATGTAGTCTTCGTCATTTTCTTCTTCCTTATTTAAGGTAGCAGTGACTTTAAGATAACCGTTTTCAAGAGTGATTCTTGTGTCTTCTTTCTTCACTTCAGGAAGTTCGATGAACATTTGATAATCATTCTTGTTCTCTTTGATGTCTGTTTTCATCATGTGTGATACGGAACAGTTGTTTGCTCTAAGGAAAAATCTGTCGAAAAATGGATCATAAGTAGTAATATAGTTTCTCATAATTCGTACCTCCTTATATTACCTTTTAGCACTCTTCCTCTTGGACTGCTAACACCTACATTATAACCTAAATTAGCACTCTGTCAATAGGAGTGCCAAAATATTTTTAAATTATTTTTATTAAATAACTAGTTATTTAAGTTTTTTAAAATTTCTTGTAATTCAGGTGGTAATTCCGCGATAAATTGTTGATTTGAGAGGTAGGAAAAGTGTCCTTTTACCTCCCCAAAAATGAGTTTATAGGAATGTAAAAATTGATTTTCAAAGTTGAATTTGCGTTTAAATTCGTTGTTCACTTTATAGTCGCCGTATTTAATATCGCCTACGACGTGATGACGGATATATGACATATGCGCACGTATTTGATGAGTGCGGCCTGTCACTAGTTGCACATCAAGTAATGTATAATCGTTATATTTTTCTTTAACAAAGTATTTAGTAACCGCGGTTTTCGCTCCACTTTTAAGAGGGGCCACCACCATCTTCTTGCGTTCATAGCTTTTTCTTAAAGGGGCGTCAACGACGCCATCTTCATCAACTACGCCCGCTACTAAAGTTAAATAATGTTTCTCAGTCATCGAGTGATCGTTAATGATATTAGCGAGCTCCGCTGCACTCTTCCCATCTTTAGCGAACACTATAAGTCCAGAAGTGTCTTTATCTAGACGATTCACTAACATCGCTTGTTTATTTAAATAAGAAGAAAGTAAAACATCTAAAGATTCATTTTCTTTATTACCATCAAACTGTGATAAAAGACCACGTGGTTTATTAATAATCACGAGATACTTATCTTCATAAACGATTAAATCTTTAATGTTCATTCTGCTTCGACCTCTTTAAGACGATTCTCACTTAATGATAATAGATATAAGTGCATGCGTTCCTTATTAATATTAAATAATGATTGGATATTTCTTTGATAGACATGTAATTGTCTTTCATAAGCTTCATCATCAATAGAACGGCTCTTATAATCGACGATATAACATTCATCATCTTTGAAATAGAGTAAATCAATAAATCCTGTGGTTTGTAGTAACTCATCGAAGTAACCATATTCTTTATAGATCTTCGCATTCACTAAATCATCAAACACTTGGTTAGATAAAACATTATCAATGAGTTTTCTGTCTTTTTCATTTTTAATGAAGGACGTGTCTTTATTTACAAAGTCGACGAGCTCCATCAATCTATGGAGATAAATACCGCGGTCAAGTACGACATCAGGGATAGAATCCTCTAATGAGTCACTATAATGACGCTGTTTACTCGCTCTTTCTTTAATGATTTCTGGGAAGGTAATAATCGAATCATCGACATTAAGTTGATAGATTTGATCCACGACTTCTTCAGCATCTCTTTCATCAATACCGTCTTCAAAATCATCGACATCAAAAGTTAATGTGGTATCACGGTAATCCTTGTTTTCATAAGATTCATAAATGAAACGTTTTTGTCCATCAAATCCTCTCACGAAAACTGGCAATAATTCATCAAATAAGCCATATGGTATCTCTTCTTCCGTTAATTTCGCCATATTCGCGGCCTGGGTTTTGTTATAAAAATAATAGCAATCACCAGTGATGACTGCGTTAACAAAATCGTTGACAGTCATGGTTAAATCCACTGTACCGTTGGCGTCTCTATTAATCTCATCTTCTAGTTCTTCAAAAGACTTAATCTCTTTCTTATATTTGTAATAGCCATAGAACGTTGCATCCATAAGTGGATCACGAGTCATGTTTTTGAATCTTAGATATAGTTCTCTGAAGAGAGGCTTAAATAAAGCATATATTTGAGCGTCCAAAACGCTATTAAGTTTATCGGTATAGTATTTATTAAATAATTTGCTATATAAATCAGCGTCAATACCTTCGTTAGACATTAAGTTAATATCTTTGATGACCTCCACTGTGTCTAAGTACTTTTGATACATTAAAGGATCGATTTGTTTTTCTTTAATCTTTCTAGAAATATATTCTTCATCAATTCTTTGATAATGTGGCAAGTATGAAAGCATACCATAGAGAGTTTCCTTCTTACGATTATCACCACTTGGTTTATCCCCAACGATATAGACGATATTTTCCGCTCTGGTTAAGGCAACATAGAATAAGCGGACATGTTCATCTCTTTCTGGGTCTTTATCACTATTCTTTAAAAGCATTGATGGAAGTGTGTCAATTAAAACATCTTTGATGTTACCGTCTTCATCTAAGTCCTCAACATCATAGTTATAGTAAGGAAGGATAATGCCATATTTTTCATCAAAGATATAATCTGGTTTATCCGCATTATTACCTTGACTTAATTGATTATGACTGACTGGAAGATAAACGATTTTGCCTTCTAAGCCTTTAGAGGCATGGATGGTCATCATATCAACCGCGTTATCCACTTTTATCGTCGTATCGCTATTTAAATCTAATGAGTAATCGGTAATATCTTTTAAGAACTTCACAAAGTCATCTAAGGTATCGCCCATCTTTTCTTGAGAGGCAAGAATTGCGCCTAGTGATTCAATCTTACTGACGTTATCATCGATATCACCCACTAAGCAAAGCTTATCGACAATACCAAAGAAATTAATCATATTGATAAAGAATTCGTAAGCACTGACATCTTTATTTTCTGAGATAAACTGATGCACCTCTTGCATAATTGGGTCATCATCAATCTTACTTTCATCATGATCTTTTAAGATCTCATAGATTGTTTGGTCGTCATATTGATAAATATAACTACGAGCGACAGAGGCAAATAAGAAGGCTTTATCACTACCCTCTAATGGGTGTATTTCATTAACGATTAATTCGACAAGAGATTGTAATAACAAAATCGCATTAATCTCTTTGAGATTCGTTTTGAATTTATTATTTAAAGGCACACCTGCTTGTTTAAAGATTTCTTGATACTTTTCAAAGCCAGTACCTTTTCTCATAATGATGACAAAATCACCGTAAGAAGCATCCACTAGTTCACCACCAGTTGGTGTGCGTTTATAAATCTTGAAGTGATTCTTTACTTTGTTCTTGATATCAGAGGCAATAGCCTTAGCTTCCCACTCTTTTGGATCAAAGTATGAATCATCGTCTTCTCCAGAGATGGAAACAATACGAGAGACACCAAAGTTATCATAAGGTAGCTTACTATATGGGCCATGTTCATCATCATATTCTAAACCTTCGTTAGTGAAAGCATAATCAATACCACCATGGCTTAAGGTCATATAGAACTTAAAGATATGGTTAATCTCACTAAGTAAGCGTTTACCTGAACGGTAGTTTTTATGCATCAAAATGACTTGATTTTCATCACCCGTGGCGTATCTTTTTTGTCTATTGGTAAATAATTCGACTTTAGAATTTCTAAAAGCATAGATGGCTTGTTTAGCGTCACCCACACAGAATAGATGCGCACTTGTGCCGTCTTCTTTAGGTAATAATAAGCTATCAATAATGGCTTCTTGGAAATCATTGGTGTCTTGATATTCATCCACCATGATGAACTTAAATTGCTTACGAATCTTAATAGCTTCTTTTTCATACTTTGGATTTGTTAAAAGAGAGACCGCCATTAAGAGAATGTCGTTAAATTCAAATGAGTTAGTGATGCGTTTATAATCATCTAGTTTCTTGTCTAACTTTTTAACAATTTCTAAAAGAAGAGCGATATCTTCTTTAAAGTATTTAAGTTTATTGATTTCAGCATTTAAATCTTCGATGCACATGACGATATCTAGTTTCTTAGATAAGCCTTTAAGCACATCAAAGACTGCTTTATCTTTTTCGTCCCCAGTTGGATTCTTCTTACTTAAGGAGAACTTAAAATTCTTATCGTTAGCGGTTTCGTGAATCTTGCTAACAAAGTCTTGCCCCTCCAAACGTAAGGCTTCTTTAAGTTTTTGATAGTAGTCTTGGTTAACTGTACAAATAAAGTTACAAAGATTGATATCGATATTAAACGCGGATTTATCGTTAAACAAATCAGCGATGAGTTTTGGATTCTCACTTTCAAGAACTGCGTGGTTCTTTTCTACAAAATACGCTTCTTTAATTGTGTCCACTATAACGTTCTTACACGCAGTTACTAAATCATTAACAATATTATTAAAGTATTCATCACTTAAGAATTTATTATCGTAGTTATTAACTAGTTCTTCTTTCTTTTCTAAAGGAAGTTTATCTAATTGCTTACATAAATCGATAATGACTTTCTTCGTATTTCTATCAGTATCGATATTAAACTTCACTAGTGTTTTCACTAAACGGTTACATTTATCTTCATCGTTATAGTATTCATTAAATATCTCATCGAGATAAACACTCTTCTTCGCGGAGATAACGTCACTATTAACTAGGTTAACATTAGAAGAGATACCTAATGCATCAGCGTACATCACGACAAGGAATCTCGCAAAAGAGTCAAATGTTTGGATATGCGCAGAGGCGACTTGTTCCGCGATATCTTCTTTACCTCTTTCTTTGAAAGTGGCGATAATACGATCACGCATTTCGTGAGCGGCATTATCGGTAAAAGTTAACACTAAAAGTTCACTTGGTTTTACTTCACCTTTATCAATAATGGTGAAAACCTTTTCCGCGAGTGTTCTTGTTTTACCGCTACCGGCACCGGCGGCCACTAAAACGTTTTTAGAGATAGGAGCGCTAATCGCTAGTGATTGTTCATTATTAAAACCCATGATTACTTAGCTCCTTTCTTAAAGTGTTTAAGGACATCTTTTTTATAGTCTTTCGCATCATATTTATTACGGTAACAAACGCGACGATATGGACAGTTATTACAAGCTGTCTTATTAATATCGAAATCAAGTAATGAATATGATGTTGGTTCGATGACGAAATCCGCAGCGCATATTCTGTGAATCGCGTTAATCGCTGCTTTCTTCGCATCACCCACTAAATCTTCTAAGTTATATCTTGGAAGACCAATACCACCATCTTTGATGATGATTTCATCAGAGTCCGCTTCTTTAAATTGATGTTTAAGTTGTAAAAGGTCTCCCCCATTACTTTTAATCGAACCATCTTCTTTAATTGAAGATGAATCAATTGAAGAGATATAAGTAATAGCGTCCTTACTAATACCGGATAAACGGGATTGTTGTAATAATCGTTTTTCTTTTAAGTATGGTCCATTCGTTTCTTTTAAAGCACCCTTAATCGTAGAGAAGGAAACATGTTGAATATAGAAACCACCAAACTCTCCACCTTTAGTGAATTGATCTGGTTGGATATTGTTTTCAATCGCATAGTAATAAAGAGGTAATTGAATGGATTTACCTAAGAACACTTCAAAAGGATTAAATTCTTCACTACCGGTTTTATAGTCCACGATTGAGTAATATTTATGGCCATTGCTTTCAGAGACAATGATTTTATCAATCTTGCCATAGAAGTTATATGTTTCATTGTTTTCATCTTCTAAATAGAACTCAATTGATCTTTCAAAGTCATCATCCACTGGTTTAACAAAGTTGATGCCGTCCGTAGCCCGTTGATATGATTTAACAAACCTTCTTAACCAGGTTTGTGATATTTCTAATAAGGCTTTATCTCTTGGAGTTGGGGTAATACCCACTTTTTCAAATTCTTGATAGTAGGCCTCTTCCCCTTCTTTTAAAGCATCTTCAAAGACATAGTCTAAATGATTAAACTTCTCAAAGACTTTATGAATCGCAGTGCCAATAAATCTCTTTGAATAATCATTTTTCGTAAGTGGGATGAGCTTACTCACATAGTATTTAAATGGGCAGTTAATAAAGCTTTCCAAGCCCGTTACCGACCAGGTTGATTTTCTAAATTCATCACCCGCATTAATGCCTTTAAATGATGGGTCATAAGCGTTGAAGACGTTAGAGTCAAACTTAATACCAGATTTATTTAATACAGTGGAACTATATAAGTAGGCTGCATCAGTAGTAAAGGTTGGAATTTCTAAATCATCCTCGTATTTAATCTTTTTACCTTTCCAAATATCGTTAAGTAATGGAGAATCAAAGATCTTATCCCCTAAGTGTCTTTCTACACGTGATACCACTGCGACATTGTTATGTCTTAAGAAGTTAATCTTATTTCTTCTTTCCATTGCTGTTTTGATATAGGAAGTGTTGTAGCTCACTTCTTTTAATTCAGCATCAGAAAGAACATTATCGTCTTGATAAATCTTATAGAACTTATCGGAATTGAAATTAGTGACGTAAGTAAAGAACGATGGATCAAATATAAACTTGTTAGAAATGACCACACCACCTGAACCAACAGGGATACGAGCGTTCTTGTTGCCCACTATTTCTAATAGGTTCGCATAGCTAAATGAAAACTTATCTAGTTTGTCTAAGCCATAGTATTCAATTATTTCTTTTAAGGCTTTGATATCTTGGTCTTCTAATTCTTCATTGGTAAACACAAATGTTTTAGTGTTATAGATTTGATTAATCTTTGCCTTCACACTTTTAACGGATATTAAAGGTCTTTCTTCTACATAACAAACAGGGATACGGAATAACTCACTCATGATTTTGACATAGAAGATATCTTCATCCCCATTGATGATGATTCTTTGTTTTTGTTTTGGATTGTCTCTCGCTTTATCTCTCACCCAGGAGAAGATATAGAAGAACTGCGTCATCTTGTTTTCAAAGTAGATGATATTAGGGCTGATATAAGCGTTGTTCTTGTAAAGGTCTAATCCTTCAAGTCTAAGAAAACTATATGCTAGTCCGTTTCTTTTTAAGAATTCTTGAATAGCGATATCTTGTTCCATTTCAAATAAGAAGATATGACTATCCCTTAATTCATATAGACCATACTCATCTTTAGCGAGATAGCCATTATCATTAAGTTTATTAAATAAATCCGTTAACTCTTTGTTTTTAAAAACATCCGCGGTTAAAAGGATATCTAAATACTTCTTGGCTTTCTTATAGCCAATACCTTCATTAATCAAAAAAGGAATTGGATCTTTAGAAAAGGAATATGAAACCTTATTGATTAAGTCATTACGACTAATGATCTTAATATCTAAATCTGGGTATTTATTCTTATATAAGAAAAGCGCGGCTTGATAGTCAAAATCCGCGACAATAATGTTTTTGGATGGATAGAATGTTTCATGCATACACGTATATTATAAACTCTTTTTCTATTTTTTTAAAAAATATTAAAAGTGTTTACTCTGTTAAAAACATGATGACATCTTCCTTTTTTAAGAGGCTACTTATTTTCTTATTCTTTTCCTTTAAGAATAAGGGATTTTTTCTTATAATGTTTACATTGTGAGGTAATACTATGTCAAAAGCAGATGAAATTTTTGTTAATAACATGAAAGACATTCTTGAAAATGGTTTTTGGGACACCGAATTAAAGGTCAGACCACACTGGGAGGATGGCACTCCTGCGCATACAGTCAAAAAGTTCTGTATTGTGAACCGTTATAATCTTCAAGAAGAATTACCAATCTTAACAATTAGAAGAACTGCTTTTAAGAGTTGCTTAGATGAATTACTTTGGATTTGGCAAAAGAAGTCCAATAACATTCATGATTTAAATTCTCACATTTGGGATTCCTGGGCTGATGAAAATGGTTCCATTGGTAAAGCTTATGGTTACCAATTAGCGAAGAAAAGCATCTATCCAGAAGGTGAATTCGATCAAGTCGATAGAGTTTTGTTTGATTTAAAGCATAATCCTCAATCAAGAAGAATTATGACCAATATTTATAACTTCGAGGACTTACATGAAATGGGTTTATATCCATGCGCTTATTCCATGACATTCAATGTCAGTGGCGATACATTAAACGGCATCTTAAATCAAAGAAGTAATGACATGTTAACTGCGAATAACTGGAATGTTTTGCAATACGCAATTTTATTAATGATGTTTGCTCAAGTCTCTGGCTTAAAAGCGGGCGAACTCGTCCACGTTATCGCTGACGCGCATATTTATGATAGACACGTTGATATCGTTAAAGAAGTGATCTCTAAACCACAACACAAAGCACCTAAATTAAGAATTAATCCAAACGTCAAAAACTTCTATGACTTCAAATTAGAAGACTTTGAATTAATTGATTATGAATACGAACCTTTAGATAAGAAGATTCCGGTGGCTATCTAATATGATTATCTCGATTCTTAACTGCGATAAAAAATTTGGTATTGGTAAAAGAAACGGGCTACTGTTCTCTTTACCTTTAGATATGAAGTTCTTTAGAGAGACCACTAAAGGGCATGTGGTTTGTATGGGTGAAAATACTTTATTGTCCTTCCCAAATAGCCAACCACTGAAAAATAGAACACATATTGTTTTATCCCAAGATCCAACACATAACTATGAAGGAGTCATTAATGTTCATACATTTGAAGACTTCCTAAGAAAGATGAAAGAATATGAAACAAGCGACACGGTATTCGTTATCGGTGGCGCTTCTATCTATAGACAAACTCTTCCTTACGTTGATGAAGTCTATTTAACTAAGGTCAACGCGGATGGAGGAGCGGAAGTCTTCTTCGTTAATTTAGATGAAAATCCAGACTTTGAGTGTATCGATGAAGGTACACCAGTGATGGATGGAGATTTAGAAATCAGATTTACAACATATAAAAACAAGAACAAGAAAGAAATTATCTAGTATGAAAAACAACATCTATCCAAAAAACTATCAAAGTGTTCTTAACTTAGTGGACACACAAATCGCGATTAAGTTAATCAAAGACACCTTTGAAAGAGAACTCGCTAAAGATTTAAAACTAATTCGTGTCAGCGCTCCACTATTCGTGGAACCAAACACTGGTTTAAACGATAACTTAAATGGTTATGAACAACCAGTGGGTTTTGCTGTCAACGAAAACGGACAAGATTTAGAAATCGTTCAATCCTTAGCGAAATGGAAAAGATATGCTTTAAAGAAATATGATATCGATGGTCTATATACCGACATGAATGCGATTAGAAGATTTGAAGATCTTGATAATATGCACTCATTATATGTTGACCAATGGGACTGGGAAAAAAGACTAACTAGTGAGGAAAGAAACGTTAAGACTTTAAAACGCACAGTTAAGAAGATTTACAAATCTTTCTTAAAGACATATCGCTTATTAGTGAAACGTTATCCAGAACTCGTTAACGATAACTTACCAAAAGACATTGCCTTTGTGACCACTAAGCAGTTAGAAGCTAAATATCCAAACATGAGCAGAAAAGAAAGAGAAAACGCTCTTGCTAAAGAATATGGTGCGGTCTTCTTAATGCAAATCGGTGGTAACCTAAAAGACGGCAAACCACATGATGGTAGAGCCGCGGACTATGATGATTGGAAACTAAACGGAGATATCTTACTTTGGTATGAACCACTACAAATTGCTTTTGAAATAAGCAGTATGGGTATTAGAGTTAATAAAGAATCATTAATCAAGCAACTCAAAGCCAAAGGTGAAATGAGCAAGGTTAATCTTCCATACCACCAATTAGTGCTCAATGAACAAATCCCACTTTCTATCGGTGGAGGTATTGGTCAATCCAGACTTTGTATGTACTTATTAAAAAAGATCCACATCGGAGAAGTGCAATCCTCCTATTGGCCTGAAGAAGATATTAAAGAATTTAAGAAATATAACGTTGAGCTACTTTAGTAAGTTAAGTAATTCGCCAAAGTTATTGATAAAGAGGTGAGAATTCATCCTCTTTTCTTTATTGTACTTTTCACTAGCCTTGTCATTAACGGCAACAGTTAAGAAACCTGCTTTGTAAGCAGTCTTCACACAAGTCGGCATATCTTCAAGCACTAAGACTCTTTCCTTATCTACATGCATTTGTTCTGCAAGATATTCATAGATCTTCGCGCTATGTTTGCCTTCTTTAACATTGTTGACATCAGCGATATATGTGAAATATTTATCTAAGCCAAGTCTTTTAATGCATGGCATATATAATGTATCGTCATTCGCTGTAGCGATTGCCATTGGAATATTATTCTTTTTAAAGAATTCGAGTAACGCTAAAGAATAGTCTTTTAGTTTCACATCGTTTGCGTACATATCAATGGACATTTGATGCCATTCATCCATGATTTCTTGTTCGCTTTCTTTAATGCCGTATGTATTCTTAGTAAATTTAGCCGCTTCTTTTAAACCAAGATGCACAATATTTTGAGCGTAATCACTTGGTAATTCCATTCCTCTTTTAGAGAAGAACTTCTTATCAATTTCATGCCATAGACTTGTGGAATCAATTAATGTTCCATCCATATCAAAGATAACCGCATCGAATCTACGACCATTTATTGCTAAATAGTTTTGTTCTGGTTTAACTTCGTGGGCTAAAGCAAGGATCAATGTTGGAATAGCCATAATGACCGTTGCGCCAAGAAAGCCAACACCAAACCAAAATAAAGCGCCAGTACTAAAGAAAGCAATAGAGGTGATTAAAAGCATTCCTGTAATCACATACAAGATAATTTGTAATGAACTAATCTTTCTTTTCTTTACTTCGCTCATAATATTTCTATTTCGCCACTATCAATATGTAAAAGCATACCATGAGTGGCGACTTGAAGACAAAAAGAATTATCGATTCCCACTACTTCACCAATGAATGTTTGATTATTAACAACGGCCTTAACTCTTTTATTTAATAAATAGTTATGTTTCCTAAAGAATTCTAAAGACTTATCTAAATCTAAATTAGTTAAAGAATTCACTAGTGAAGGAAATAGCTTTTCTTTAAGTTCTTCGATATTAATATCTTTCTTATACTCTAAGCACAACGATGTCGCCGGTCTTCTTAATCCTTCAGGAAATTTCTTTTGATTAACATTAAGACCAATGCCCACGACCATATAATCAGGTAGCTGACCTTCTGCGAGAATGCCACACACCTTCTTATCATTAATTAAGACGTCGTTAGGCCATTTTATACTCACATGCTTGATTTTATATGTCTCTAATACTTTTGCGACCTCTACTGCGCTTAAAAGGGAAATAATTGGTGATTGCTTCAATAAACTCTCATCCTTAATTAAAAATGAGAACATGAGGTTTTCACCCGGTTCACTAGACCAAGTTCGATCGTTTCTACCTTTACCATGACTTTGATAATCAGTGGACACAAAAGTAAAGTTACTTAATAACTTATAAGTATTTTTTATATATGTATTCGTAGAATCTATTTCTTGGAAATGAATTTGATGATATTGCATGTGTTTATTGTAAAACAAAAAAGCCTCCGCTTTAAGCGAAGACTGTTTTTATTACCATTCTTCATTTGGATAATAGGAAGTTAGTCGACTAATGTTTTCTTTTTCCCCATTTTTGATTTTATTAAAAGTTTTTGAATCGGATTGAATAAGGAGTGTCTCTAGCATGCTATTGTAAATATTTTCGGAAACTAAATAGCATCCTTTCCCATCATTACGTTTTATGAGTATAGGAGAGGACGTATCAAGCACTTCTTCCAAGAGCCTACTAAAATTTTGCTTTGCTTTGCTAATGTTAACAGTCTTCATATTTTACATTATAGCAAAAAGCACGAGATGATGTCCCGTGCTTGTAAATAGTTGGGTTTTCTAATTATGCAAATAAGAGGAGTAAGACGCCAGCGGCAACGGCAGAGCCGATAACACCAGCAACGTTTGGACCCATTGCGTGCATGAGTAAGAAGTTTGTTGGATCTTCTCTTAAACCTTCCTTATGGACGACACGAGCCGCCATTGGAACCGCACTAACACCAGCAGCGCCAATCATTGGGTTAACCTTGCCCTTAGTTAAGACGCACATTAACTTGCCACCTAACACACCAGCCGCTGTAGCGACGGAGAAGGCAATGATACCTAAGACGAAGATTAAGATGGTATCCACTGTTAAGAATGTTTGAGCATCAGCGGTGCAACCAACACAGACACCTAATAAGATGGTAACGATATACATTAATGTATTCGCTAAGGTATCTCTAATCTTTGGTACGACGTTACATTCTTTAATTAAGTTACCAAGCATTAAGCAACCGATTAATGGCGCCGCACTTGGAACGAGTAAACATGTAATCGCGGTAACAACGATTGGGAAGAGAATCTTTTCAGTCTTAGAAACTTCTCTTGGAGTTTCCATTCTGATGGCTCTTTCTTTTTTAGTTGTTAATAAGCGAATGATTGGTGGTTGAATCACAGGCACTAAAGCCATGTATGAGTACGCCACAATCGCGATGGATGATAAGTATTCAGGTGCTAACTTTGTGGTCACTAAGATAGCGGTTGGGCCATCCGCGCCACCGATAATACCAATAGCGGAAGCTGTTCTAGCGGTGAAGCCTGTCCAGCCTAAGCCATTCTTACCTAAAGCGATAGCACCGATGAAGGTGATAAAGATACCGACTTGAGCAGCGGCACCTAATAACATAGTTTTCTTGTTAGCAATTAATGGACCAAAGTCTGTGGTCGCACCAATGCAGAGGAAGATTAAGCATGGGTAAATACCCCACTTAACTCCGTAATATAAGTATCCGAAGATACCGGTGTAGTCATAACTATATAAATGGTCAACATTACTAGCAATTGCAGTAGCAATATTTTCTGAGTAGCCTAAGCCTCCCATTTTGCCAATGAATCCTGCATCCATAACTAGGTTATGTAATTCAAGAGTGGTTGCTTGATCTTTGCCAATAAGGCTAAAGATATCCTTAGCAATATCGTTATCTACCCCAGCGACAGCGCCTGCGAGCATACTAGCGTCATAGACGGTTGTGCCTTTCGCAAATAATTCATTAGCGACACCTGGTAAGTTAACGAGTAACATACCAAATGCAATTGGTAAGAGTAAGTATGGCTCAAAGTCTTTCTTAATGGCGAGGAACAAAAGGACACACGCCACTAAAATCATGATTAAATTGAGCCAGCCTCCATTT
This sequence comes from uncultured Caryophanales bacterium, assembly GCA_946414915.1. Lineage (GTDB taxonomy): Bacteria > Bacillota_I > Bacilli_A > RFN20 > CAG-826 > RUG14515. Next base: position 29,352 of record CAMKQK010000001.1, read on the forward strand.
TGGAAAAAGCCTGCTATACCGGAACCTTGGAAAAACGCGACAATTGTATTCCAAAATTTTTCCATAATTCTCTTTTCCGTTATTCAATAGTAATAATGACTTCTTTGGCCTTAACGTTTTGACCTTTGGTCACTAAGATTTGTGCAATTTGACCTTCGAATGGAGAAACGACTTCGTTTTCAAGTTTCATTGCTTCGATAATCACTAAGACGTCACCTTTCTTGACTTTATCGCCAACTTTAACTTTGACGTTTGTGACTTGACCTTGGATTGGAGAAGGAACTTCTTTGGCACCATTGGTGTTCACGATTTTATTTGTTTCTTGTTTTTTCTTTTCTTCTAATGGAACTGTATCCACTTGTTCAATGGCTTCGAGTTCAACACGGTACGCTTTACCGTTAACTTTAATCTTATAAATCTTCATAATTTAGTCCTCAATTCTTTTAATTGAAACAATACGTACTTCTTTCCCTGTTTCACGATAGAAATCCATTGACGCGACTAAGGCAGCGACAACAGCATTTGGATCTTCGCTAAGAATCTTATTTTCTTCCTTAGGTAAGATGTTTGTGGAGGCATCGAATTTCTCCATACCTTTTTGCATCGACCAAGTAATGAAAATGATAATAGCGAGAACAAGGAAGACGATGAATATAGCAATGACTGCGACCAATAAAGAATCGACCACGGTCATTGAATTCCAATCACTCCACACTGCTAGCATAATTAAGCCTCAACGTGAATGACGGTTGGAATAGCGTCTTCATTTCTTTGTTCAATAAATTTGATAGCGACATCACCGAATAAAGCGATGGATAAGACGTCTTCATCACTCTTAGCGATATCTTTGTATTGTTTCTTTAATTCCGCAAATTCTGGTTTGAGATCATCAGCTGGACGATAATCGATGACCTTGTCATCACCAATAATCTTGTGTCTGATTTCTTCATCAACTGGTGCTGGTGATCTACCATATCTACCATGTAGATATTCGTTGATTTCTTTTGGCACCATCTTGTATCTTTCACCAGAAAGAACATTTAAAACGGCTTGTGTACCGACCATTTGTGATAATGGAGTAACAAGTGGAGGATAGCCCATATCCTTACGGACATTAGGAACTTCCGCTAAAACTTCATCTAATCTATCAGAAGCATCTTGTTGCTTAAGTTGATTGATTAAGTTAGATAACATACCGCCTGGAACTTGGTATTTGATAATGTTCGCATTGACGGACAAAACTTTTGGATTTAATAAGCCGTTAGCAATGTATTTAGCTTTAACTGGGGCTAACTTTGTAGCGGCAGCATTTAACATTGCAACGTTAAGTTTTGGATCATATTCTGTACCTTGAAGAGCGAAGTTAAGTGATTCGGTACATGGTTGAGATGTGCCACCACTCAATGGGCTGATTGCGCAGTCGACAATATCAACGCCCGCTTCAATGGCTTTTAAATATGTCATTTCACATAAGCCACCTGTGCAGTGACTGTGTAATTCGATTGGTAATTTGGTGTTTTTCTTTAACGCACTGATTAATTCATAAGCAGCGGTTGGCATCATAACACCGGCCATATCTTTGATACAAATGCTATCAGCACCCATCTTTTCGATTTCTTTGGCTAAGTTAACATAGTATTCAACGGTATGGACTGGAGAAGTTGTATAACTTAAAGCGATTTGGCATTCACCACCATATTTCTTAGTGGCTTTAACCGCACATTCTAAGTTACGGATATCGTTTAAAGCATCAAAGATACGGATAATATCAATACCGTTCTTGATGGATTTTTCAACGAACTTCTCAACGACGTCGTCAGCATAGTGACGATAACCGAGGATGTTTTGACCACGGAATAACATTTGTAATTTGGTTTTCTTACAAACTTTCTTAGCAAGTCTAAGTCTTTCCCATGGATCTTCGTTTAAGAATCTTAAGCAAGCATCAAATGTGGCACCACCCCAAATTTCAATGGCGTGGTAACCAACTTGGTCAAGTTCCTTGAGCGCACAAAGAACTTCTTCGGTGTTCATTCTTGTGGCAAATAATGATTGGTGGCCGTCTCTTAGGCCAGTTTCAACAATTTTGACACCCATAATGTTTCCTATTTAGCTTTTGGACCAGCTTTGACTAAGGCTTTGCCAGCTTCGTTGGATTCATATTTAACGAAGTTTTTCACGAATCTAGAAGCTAAATCAGCGGCTTTAGCATCCCAATCAGCTGGGTTAGCATATGTATCTCTTGGGTCTAAGATCTTTGGATCGACACCTGGTAATTCAGTTGGAACTTCAAAATCAAAGACAGGAATTTTCTTTGTTGGAGCTTTATTGATAGAACCATCTAAGATAGCATCGATGATACCACGGGTATCTTTGATGGAAATACGTTTGCCTGTACCATTCCAACCAGTGTTGACTAAGTAGGCTTTAGCACCACTGACTTTCATTTTCTTCACTAATTCTTCAGCATATTTTGTTGGATGTAATTCCAAGAAAGCTTGACCGAAGCAAGCGGAGAATGTTGGTGTTGGTTCTGTAATACCTCTTTCGGTACCAGCGAGTTTCGCTGTGAAACCACTTAAGAAGTAGTATTGTGTTTGTTCTGGAGTGAGAATGCTAACTGGTGGTAAGACACCGAAGGCATCAGCACTTAAGAAGATTACGTTCTTAGCGTGTGGACCATGAGAAATTGGTTTAACAATCTTTTCAATGTGATTGATTGGATAGCTAACACGTGTATTTTCTGTAACGCTCTTATCAGCAAAATCAATTTTGCCGTTAGCGTCAACAGTAACGTTTTCTAATAAAGCATCTCTACGGATAGCTTTATAGATATCTGGTTCACTATCTTTATCTAAGTTAATGACTTTAGCGTAGCAACCACCTTCGAGGTTGAAGACACCATTGTCATCCCAGCCGTGTTCATCATCACCGATTAATAATCTCTTTGGATCGGTTGATAATGTGGTTTTACCTGTACCGGATAAACCGAAGAAGATGGCGGTATTTTCACCATTCATATCGGTGTTCGCGGAGCAGTGCATTGAGGCAATGCCCTTAAGTGGTAAGTAGTAGTTCATCATGGAGAACATACCTTTCTTCATTTCACCACCGTACCATGTATTTAAAATGACTTGTTCTTTGCTTGTGATGTTGAACGCAACACATGTTTCAGAGTTAAGTCCTAATTCTTTGTAGTTTTCAACTTTGGCTTTAGAAGCAGTATAAACAACGAAGTCTGGTTCGAAGTTCTTTAATTCTTCTTCTGTTGGCTTAATGAACATATTTCTAACGAAATGTGCTTGCCAAGCCACTTCCATAATGAAGCGGACCGCCATTCTTGTATCCTTGTTAGCGCCACAATAGGCATCAACAACGAATAATCTCTTTTCAGATAATTCCTTTTGAGCAAGAGCTTTGACTTTAGCCCAAACGTCTTCACTCATTGGGTGGTTATCATTCTTGTAACCTTCTGATGTCCACCAAACTGTGTTTTCACTGTTTTTGTCGACGACAATGTATTTGTCCTTTGGGGATCTACCTGTGTAGATACCAGTCATAACATTAACAGCGTTAAGTTCAGTGACTTTACCTTTTTCATAGCCTTCTAAGCTAGCTTTTGTTTCTTCTTCAAAAAGAAGATCGTAAGAAGGGTTATAAACCACTTCTTTTACATTTTTGATTCCATATTTACCTAAATCAATATTTGGCATATGTTTACTCCTCTTTCTAAGCGTTTACCCGAAAAACGCCCAAATCGAGACCATTGTAACACAATTATTTATAAATAATTAACAAAAACGCTAAAAAATATGAATAGAAAGAAAAACAATAGCAATTATTAGGAATTAATAATTAAGTGGATATCCACTATTTTTCTTTGTTATAGTCACACTTTTCATGTTTATTCAACGCAAAAGAAAAAGACAGGTCGGCCGAAGCGAGCCTGTCTTTTTATGAACCTATCTATAAATTTATTAGAAGAATAAGTTTCTCCAGTTTTGGAAATGTGTTTCTCCTGCTTCGTATGTTTGGTTACTAGCAATACAAACGTGTATTGATAATCCACATGTATCCATGGCGTCACTTTGAGCAGCACAATGGAGCATGAGCATTTGGAAATATTGCTTAACTCTATAGATTTGGCTGACGAACGCTGAGAAAATTGGATCGTTTTCTAACTTGATTAAGAAATCAAATGCGTCAATTGAGCCAGGGTCATCGTAGCAACCGTCACCGAAAGAAACTGTGCTTTCAATAATATCGATGAATTCATCATAGCATTCTTCAACAGCTTCGCTCATTTGTTCCGCTAAGATTTCGAACTCATTATAGTAATTGGCCATTTTTGATAAATCTAAAACGGATAAATTGCCAACATCATCACAGCCAGAATATTCAACGTAGGTATCAGCGATTTCGTAGAGAATTGATGTTGTGCTTTCTTTTCGATATAGATTATCAACCCATCTATCATATTCCCATCCATCGCCACCTTCTAATTCTTGTGAACCAACCATGTATTTGAAATGTTCAGAATTAAATTCTGCAACATCTTGCATTTGCATTAAACAAGCATCATATCCAATGAATTCTAATTTTGAAGTGATATTGTTATTTGCTAAAACATTATCAAATGCAGCGTTAACTTCTGAATTAAGTAATGGATCCATCTCATAGTTGTTATCAAAACAAACACCATCTAAACCGCCACCGTGATTCCATAAGATAACACCTGTTTTTTCAGCTGGATATTGTGTGAGACCCCAGTTCAAAAATTCTTCAAATGTGCTTTGATCACCCATAGAGCCATAAGTAAATTCACCTTCATATGGGACAAGGGTATTGTTTGACACAGTGTAACGTTTCAAACTACCTCTTTCTAATCCAAATGGATTGGCTGGCCAGTATCTTGCGCCACCAACTTCAAGAATGATGCTTACATCGTTTGGTTGGCCATTCACGCTTAAGATTTCTTCGATATCATCAAGAGCTGCGTTTGTTAATGTATTGGAACCACACATATAAATCATAACTGTCCAGCTACGTTGTGGAGTTGGTTCTTCTCTTCTAGTAACGGTAAGTGAGTAACTAGCAGGACCCCAGTTATTTTCTGTGACCCTAATGAAAACGTTTTCGCCTCCATTCACTGTTCTGGTAAATGAAACTCTACCAATGTTTTCTGTGTGGAAAGTATCAGTTACGCTTGTTGGATATTGTCCATAATAGAAATCCATACGTGCATCACTGCTACTCGCTAAGCTGAAAGTAAATCTACCAGATGACTCAGGTTTGAAAATATGCCACTTAGCACCATCGTTTGGAATAGAACCACTTAATGTGGAGCCAGGTGATAAGACACCGAGTTCAACATTCGCGTTACATTTGCTGCAGTGAATCATATCATTGTGACCATGACCATATGGTAAATATGAATCAAAGGTGTGAACTTGTTTGATAGATTGGCCACAGCTACAAACGGCGTTATGTTTGCCATCATTAGCATATGTATAAGAGTTTGTGTATGAGTGGGTATGTGGACGTAACACTTCAACCCAGGCGTTACAAACTGAACAGTGTTTTACTTGGTAATCGCCAATGTTGTAGACACTGTCATATGAGTGGGCTGATAAATATGTGCTACCACAATCACAGATGTATCTGTGATAGTCTTGACTGCTATATGAACAATTTGCATATGTATGCGTGTGATTAGATGGTATTAAATCAATCCAATTGTCGCAAATTGAGCAATGGACCATGTGTCTACCGTGTCCATTCATTTCATCATCAACATTTAGATTTGCTAATCTGTAGGCTCCACAACTACAGAACTCTTTGTGACGTGTGCTGTTGTAGTAAGCTGTGCGGTAATTATATTCATGGTTGTGATAAGCCCTGATGGTGTATGAACCTGTACGGTTATAGTATTCCCTTACTTGAATGTAATAAGTTTCAGCAGTATGCATATCAAGTGCAAATCTGAAATTGCGGTTTGATGAAGATATATCATCTCTATTACCATCATCAACCGAGACAGTTGAGTAGCTCGTGTTTGGGCCAAGGTAAATCTGAGCAATTGGGTCTACATTGGAGCTGGTGCTTTCGAACCAGAATCTCCCTTCAAATGGAGCGGTAAAGGTATACCAAGTAGCGCCCCCATTGAAAGAGCCAGTACGTGAACGAGTTATAAACAAATCAGGTCGTACTGTTGAACTTGCAGGTGCCCTATTAATCTGCAAGTTTTTTTGGTAAACATGCTCATGTTCATGGTCATGGTCATGATCACATTCGACATGTTCAACCACATCGCAATTCTCATCTTTGACAAGTCCATGAGAGGCGCTGGTGTTATTTTTCACACCGACGTTAAGTCCTACTCCTAGCCCAAAAACAAGAGCTGCAATAATAACTTTTGAATGCATTTAATCAATCCTCCTCTTTGCAAATAAAAGTTATGAAAATATAGCAACCATCTGACATAGGCATACTGAAAATAAGAATCAACATGCCTTGAGTGCCTTTATATAACATATAAAGCACCTCAAAACCAACATTATTCTTTTGGTGGCCAGATAGCCTTTCTTTTAACAATTATGTGTATTTGCAAAAAACATAGAATTAATCGTAGTTTTACTGCAAATCTCTACTTTCAGTCTATGGCTTTATTTCTTAAAATGTCAACATGAAAAAGGAATGTTACCAGTGTCACAAAAACAAAGATTGAATCTAAATTTATTTAAAAGTTTACGATTTTCGCTAAAAGTTTACGATTTTAGACAGTGTCATATAAAAAAGATGACATCCACCAATATTACACAATATCGGTTTTTGTCATCATAATTTGAAAATAAAAAGACAGGCACATTTTGAATGTACCCGTCCTTATTTTTAAACTTTTATTAGAAGCCTAATCCCATGGTGAAGATTGAACGCCAAAGAGTGAAATGTGTTTCATTCGCTGGATAGCCAATTTCATCATAATCATTAACATCAGCATGGAGCGCTAAACCGTGAGCACATGGTAAGGAGCCACCATAACCCCATGTTGTAGCGGAGTACATAACTAAGCCATTGCTTGTAGCAATAGTATGACCTTCGTTGTAATTATAGTTATATTGACTTGGGAAATAGCTAAGCACTGCATTGATTTGTTGAGTTAAGTTTCTATAGTAAGAATCTTGTTTTAAAGCCATTAGCACACCATAAACGTCTGTTGAACCAAAGCGATAGTATTCATTGTTTTGGTGATAACTAAGTGGAGCAGATTCAATTAAACTGACAAAGTAATTGAAGTCATTAGCATTATGAATTGTCGCAATAATAGACATAGAAAGGTTTTGGAACGCTGAGAGATAGCCGTTCATCTTTGATAAATCTAAGATGGAGAATGCGCGTTCAGAATATGTACCATGTAATGAACTATCGACAAGTGTTTCTAATATAGTGACTGTATCTTCGTCATCATATAAATCTTCAAGCCAGTTTTGATAGCGCCAGCATGGATCATCAATGAAGCTTTGTTGACCGACCATATATTTGAAATATGGAGCGTTGAATTCAGCGACATCTTGAACTTGCATGCAATAGGCATCGTAACCAATGAATTCTAATTTGCCTTCAATATCATATGCTTCCATAGCATTACTAAGAGCCATACTCATTTCAGAACTTGTTAAACCATCATTGCCTTCGTAATCGTAGGAGTTGACATTAACAGGATAGTTTTGGTCAAAGCAGACACCATTGAGAGCACCACCATCACCAAGCATAACGACACCAACGTTTTCAGCTGGGAATTTATCAAAGCCCCATTTTAAGAAGTTTTCAAATGTTGCTTCATCACCCATATTTGAATTACTAGCAGATAAAGAGTACTGAACGAGTTGATTGTTTCGAACTGTATAACGTCCAATTCTATTGGTTGGAATGTTATAGCTTTGCCAGTAATTGCAACCACCGGTTTGAATAATAATATTCACATCACTTGGTTGACCTTGAGCGGAAAGAATTTCACTGATAGCATGACTTACAAATCCTTGGTTACTTTCTGCTTGACCACCACAAGCATAAACCATGATTGTCCATCTAGCTGTTTGTGGAATAGGTTCGTGATAAATATCTTCGTTATCTAAAATGGTATAGATATCAGCCATATCTGAATGATACGCTTGAACCATTTTATTGATAAATGTAGAGAATCTTTTGATGCCACTACCAGTTTCTTCAATGAGATCCCACATTAATGAATGGCCAAGAGCGATATTATCACCTTGTCTATATTCTTCATCAAAGAATTTCATCATTGCGCTTGTGACGCTACCTTCAATATCTAAACCATGTTCGCTATCTGGTTCACCATATTGGTATTCGCTGTAATCGACATAAAAACCGTTAGCGTCATCGTCATAATAATAGTCAGCCATTTCAGTGCAGTAGGAGTCTTCATATTCCTCTGCCCACCATAATTGAGAAGCGAGTGATAAGTATGTTGCTAAACCTTCTGCATATGCTTCGCTTTCGCTACAGGACTCATTATACAAATGTGGAGTTGGGTTGTAAGGAAGTGTAACTAAGTCTAAATATTCAGTAGCGAAGTGAGCGTACTCATGATTCACGACATCCCAACAATTGTAATGGTCTTTTCTAATTCTAATTTCTGATTCACCATTGCTGTTTTGAGGTCTATACATTGTTTGGATAGTTGGGTATTTTGTCTTAGCGTGGTAGACGTCTGTAGTGAATCTATTCACATACCTTTGCATAACGTGATGCGCTTGAGTGATTTCGTAGGCTGCAGCTCTATCACTACGATTTGGATACATTGTGATGTTAAAGTCGACCTTCTTTAAAGTTGATAATTTTATCTCAGTTGCGTAGGACATTCGTAGGCTGCTTTCGCCGTAGAAATACGGATATCTAAAATTATGATTGTCATAAACGGTTGTAGCCAATGTATCAGCATATAATTCGAGTTGAAGACTATCTAATTTGATATTTCCAATATCGTTTTGAGCAATATGGTATGTAAAGTCACCATTTTCATCTGTACGAGGAATAAATGTCCAGTCATATGCAATTTGTCGAATTAAAGTGTCACCTCGTGACAAGATGTCCATACGAATACCTTCGACAGGATATTCATAGCCATCTTCGTCAAGCCACTTAACATGAATATTGATATCAACGCCATAGTTTGATTCGGATGCTTTCTTTTTCTTTGTGGTTCTTGCGGTTTGAATATCAGATCCGCCATAAACGAAATCACTATAGTGCTTAATGGCGTCAAATCTAGATGTTGCTAATGTGTGGATTGGAAGGTCTGGATTAATGTAAATGTCACCAATTCCTTTACCACCGGTTTTAACGCCAGCAAAATTACTATTTAAATAGTTTGTGTGAGGATATGGAGGTAAGGTGCCGCCACCGCCACCGCCACCTGGCAAGTCTTCTTCTGGGAAATATGCCTTTTCTGCATCAGTAGCAATAACTTCTAAGAAATATTTAGAACGAGCATCATTAAATGATTTGTCGGAAATGGCTGTATATGCTCCTTGAGTATATAAGTAAACAACCACCATGACTTTACCGTCCATACCGAATTTAATACAGTTTTCACCATTTGTACTTGGTGTTGAAATTATGGCGCCTACCCTATCACCACCTTGGAAAACTAGTTGGTAATAAAGGCTTTGGAACAAATTGCTAGAGTCTTGAATAACACCAAAACCGTTAAGCATACTAGCTCTACCAATTCCGTCAAAGTTGAACGAAGCAGTATTGTTAGAAGCAGCAACACAACCGCCTGCTTGGATGCCGAAGCGTTCTTCGTTTGGAGCATTGCAACCACTTGTTTCATTGATTTCCATCTTCGTTGCTCTAGCAATATTAGCGTTTACGCCTTTGCCAGCATTGAAGCTTGCAGCAAGCATACAAACAAGTGATGCAACAATAACTTTTGAATGCATTTTTTAAACCTCCTTTACATAGAAAAAGTTAAAGTCACAAATTTAAGCCGCTTGGCGAGGAATGCGCACGAAAAAAGTGCATCCTATTTCGTGCTTTTTGAGTGAACAATAAAGCATTAGCCAAACAGCTTTATTTGCGTTTGGGATTTTTAATAAAAAACAGGATGCACCGCAGTTTTTTGTATAAAAATCTCTACCTTTAAGTTTATGTTTTTTCTATCGTTTATCAATAGAAATCAGATAGTTACAATGTAACGCAAAAAGTTTTGGCACAATCTCACTTTTATTGATTTATATAATAATTATTCATTTTTTACGCAAAAAACTAACTTTTTCTTGTGATAATCAATAAAAAATGGTGACTAGACCGATATTTACATTTAATCGGTTTTTGTCACCATTATTTAGTTTTGTAATAATTAGTTTTATTCGGATTTATCAGATTTTTTTCTATGCGACAGTAATATGTATCCGTTAATGCCAGAGACTAGCAATCCGCCGAAAGCAATTAAGCCAATAATTCCCGCAACGTAATATTCCTTTTTAACAAGAAGAATAATAGCGAATATAATTCCACCAATTAGTAAAACCAATCCAAAGATCAATCCTATGATAAGTCTTACTGTAAAATCGGCCGTAGCCATGTCTACATATTCGTCGTGAGTCATAGCCTTATTCTATCAAAATTATTTACTGAATAAATCAGCTAATTCTTTATTGTTGTAGTTGTTAGCGCCATAAGTTTCTTTGGCGTATCTTAAGCCATATTCATAGTCTTCTTTGGTGAAGGAATTTGTGGCTTCGTTAGCAAAGATAACTTCATAGTTGTTTTGGTAAGCATCAGCAGCGGTGTGTCTGCAGCACATATGTGTGTGTAAGCCAGCGATAACAACTGATGTAACACCTAATTCTTTGAGTAATAAGTCTAAGTCTGTTTGGAAGAAACCAGAATATCTTCTCTTTGGAACGATGTAGTCTTTAGCATCAACTGGTAATTCTGGGATAATTTCAGCACCCCATGTACCTTTGATGGCGTGATCACCCCATAAATTTAATTCGTTGTCGACACCCTTATAGTGGCAATCGTTGCAGAAGATAACTGGAACGTTATTCTTTCTAGCAATTTCTAATAATTCTTGTGTTGGTTTGACAATTGCTCTAGCGTTATCGCAACCGATGACACCGGTGACGAAGTCGTTGAGCATATCAACCACTAATACTGCGTATTTTTTGTTCATTTTTTAGTCCTCTTTTAAACACATTGGCTATATTTTATATATAAGTGACTAAAAATCAAATACTTTTTTAATAAAAAAGGCCACACAGATGTATGGCCTATAAAAGTTGAGTATTTTTAACTATTTGGCTTTGCCTTGGTTGGCAACAGCTTCCATTTGTTTTTTGAGTTCTTCTTCGTCCATTAAGTAGTAATGGTTAATGGCTTTCATATTGTCATCAAATTCATACACTAGTGGGACACCTGTTGGGATGTTAACACCAACGATTTCGGAGTCCGCCATATTGTCGAAGTATTTAACTAAAGCTCTTAAGGAGTTACCATGGGCAACGATAAGGACTCTCTTACCAGCTTCCATTTCTGGTTTGATAACTTCTTCAAAATATGGAACTGCTCTCTTAACTGTTAATTCTAAGGATTCATTTAATGGTAAATCTTTTGGATCAACATCTCTGAATTGCGCTTGTAAAGCTGGGTTACGTGGATCGTCTTTTTCAAGAGCTGGAGGTGGGCAATCATAGCTTCTTCTCCAAATCTTAACTTGTTCTTCACCGTATTTAGCAGCGGTTTCGGCTTTGTTTAAGCCTTGAAGAGCGCCATAGTGACGTTCATTTAATCTCCAGGATTTGTAAACTGGTAACCATTCTCTGTCTAATTCAAATAAGACATTGTTCATTGTGTGAATAGCTCTCTTTAATAAAGAGGTATGGACGACATCAAAGTCATAACCCTTTTCTTTTAAAGTTCTACCAGCGCGGTGAGCTTCTTCAACGCCCTTTTCGCTTAATTCGACATCGGTCCAACCTGTGAAGAGGTTGAGTTTATTCCATTCGGATTCACCATGTCTGATTAATACTAATTTATGCATGTGTGTTTTCTCCTTTTTTAATTCCGTAGTAATTATACTTGCATTCTTTGTTGAAACAAAGAGAAAAGACAAAAGCATTTATAGTTATTCTGATTACACCTTGTTTTATGAAAATAAATGTGTTTGAATATGAGTACCGGTGATTTACCGCTCAAGTGGTGTCGTAGCCGGTTTTTTTATTCTTTTAATGCGGTTTTTCTTGTGCTTTTTTCAATCATCAAATATCAATCGCCTTATTGATTATATTCAATAAATGTTTTTTAATATTATCGTATGGAACAATTAGTATTAAGTATTATCACATTATTTGTAGGCGCCGCGGTATTTATCGTTGGCATGAACATGATGTCCTCTGGTTTAAAGAAATCCACAGGACGCGGATTAAAAAGATTATTAAAGAAGATTAGAAACAATAGATTTGCTTGTTTCGGCATTGGTACAACAGTCACAGCATTAGTACAAAGCAGTGCGGCCACTGGTGTTATGGCTATCGGTTTTATTGCCGCTGGTGCAATGACAGTATTCCAAGGCGTTAACATCATCCTTGGTGCTTATGTTGGCACTACCGTGACTGGTTTAATTGCTTCCTTATCTTCTATTTCTATTTCTAAATACTTTGTTGTCTTAGCAGTTATCGGTGTTGTCTTGATGTTCTTTAAGAAAGAATTAGTGAGAAACATCGGTGAAATCTTAGCTGGCTTAGGTATCTTATTCTTTGGCTTAAGCACAATGAGTGGCGCCATTATGGGTAACGCTGATTTAGTTAAAGGCATCGAAGACTTCTTTGAAGCTGTTAAATTCCCACTACTCTTATTATTAATCGGTGCCTTCATCACCGCTTTATTACAGTCCAGTTCTGCTTCTATTGGTATTACCGTTGCGATGGTTGGCACAGGTGCCTTACATTTTGAACAAGCTATGTATCTTGTTTTAGGTGCGACAATCGGTACCGTCATCACTCTTTTAATTGCTACTATTGGTGGAAACGTTAATGTTAAACGTACTGGTTTAATTGTTTTAATCATTCGTATCTTAGCCGCTTTAGTGGCTCTAGCCATCTGCTGGCCATTATCTTCATTTATCACTGATGGTTTCCATTTCATCTTTGGTAATAACAACGCTTTAGCGATCGCGGTATTCCATGTTTTATATAACATTATCTTTATGATTGCCGCTCTTCCACTTGTAAAACCATTAGAAAAGTTATCTCTCAAGCTTATCAAAGATAAAGAACAAGAAAAGATGAGAGAATCTATTAAGTTTATTGATAATCACTTATTGAATACTCCATCCATCGCTATGATGCAGGTCAAAAGAGAAATCATCAATATGATGCATCTTTCTTATGACAACTTAAAACTTGGTTATCATCGTATTCTTACGCAAGATACTTCTAACGATAAAGAATTAATCGAAGTCGAAGATAAGATTGACTATATCAATAATGAAATTACTCAATTCTTAATCAACTTAACTCATAATGTTACATTAAACGACGAAAAGACATTAGGTAGTTATTTCCATGTTGTTAACGATATTGAACGTATTGGTGACCACGCCTATAACTTCTATGAATCTTCATTAAAGATGGTGGAAAACGATTTAGCGTTCTCTGATATCGCTAAAAAGGAATTCGACAGTATGTTTGATGTGGTTTGTCAGATGTTTGATTTAACATTCATCATCTTCCACGATAAGAGTAGCGATAGCTTAAGAAAGCTCCATGATTTAGAAAATCAAACAGATGAATTAAAGAACAAATTAAGTAGTGCTCACTACGAGCGTATTCAAAATAAAACATGTCACGTGGAAAACTCTCCTTTCTACACCACTTTAGTTAGTGAATTAGAAAGAGTCGCAGACCACTTAGTTAATATTGGTTATTCGATTGTTAATCCTATTGGCGATGATCCTAGTGAAAAACTAGCGAAGTAGCCTATGAATAAAACAATTAAATACATTATTACGATTGTATTAGCCGCTCTTGCGGTTACGGCTTTCGTATTATTTGAAGCTATCCATATTGATATCATTACTAATGATTATGAGGCCAATAAATTAGTCACGGGTATCATTTATCACTTTATCGTGGGCGCTTTAATACTCTGGCTCATCTATCTAGTGGGTAACACTCCATATATGTCATGGAGAGGCACCACTTTTAAAAAGATATTGTGGTGTTTGCCATGTCTACTCGTTGCCGTCGTTAATTTCCCAATCGCGAGCCTTTTAACTAAAGAGATGACTTTCTCGCGTTTAGACCTTATGGGGCTTTATATCCTTTATGTTATTTCAGTAGCCTTAATTGAGGAAATCGTCTTTAGAGGTATTCTTTTATATCTATGCTTAGACTATTTAAGAAATGCGAAATTAAAGTACTTCTTCGCCGCCTTAATTAGCACCACTATATTTGCCTTATTCCATCTCACTAACTTATTCAATAACATGTCACCATTAGATGTCTTATTACAAGTCGGTTATACCTTCTTAATTGGTGGGATGTTCTCAGTGATGATGTTAAAAACAAACAACGTTTGGTTATGCGTAATTATTCATGCGATATTTGACTTTGGTGGCCTTTTAACATTCTTTGAAATCGCAGAAGGAAATCCTTGGGATAATCGTGTTTTTTGGATTTTAACTATCGTCTGTGGTATCTTATGTGCGGGGCACATTATTGTGAGTCTCATTAATATGGAGAAAAAGCATGTTTCCTGATCCATTATTTAATATATTCGGCATCGATATTGATATGTATGCGATATTCATCCTTATTGGATTGATCGCTTGTTTTGTTTTCACTTATATCGCTATGCGTAAAAGTGGTTATTCCAGTACTGCGAGAGATACAATCCTCATGATTGGTATCATCGCGATTGCTTTAGGCTTCTTATTCGCTACTTTAACTCAATCAATTTACGACTTTATTGCCCATCCAGAAAATGGTTTCCAATTCGCTGGTAAAATGACCTTCTTAGGCGGACTCTTAGGGGGTGTAATTGTTTATCTTGCTACCTACTTCTTATATGTCTATGTCATTAATCCAAGATTAAAAGACACTAATATTTTGAAGAGTGATATGAATAAGGGTGTTTGGGAGTTATTAAGATTCGCCCCTATTTCTATTACTCTCGCGCACGCTTTTGGAAGATTAGGCTGCTTCTCCGCGGGTTGCTGCAGTGGTATTGAAACCGATGCTTGGTATGGTGTAACTTTCCCTGGTGAATTACATAAAGAAATACCTACTCAATTATTTGAAGCGATTTTCTTATTTGTGATTTCCGCGGTGATGATTCTTTTATATTTCAAATTCCATTTTAAATACAATATGACCGTTTACCTTATTGGATACGGCATCTGGAGATTCTTAATCGAGTTCATCAGAGGGGACGTTGAAGAAAGAGGTAAATTCGTTCCAGGATTAACTCCTTCACAGTTCTGGTCCATTCTAATGGTCATAGGCGGAGTAATCTTCTTCTTCCTCTATCGTTACTTTGATAAAAAGATTGAAGAAAAGAAAGCACTTAAAGAACAAGCTTAATTAATAAATAATCTAGGCAGTGAGCAATCACTGCTTTTATTTATATTATTTTTAATAATAAGGATTATAGGGGCTGAATAAAGAAGAAACGGATAAATACACTTTAATTACATTAACGCCGCTTAAAACGCCTAAAAGATACACTAAACACGCATAATAAAAAGCGAACCTCGTTTGAGATTCGCTTTTGTTTTAGTTAGTGATTAACTATTCCGCTTGAGCGACAGGATCTTCTTTCTTGCGTAAAGCAGTAAAGATCACTGCGAAGCCCCAGCCTGCTAAGCAGACAGGAATGGCGATTTCAAGAGCGCGGAATGCGATCTTCCACCAAACGGTCTTGTAACCGATGATGTCGACCTTTAACATCGCGGAGTTAGCTAATGCATAAAGGTTATTATGAGCGGCTTGTCTGAGTAAGTTGACGTCTTTAGCGTCACTCTTCTTGACGTATGGTGTATCATAAACGCCACTTGTTTGTAACCATTGTTCATCGTCAGCGCAGAGGTTTAAGTCACCGCCAGCGTAGAGCATTTGCTTACTATCCATATAGAAGTCTGTATGGAAGTCACAGATAACGGAACCAACAAAGCCCCATTCTTTCTTTAAGATAGTTGTGACTAAACGATAGGAACCACCAGCCCATTCAGTACCGATACGGTTGAAGGAAGTCATTAAGCCTTTAGCTTCGCCTTCTTTAACAGCGATTTCGAAAGCCTTTAAGTAAAGTTCACGCATCGCTTGTTCGTCTAACCATGTGGCGATACCTTTTGTGGATCTGTGTGTTTCTTGGTCGTTGACGGCATAGTGTTTAACGTTAGCGTAGACACCTTTTTTCATAACGCCTTTGATGACTCTACCAGCGAATTTACCATTTAATAATGGGTCTTCAGAGTAGTATTCAGTGTTACGGCCAGAGAATGGAGAACGGTGTAAGTTGACGCCTGGAGCATACCAACCTGGGTAAGCAAGGCCGTTTTTCTCATTACCGATTAAGCATTCGTTACCAATAGCGTTAGCTTGTAAATCAGCTAATTCTAAGTTATAGGTTTGAGCTAATAAGCATTCTGATTGATAGTAGCAGCAACCATAGATAGCTGTACTGCCTAAGAAGCCAACGATACCTGTAGGACCATCAGCGGAAGTTGTGCCTGGAACAACAACATAATCTTTGTAGTTCTTTTCAACTTCTTCGCCTGTTTCTTCGTCAATTTCTTTAATGGTGACATTCTTCTTAATGGCAGGTGTAGAATAGCAGCCTTCATTGAAGATTCTTAAATAGTCATTAAAGCTTAATTGATCAAGGAATGCATCCCATAAAGGATCATCATATTTCTTACCAGCTAAATCTTTGATGGAAACAGTATATGGCGCATCCATTGTTGGCATTTTGTCATATTTTTCTTCATTAGTTGTGGATTTAGATTGTAATTTCTTTAAGAAAGCATCATCAATGACACGTTCATCAATAGTGATTGGTTTTGGGAATGTGCCAGCGAAGTTACTTCTGGATAAGCTTTCTGCTGGATTCATATGCGCAGTCACTTCTGGGAATAATGGTTCGACTTTAACATCGGTGTCTGGATCTTTTTCAATCTTAACATCGTTTGCTAATGTCTTTTTGATTTCGCCGAATGAGTGGTGAGCATCTGTACTTGCGTAGAATGTGTATTCACCTTTTTCTAATTCGTAGCCTTTGAAACCATTATGGTTCTTGTCTTGAGAATCAAAGCTAGCCATATCATATGGATTAACTGTGATTTCAACTGTGTCTTCTTCGCCTTTGGCTAACAATTTTGTTTTAGCAAAGCCCACTAAGACTTTATGTGCTTTTTCAATGCCGCCATTTGTATATGGAGCGGATCCATAAAGTTGAACGACTTGTTTGCCTGGAACATTGCCAGTGTTTTTGACTTTTACTTTGACAGTGAAAGTTTTTTGTTCGCCTTTATCGTTTTTACCGTATTCAAAGGCGCCGCCTTCACTTGTCACTGTTTCAGTGAAATCTGTATAGCTTAAGCCATAGCCGAATGGGTAAACAACATTTTTGTTATACCATTCTTCACCATCAATTGAGCCACGGGTTTCATAATATCTATAACCCATGTAGATGTTTTCTTCGTATTCAACTAAGTAATAACCAGTTGTTTGTTCTTCGATAGTACCATCAGCCTTAGTGGTATAACCGGTAATATAAGCATCGGTACCATTTTGGTTTTCGTATGTTTTGTTACCACCGAAGTTTTGCCATGTTGGGTCTTTTTTATAGTTTGTGTAAACGGTATCAACAGTTTTGCCTGATGGGTTAACTGTACCATTAAGGATTGAGCCTAAAGCCATGATGCCGTTAGCACCTGGGCTACCAATATTAATAACGGCGTCGACGTATTTGCCGAAATCGTTATAATCTGTAGCGTTTGTTCTTTCTTCTAAGAATCCTAAATCAATGTAGTTAGAGCCATTGAGTAAGATAATGATCTTTTTGAATTTTTGAGATTTACCGATTTCTCTTAATAATTCTCTTTCGGCGTTATCTAATTCAAGATAGTGACGATTTTCGTTATCAAAAGCTTTTCTTGGTAAGTCCCAACCTTCACCCGCGATACGTGAGAAGACAACGATAGCAGCGTCGCCATAGTTATCATATGATTTCTTCACAGCGTCTGTGTATTTGTCATAAGATGTTTCACCAGTGAATAAGATTGGCACTTTTTGTTTACCAGTCTTGTCTTCCATGCCTGGGCTATCACTACGAGGATCTTGTTTATCGTAGAATTTTTTCATTTCTGGGTTGATAGCAAAACCGGCTTCTTCTAATGAGTCGTTAACGGTTTTTCTCCAACCATATTTTTTCTTGAGTTCTTTATCGTCACTCTTACCTGGTTCAGCGGAACCTGAACCACCATAAACTAAAGCGACAGAGTTTCTACCAAAGACTGTGACTTTAGAGCCTTTAGCAAGTGGTAAAGCTTCTTCTCTGTTTTTAAGAAGAATCATACCTTCTTCACAGATTTGTCTGGCAACTTCGTTACCATTATTGAACGCTTCGTCTTTTGTTTCAAAGTCTTGGACGAAGGCATTACCTTTTTGGTTTGGATCTGGAATTGGAATATCGCCACCTAATTTGGTTTGTTCGATCAATGAAACGTATTTGTTCATTGCGAAGTAATCAGCAGCGATTAAAACACCAGTAAGAACCACGGTTGTTGCTAACCAGGTAATAACACGTGGTTTTAATAATTTTTTAAATACTTTTTTTGCACTCATAATTCAAATCCTATATTAGCAACAGACTATTTGGAGCTATTTAATTGAGATAATTTAGCGTTTGAGAAAGTAACTGCGCTAGAAGAAACTAATTTGATAGCGTCAATAACTGGACCGGTGGATTTGATTGTACCGTTTAATGTATTTTCGTTATTAACAGTCATCTTAATGGTATTTTTGCCTTGATTTAATGACACTTCAGCACTGATCATGAAATCACGGAATGGAAGAATGTCCTTTGGAACGATGTTGTGGATAGCGATATTGCCATATTTAACATCGGCATTATTGACTTGGACTTGGAAATCTGCATCGCTGAATCTTTCATAAACTCTAGCTTCACCTTCGCCTTCGAAGACTTGGTGTTCTTCAGTAAGACCATATTCACCAGATAATCTCATGAATAATGTAACGTTTGTAGCGGCGGCATCACTTTCAATTTCCCATGTTAATGTATTGCCTTTAACGTAGTTATAGTGAACAAATGCGCCGACAACACTGACATCTGAGTTTGCGAAGTCTGCGTCTGTTGCGTAACGGGCAACGCCAGATTCTCTAACGTAAGCACCGGAAGCATTATATTTGTTTTCGTTACCTTCGTAAGCAACTCTACCGATAAGGCCTGTACCAGATTGACCACCTGAATAGGTTTCACCATCCATACCTGCGGTACCGTCTTTACCAATTCTTTCAGTAATATCTGGGCATAATTCTGCTTCGAAAGCATTAACGGCTTGTGAAGCTGGAATGAAACATGGTTTTAATTCAACATCTTCCATAACAACGTTGTTACTTTTACTATCGAAGTCCCAAATTTCACCACCGTTTTTGACGTTCATCCAACCATAGAAAACTTTACCTGCAGGAGCGGTTGGATCTTTTGCTGGTTTTTCCAAAGCAGTACCAAGCTTAACAGTTTCGACTTTTGGATTTCCATCACCGTTATCAATCTTAACTTGTAAATCAGGGAGGACGATTGGTTCAGATGATTCATCTTCGGATGAAGATTGAGATGC
Organism: uncultured Caryophanales bacterium; assembly: GCA_946414915.1. Lineage (GTDB taxonomy): Bacteria > Bacillota_I > Bacilli_A > RFN20 > CAG-826 > RUG14515. The sequence continues at coordinate 49,246 of CAMKQK010000001.1, forward strand.
TGATCTGCTAGGTTTTTTGGATGAAGAGGTACCGCTACAGCCAGCAAGAGCCATACAAGCCACCATCATACCCATTAAAAAGATTTTCTTTTTCATAATTAATAGTTCGTTATTCGGTTAACCCTAGACTTAACTGCCGGATAACATTCTCCTTTCTAGGGATATATAATCAAGCGCCATCTTAATACGGACGATTTAAGATGATGCTTTATTAACGATTTTATGTATTAATAGCATATCACTATATACGCATAATGTATACGCATATTAACGTAGCAAACTGCTAGGGCCGGATTGACCCTAGCAGTTAACATGTTTTTAGTTAGAAATTATTTTCTAAAATTAGGCGATTTGTTTTCTACGTCTGGAAACGAGGAGTAAGCAAACGCCGGCGACAGCCACTAATGCAACGATTGCACCAACAGCAGCGATTTCACCACCACAACCTTTCTTTAAAGGAGCGATGTCGTAACCGTTTGTTGTCGCGGTAACGATAAGTTTGAAAGCACCAACTGCTTTTTCGTTTTCGTCATAACCAACGAAGTCTAAGTGATAGACACCTTCGTTTTCGAATTTACCACTGAGAGTATTGTTTTCGAATGAGATACCCTTTGGTAATGCGATGCCTTCGCGAGCATTGAACTTAATTGTCTTAGCGCCTTCGATCTTAACTTCGTAGGAGTAATCTTCACGAGCTAAAACTTCTTTGTATTCTTCGCCGTTTTCAACGACTGGAACCATGACACGGTTTGTAGCGGTACAACGTGATGCCATGTATAAGTGTTCTTTAACGCATTTTCTCACAGCATACCAGTAGGAGTAAGAAACTGCTTTTGTGCCATCTTTCTTGGTGTAGAGAGGAGCATTTTGTGTGCTATCCCATTTAGCTTCGGAGTCACCACCGAAACCGCCACCTTGGTCTAATTGAGCGTTACAACCAGCGAGAACACGGTTATTAACGTTTTCATAGCACTTGAAGTTAACGGATTTGTTACCACTATGGGTCATATCAGATAAGACAGAACCCTTGAAGCCCCATTCACCACGGAGAACTTCTGTTAATAATGGATAGGATGCTGCGGTTTCCATTAAACCTATACGGTTGTAGGAACCCATGACACCAATGGACTTACCTTCTTCAAAGACCATTTGGAAGGATTTTAAGTAGATTTCACGTAACGCTTGTTCGTTCACGAATGAGATACCGGATTCACGGTTCTTTTCTTGATCGTTAACAGCGAAGTGTTTGAAGTAAGCATAGACACCTCTATCTGTAGCAGCACCAACGACTTGAGCAGCCATACGGCCCATTAAGAATGGATCGGCTGAATAGTATTCGAAGTTACGGCCACCGAATGGAGAACGGTGTGTATTGACAGCTGGACCCCACCAACCGGATTTACCAGTGATGTGAGATTCCATACCAACGCATTCACCTTGCTTATGAGCTAAATCTTGGTTGAATGTTGCAGCAATGATTGGAGAAGAGACCCACCACATAATGTTGAATTTTTGTGGACCATCACCTTCGGAGAAACCAGATTTGCCAACGCTACTGATAGCTTGTGAAGACATACCATTTGTTTCAATAACTTTTAACATATCGGCCCAAGAAGCTTGGTTGACGACATCTTCCCAAATTGGATCATCTAAATTTACATTAGCAAGATCTTTAATCTTGTAAGCTGTGTCTTTGGAACCTTGTTTCCAGTTAGCAGCGACGGAAGCATCTTTACGAGCTTCGGCTGGAACGTATTCGTTATTGCCTTCTTCGAAGTCTGCGAGAGAGAATTCGTATGTTAAGAATTCTTCGAATCTGCTACCTGCTTTAACTTTTCTATCTTCAATGGTTGGGTGAGTTGGGAATGTTTTAGCAAAGTCAGCACGACTCATTTGTGTGAATTCGATATCGTTTTCTTCTGGCATTGAGTTATAGAAACCTCTATTTGTGAAGCGGTTTTCAACTTTGTTACCGGAGAAACGGTCTTTTTCGTATTTGACGTTTTGAGTGATTTGGAATGATAAGGTGTCGTGGTTATCGTGAGCGTTCTTACCGAGTAAGAGTTCATATTTACCAGCATCTAATTCATAACCTTTGAATTGGTTTTTGTTTGCGTCTGTGAAGTCGTAGTTAGCGACATCTTGGAGGTAGAATGATAAGTGGACTCTTTCTGTATCACCTGGTTGGAGTAATTTGGTCTTACCAAATGCACATAAGACGTGGTCTGCTTTTTCAATACCACCTTTTGTATATGGAGCTTTCCAATATAATTGGACAGCTTCTTTACCAGCGACTTTACCAGTGTTCTTAACTTCAACAGTCACACCGATAACTTCTTGGCTACCATCAATCTTGTCATTTCTCTTGATTGTGGATTTAACAATTCTTTGTGAGAAGGTTGTATAGCTTAAGCCATAACCGAATGGGTAGAGAACACCTTCTTCACTGTCGTACCATTTCTTGGCTTCTTTCTTATTCTTCTTGGCCATGTCAGCATATCTTGTTTCATAGTAACGATAGTCGACATAGATACCTTCTTCATAAGAAACGTAAGCGGCTGGCTTAACACCATTGATACCACCAGAGACAACTTTGGCTTCTTCACCACCACGTTTGTTGTCCCATCTTGGGGAACCAGTTAACTTATAGTCTTTATCTGTACCTAAGCTGTGCATTGGTGTGCCATCAGCATTGAACATTGTGTCTTGTGGAGCGAAGTATGTTTTACCATCAGATAAGGTAACTTCATTTGTTTGGGAGTTATCAGAGAAGTTTTGATATGTTGGATCTTTTCTGAAATTACGGCCCCATGTGTCGACTGTACGACCGGATGGGTTGACTTCACCTGTGATGATACGGCCTAAGGCTCTAATACCACGGTCACCTGGGTTACCAACCCAAATGATGGCTTTAACTTTGTCATTATTTTCGAGTTGTTGACATTCAAAGATGTTACTGGAGTTAATGACAACGATAATGTTTTCTGTGTGTTTGCCTAATTCGTTCAATAAGGCTTCTTCGTTTTCAGATAATTGTAAAGCGTGTCTGTCTGAAACTTTTTCTGTACTGGAGTTGGTCTTTTTGCTGTCGTGAGCGTTGCATGTTTTAACGTCACAACCTTCAGAACCTTCACGAGTAATGACTTGAATGGCGGCGTCATTATATTCGTCTAATGTGGCTAATAAATCTTCGCCATAGGATTCGATTGGTGTTTCACCGATTGTAACTTCGGAGTTACCTTTCCAACCATCGTTACCGTTTGTTCTACCAGAACCGGACTTACTGTTGTTTGACCAACGACCACTGCTCCATTTACCATAGAAATCGAGGATTTGTTGGTTTAATTCAAAGCCGACTTCTTTGAGAGCTTCATCGGTGTGGTAGCCTTTGACATCGCTAGAGACGGAACCGGAACCGGAACCAGCACCACCACAAGCAAGGTTGTTAGAACTCTTGCCGGCTAATGTGATTTTCTTGCCTTCGGCGCTCATTGGTAAGAAGTTGTTTTTGTTCTTTAATAAAACGAAACCTTCTTCCGCTAATTCGTCTTGGACTTTTTGAGCGTGAGTGATATAGGCTTTTCTATCTGAACTTTGGCCTTTACCATATTCACCAATAAAATCAGCATAGTTAGCGGAAACACCCTTGTTTAAGCACGCTGGCAAAGCAAGTGCGGCAAGAAAAACGGGAATTAATACTTTTTTCTTCATGTGTTTTTCCTTTCAAAGTAAATTTGCATTATTAATTTTGCCTCAACTGGAGTGCAAAACCGGATTAAATTACATCATTATCTCATAGAATCCATAATGCATTAGTATATTCAATATAAATTGAAAGCGCCGTTCATAATATGACAAATATTTTTAAAGCACTAGACAATAATACGATTGCGTGCATACAAGGTAACAAATTTTATTTAGATATAGTCTCATTTTTTTGACAAGCAAAAAGACCCTCAAGCTGAGGGCCTCTTTGAATTTCAATGATTAAGCGTTAGCTCTCTTTTTCTTTTCGATTAAGAGGACTATTACTGTACCAATGGCTAATAAGCCAATTGCACTTAATGTTGCTTCGATTGCACCACCACAACCACGTTTAGCAGTCACTGTGACACTTTCGATCGCTGGAGCGAAGATTTGAATGCTTGAGCCAAACTTTTCAGTGCCATTATCAGCCAAGACGTGAATGAACACGTTGCAAGCTTCATCAATCTTACCTTTGATTGTATTATCTTCGAAGACTAAGCCCTTTGGTAATGGAGTAACTGGGTCAATAGATAATGTTGCACCTTGTAAATCTTCAGGAGCATTAACTTTGATATTAATTTCTTGGCCAACAGCGGCTTCTAAGTATTTGTGTTCAACACCTTCGAATTCTAAGTGAGCGTCTTTAACCATGACTTTTGACATAACGCCACAGTTAGCGCATGTCCACATGGTTTCAAGAGCATTCATTCTGAGCATATACCAGAATGTGTAGCTTTCAACTTTTTGACCAGCTTTATTTGTGTAAACTGGAGCGCCTTTACCATCAAAAGCGGTAGCGTCCCATTTACATTGAATATCGTCTTTAAAACCATTGCTATCTAATTGTTGGTTACAACCAGAAAGGACACGGTTGTTAACGTTTTCATAGCAGTAGTTGTTAACAGATTTGTTACCACTATGGGTCATATCGGAAATGATGTGACCTTTGAAGCCCCATTCATCACGGAGAACTTCTGTTAATAATGGATAAGAAGCAGCGGTTTCCATATTACCTAAACGGTTATAGGAAGACATAAGAGCCATTGATTTACCTTCTTGAACTGCCATTTGGAATGGCTTGAGATAAATTTCACGTAGGGCTTGTTCTGTCAAGAAGACTGATGTACCTTCACGGTTCTTTTCTTGATCGTTAACAGCAAAGTGTTTGAAGTAGCAATATAAGCCATTGTCTGTCGCACCAGCAACGACTTTCGCTGCGATACGGCCCATTAAGAATGGATCGGCTGAATAGTATTCGAAGTTACGGCCACCGAATGGAGAACGGTGTAAGTTGACAGCTGGACCAGCCCAACCATATGTACCGGAGATATGTGCTTCCATACCAACGTGTTCGCCTTGTTCACGGGCTAAATCGACGTTATATGTCGCAGCAACGATTGGCGCGCCTGCCCACCAAATATATTGGAATTGGGAAGGACCATCACTATCACCTGTTTGTGGTTTGTCCATTCTGCTAATTGCAGGGTTATGGGCACTGCCACCATATGAGAAGCTAATTAATTCAGCAAATGTCATTTGGTCCATTGCTTGTTTCCAAAGTGGATCATTCATATCAAGACCAACTAAATCTTTAAATTGAACGCTATCAGCTTTGGATGGCGCTGTAGCGCTTTGTGTCCAACCTAAAGCTTCGATATCTGCTTTGGTCTTTAAAGCGTTAAGTGGAATGTATTCACCTTTGGTATCATCTGTATCATCCAACTTGAATTCGTGAGTTAAGAATTCTTCATAACGGCTACCCGCTTTAACTGTTCTTTCTTCAATTGTTGGATGTGTTGGCTTTTTGGAAAGGTCAGCACGTGAGAATTGTTCGAAACCGATGTCTTTTTCACCTGGTAAGCAATCATAGAAGCCTCTATCAGTGAAACGGTTTTCAACTTTATTGCCAGTGTAGCGGTCTTTTTCAAATTTGATACCGTCTTTAGCAACGGAGAATTTAATAGAACCTAATTCTTCATGAGCACTCTTATTGAGGGTGACGTAGTATGTACCACCTTCTAATTCATAGCCCTTGAATCCATTATTGTTCTTATCTGCAAAGTCGTAGTTAGCGACATCTTGAGTATTGAATGTTAATTTTAATGTTTGTTTTTCGCCTGGTTCTAATAATTCAGTTTTAGCGAATGCACATAAAACATTATTAGCTTTTTCAATACCACCTTTGGTATATGGAGCTTTCCAGTATAATTGGACAACTTCTTTACCAGCAACTTTACCAGTATTTTTAACTTCAACGTTAACTTGGATTTCACTATTACCTGTCTTTAAGGTTGCGCCTTTAACGTTAGAGGAAACAATCTTTTGAGAGAATGAGGTATAGCTTAAGCCATAACCGAATGGATAAATAACGCCTTCTTGACCGTTATACCATTCATTAGCGGCTTTCTTGTTCTTTTTAGCCATGTCAGCATATCTTGTTTCATAGTAACGATAGTCGACATAAATGCCTTCTTCATAAGAAACATATGAAGCTGGTTTAACACCATTAAGACCGCCTTGGACGACTTTGAATTCTTGACCACCACGTTTGTTGTCCCATCTTGGAGCATCGTGGGTTTGATAATCCTTATCTGTACCATAACTGAGCATTGGTTTACCATCTTCCGCAAGCATTGTGTCTTGTGGAGCATAGAGTTTTTTACCACTAGAGTCAGTTACTAAGTTAGTTTGTGAGTTATCAGAGAAGTTTTGGAATGTTGGGTCAAGTGTGAAATCACGAGCCCAAGTATCAACTGTACGACCGGATGGGTTGACTTGACCAGTTAAGATTTTACCAACTGATTTAGCACCAACGGCACCTGGGTTACCAATCCAAAGGATCGCTTTAACTTTGTCATCGTTTTCGAACTTATCGCATTGGAAGATGTTACCAGAGTTGATAATGATAATGATGTTATCAGTGTGGTTATGTAATTCATTAAATAATGCTTCTTCGTTTTCAGATAATTGAAGAGCGTGTCTTTCAGAAACTTGTTCCGCACTGGAATTTGTTTTTTTGCTATCGTGAGCGTTGCATGTTTTAACGTCACAACCTTCACTACCTTCACGGGAGATGACTTGAATAGCCGCGTCTTTATATTCGTCTAAAGTCGCTAATAATTCAGGTGTGTAAGATGAAATTGGAGTTTCACCGATAGTAACTTCGGAGTTACCTTTCCAACCATCGTTACCATTTGTTCTACCAGCACCGGACTTGCTGTCATTGGAGTAAGATAAACCACCCCAGCCACCGCTTGACCATTTACCATAGAATTTTTGGATTTCGGTGTTGACTTCAAAGCCCGCTTCTTCAAGAGAGCCTTTAATTGAGGTGTTGCCACCAGAGTCACGGGTAAGTTGCCAGTTTTCTTCACCGTTCACGCTACCAGAACCGGAACCACCACCACCACGAACGAGGTTGCCTGAGCTCTTACCAACTAAGGAAATCTTTTTGCCCTCAGCGGACATTGGTAAGAAATTGTCTTTGTTTTTGAGAAGGACAAAGCCTTCGTCACAGATTTGTTCGTTCACCTTAGAGCCGGATTTAATGTAGTTGTTCTTTTCAGTGCTTTTAGAATAATCGCCGATGAATTCTGCATTAACGCCTTTAATGCCATTGCCCAAAGCCAAAGGCAATGTCATGCCCATAAGAAGAACAGAAAATAAAATCTTTCTTTTCATAATTTTCCCTTTCAAAATTATTTTTTCTTATGTCGTTTGTTTCCTTAAGAACACAAACTAAGTTCTTATTTATTATCGGTCATTTTAATAAAAATGAATACGATTTTTTTGTTATCATCGGAAAATTATTCAACAAAAAAGAAAAAAGAGCCGAAGCCCTTTTATTCATTTTTATTAGATTATATCTATTTAAAATATAGTTTGTGCGCGTAACCAACTGGCTCTTCAGTAACATTAATTCCGAGAGCGGTTAAAGTTCTTAAATCCGCGTCAGAAAGGATACATGAACAGTGTGCTTCTGAACCCTTTAACTTTGGAATTTGTTTAAGCGCTAATTCGGCTAATGGGTTACTACTTGCTTGAATAGCCAAGGCAATTAAGATTTCCTCACTACGGATACGTGGATTTTCTTTCTTTAATGGACCAGTCTTTAAATCGGCCATTGGGGTCACCACGTGTGGCGAAATAAGGTGAATACTATCATCAATTTTACCTAAGACTTTTAATGTATTTAAGAGCATTGCCGCTGGAGCGCCTAATAATCTAGAACGCTTACCAGTGATGATCTTACCGTTAGGAAGTTCAATGGCCACGACTCTTTCTTTACATTTATTAGCTTTATCTAAGCACGCTTTCACTGTTGGTCTATCGTCAGTAGTAATACCTAAAGCGGTCATTAGTGATTCTTCTTTGGTAATTGTTTCATCAGCGAATTTACCTAAGTAGACATTCTTCTTAGCTTGGTAGTATCTTCTAATGACTTCTTGTTTACTTGCTTCACAAGCCGCGGCATCGTTAATAATCGCAAAGCCCACCATATTAACACCCATATCAGTTGGAGATTGATATGGAGAAGAACCATAAATCTTTTCAAAGATGGTCTTTAATAATGGGAATGTTTCAATATCACGGTTGTAGTTAGTTGTGGTAATGCCATACGCCGCTAAATGGTATGGGTCAATCATATTGACGTCCGCTAAATCAACAGTGGCCGCTTCATACGCTAAATTGACTGGATGCGATAATGGAAGATTCCACACTGGGAATGTTTCATATTTCGCATAACCGGATTTAATACCACGGTTCATGTCATGGTATAGCTGACTTAAACAGACTGCCATTTTACCTGAACCAGGACCTGGTGCGGTCACAACGATTAATGGTTTTGTGGTTTCCACATAGTCATTCTTTTCAAAGCCATCACTACCGAAAACAGAGACGAGGTTATGTGGATAACCCGCGATTGTGTAGTGTTTATAAACTTTGATACCGTTTTTTCTAAGTTTAGTGGCAAATGTTTTTAAGACTGGACTTTCTTCATAGAAACAGAAGACCACACTAGAAACATATAAGCCCGCTTCTTGATAGGCATCGATTAATCTTTCGACTTCGGATTGATAAGTGATACCTAAGTCATTTCTAACTTTGTTAGATTTGATATCGTTCGCGTTGACCGCCATGACGATTTCCGCGTCATCTTTTAATGTTAATAACATTTGAAGTTTTGAATCTGGTTCAAAACCTGGTAAGACTCTACTCGCGTGGAAGTCATCAAATAACTTACCACCGAATTCGAGATAAAGTTTACCACCGAAAGATTTAATGCGTTTTAAAATCTCCTGACGTTGGATTTTCAGATATTTCTTATTATCAAAGGCTATTTTCTTCTTATTCGTCGGCATAGTTATCAAAGTATCCTTGAATTAAGACAACAGGTGTACCTTTATCACCAGAACCACTTGTTAAGTCGCATAAAGAACCTAATAAGTCAGTGATTTGTCTTGGGGTTGTGCCTTCAGAGGCCATCTTGCCAACGAGGTCTTTTTCTTTAGCCTTAATATCTTCTTTAATCGCATCAGCGAGAGCTTTACCGGTTAAACCTTTATATGCATTATCCGCTAAATATTTGAGTTTTAATTCGTTTGGTGTACCTTTTAAGCCCACTGTGTGGAATGGAGAAACAACTGGGTCTGCTAATTCCCAAATCTTACCTTGTGGATCTTTAAAAGCACCATCGCCATACACCATGACTTCGATGTGTTTACCAGTTTTTTCTAATAAATCAGCTTGCACACCTTCAACGAGAGATTGACCATCTCTTGGGAATAATTTCACGGTTTCTTCAGTGGCTTTATTAGTGCCTAATAAGCCATACTTTTCGTTATAACCAGAACCATTAACTGGTGCGGTTAAAATATCATCAAGGGCTAAAACGAGTTCAGCGCCTTTATCTTTTAATAAACGTTTTGTGGCAAATCTTGTGTGAATATCACATGTTAAGACTTTCTTAGTGTAATTTAAGATTGCTTCAGCGCGGTTAGCGAAGATAATCACCGCTTCCGCTCCTTGCTCTTCAATTAACTTTTTATAGTAATCAACATAGTCAACACCAGTGAATTCATGGACTCTATAGCCAAATAATTCACGATATTTTTCTAATGTCAAAACATCGCTATATGGATTAATACCGGCTTCATAAACTTGATCAGCGGTAATTAAAGCGTTACCAACTTCATCACTTGGGTAAGAAAGCATTAAGTAAACTTTCTTCACACCTCTAGCGATACCTTTGAAGAGAATAGCGAATCTATTTCTACTTAAAATAGGAAAAATGACCGCTACTTCATCGCCACCGGTTTTCTTTCTCACATCGTCAGCGATATTATCGACAGTGGCGTAATTGCCCTGACAACGCGCGACGATGGACTCGGTGATTGCGACAACATCGCGATCATGGAATTTGAATCCTTCATTTTCTGAGGCTTTTAAAACTGAGTCGACAACGATTTGTCTTAAGTTATCACCAGTTTTTAATACAGGGAGTCTCACCCCTCTAGATGTCACACCAACACATCTCATAATTTAGTTTCTCCTTCTATTTAGCACCCTTCTTTTCGAGGATGTTTCTAGCGACATAAACGCCACACGCTCCCGCTTGGGCTAAGCCACGGGTGAGACCCGCACCATCACCACCAACGTAGAGGTTTTTAATATCTTTAACTTCAAGTTTGTTATCAATTTGTGGGTGAGCGCTATAGTATTTAGCTTCAACGCCATAGAGTAATGTATGTTCAGTAGCGATACCTGGAGTGATATGGTCTAAGACTTGAATCATTTCGATAATCGCTTGCATAGTTTTTTGTGGTAAGCATAAGGCTAAGTCACCTGGAACCGCTTCTTTTAAGGTTGGTCTAACAAAGCCTTCACGGATACGTTTAACAGTGCTACGTCTACCTTGTTTGATATCACCAAAGCGTTGGACTAAAACAGAACCACACGCTAATTGGTTAGCTAATGAGGAAACTTTTAAAGCATATTCGTTTGGCTTTTTGAATGGCTCTTCAAAGTGATGAGTCACTAATAAAGCAAAGTTAGTGTTTTCACTGGATAAAGATGGATCATTATAAGAGTGACCATTAACATTAACGACACCTTGGTAGTTTTCCATAACGACGTGACCACCTGGGTTAGAGCAGAATGTTCTAACTGTGCTACCAGTGCTCGCTTTGAAAAGGAACTTACCTTCGTATAAGTTTTTATTAATTTCTTCCATGACCATATTTGGACATTCAACACGAACACCAATATCCACTTGGTTTTGGGTCATTTCGATATTGAACTTTTCAAATAAGTCAGTGAGCCAAGCACTACCTTCACGACCGACCGCTAATAAGACATAGTCAGCGTCAATTCTTTCGCCATTTGCTAAGATCACACCTTTAACTTGTCCTTCTTCCACGACGATGTCTTTGACTTCGGTGGAGAATCTAGCGTCAATCTTCTCTTGTAAATCGATATATATTCTTGTGAGAATCTTTAAGTTTTCTTCAGTACCTAAGTGTCTAACTTTGCTATGTAAAAGCTTTAAGCCCACAGACATAGCTTTCTTTTCAATTTCTCTAACTTCCTTGGTATATGGGTCAGTAATGACTGGAGTAGCGCCATATTTAAGGTTGATTTCATCGACATAGTGAATGAGATCCATTAAGGCATCTTGGTCGATATAATCTTGTAACCAACCACCGAATTCAGAGGTGATATTAAATTTGCCATCAGAATAAGCACCAGCGCCACCAAAACCATTAGTGATGGAGCAAGCTGGGAAGCATTCTTGATAGCCTTTGATATTTCTTGGGCACTTTGTTAATTTGTGTTCTAAGACTGGGCAGTGTCTCTTTTCAATTGAGAGACCCTTATCTATAAGGAGGACCTTTAATTTAGGGTTTTTGTTGACTAATTCGTAGGCACAAAAATATCCACTTGGGCCTGCACCAACAATCACGACATCGTATTTCATACCGGTATCTCCTTTAAGTCTTTTCCACAAAGAAAAAACACTATTTAAGTATAGATTATGCACGCGTGATTGTTAATATATTTTTGACAATTTTAAACGAAAGAAAATCGACCTATCTAGGATGTAGTTTAAAGAGATATAAGAGTTTATTAGTGGTCATTTAAAATGATGACTTCACTGCTATTCTTGATGCTTTCAATATTTTTTATGCTTGTCCAAGCATCATTTCTCTAATTGTGTCGATTTCTTGTTGCTGAACACCTTTGTTGAGTAAGAAGTTGGTGGCTTTTTCTTGTAAGGTGTCGCCTTCGGTTTCTTTGATTGCTTTAACATAACCATCAGCGATATAGCCTTTATCACGTGAACCACCGATATTACCAAAGTTGGAGAATAAATAATCTCTCCATAAATCTTCTTCATTAACACCAACCACGCTATTGATTAACCAAGCGACATAACCAGTACGGTCTGTACCAATTGAGCAATGGAAGAAAGCGGGATAGTTTTCTTTATTACCTAAAATAGAAAATACTTTTCTTAAAGATGGATCGTTTTCACTAGAGTCCACCCCTATGCTATAGTCCATTGGACATTGATAGTATTTCACGTTATTACCGATAACGCTTAAGCCTTCAGTTAAACCACCGACTTCATTGTTTTCCACCAATCTTAAATCGATTTCAGTTTTAACTTTAAGTTCTTTATGCATCGCTTCAATGCCTTTAGAAGTGATTCTCACATCCACTTCTTCAACGTCATTTTTATTTAATCTACCTGTACGGAACAAGACACCTTGCTTACTAACCCCGTCTTTAGTGGTATATCCTCCGATATCTCTCGCGTTTGTCACACCAGAAATATAAAGATTTCTCACTAGCTGTGCGGAAGTCACGAATGAATCTTCTTTAATACTTTTGCCATTCGATCTAACGTCATAATAATACTTAGTATTAATCTTTAAATTACTGAATGATATTTTAGCCTCATCAGTGGTATAGGTATTCATACCGACATAATTTGGATTATCCGCGAGATAAACAGTATATGGAGCTTCCGCTTCTTCCCAAGTAAATGTTGGGGTTAATGGCCTAGAAAGCTCTTCCGCTCCTCGAGCGTATAAATTAACTTTATCAAGTGGTCCAGAAAGATATACCCTTTGGACTTCTGAATGTAAAATAACTCTTCCTTCATCAGGATCAGTTTCTTTATTTTCTCCGCTACCACTATTACCTTTGTTACAGCATGATAAAAGGACAGCGAAAACAACAAAAAATAGTGCGTGTTTTTTCATTGCTAGATTACCTTTCTCTTTAATCACAAAATTATCAAAAAGTATGGTGTCTTGCAACAAAAATAAAAAGACCGGACTTTTGCATCCGGTCTTTATTAGTTATTGATGAGATTAGAAGTTTTCGTCAATGTACTTAGCAATGATTGGCGCTAAGGAGACAATACTGACGACGTCTTCTTCTTGTGGGATAGAATCGCTAATAGCGATATCTAAGATACCACATCTATATAGTTTCGCGAGGGCATTCTTTGAGAAGATACCATGGCAAGCACAGATTAAGATACCTTTTGCTTCATTTTTAAGAAGTTCTTTACTCGCGGCAATAATTGTGCCACCAGTATCGATGATATCATCAATCATCAAACAGTATTTGTCCTCAACTGGTTCACCTTTAATGTTAGTAATAACGGCCTTGTTTGGTTCAGGACGGTATTTATTTAACACTGCGATTGGTAAATCACCTAAATCTTTAGATAAATGTTTTGCTCTTTCGAGGCCGCCTTTGTCTGGAGAAACGATGACGACGTCCTCAAGCTTAACTTTTAATGTTTTTAAGCGTTTACGGTAATAATCAGCAAACACTGATGAGGAATATAATTCCACCGCTTCCATGTTTTCGAAGTATGGTTGCATTGAACCACTGTGGTAATCAACAGAAACAACTCTGTTACATCCGGCTTCTCTTAAGCAATTAGCGACTAATTTTGCACTAATTGGATCGCCGAAATCGATTGTTCTGTCTTGTCTCACATATCCAAAATATGGAATGATCGCGGTAATGGTTTTAGCTTCACCTCTCTTAAGAGCATCGATGAAGATCAATAATTCCATTAATCTGTCGTTAACTGGGTTACAGGTTGAATGAATAACAATGCAATCCTTACCTCTTACGTCAACGTTTGGTCTGGTAAAAATTTCATTATCTGCGAATCTTCTGCAGATAGATGGTGCTTTTTCCACACCGAGTTCTTCACACACCCTGTACGCTAGTTCTTCACAGGATGTTAAAGAGAATACTAATACTTGTTCTTTATTTGTCATGTCTTTCTTTCCCTCTTTCAACTGAAAGGAATTTCTACAGATCAATAAGTTGATTAATTAAATAATAGGTCTATCTTCGGTTGTACCGTTTGTTGTGCCAAATGTTCTATCACCACAGTCACCTAAGCCTGGGCAGATATAAGCATTTTCGTTTAAACAACGGTCAAGGGCACCAATGTAAACTGGAATATCTGGATATTTTTTCACAAATGCTTCCACGCCTTCTGGTGCAGCGATAATGCAGACGAAGGTAATCTTTTTAGCACCATGCTTTTTGAGCATGCCAACCGCATCAATAGCGGAGCCGCCTGTAGCGAGCATTGGGTCGACTAAATAGACATCTTTTTCTGAAATATCCGCTGGTAATTTACAGTAGTATTCAACTGGTTTCTTGGTGACTTCGTCACGATAGAGACCAATGTGACCACATGTACATCCAGGAAGTAAATCAAGCATTCCATCAGCCATACCTAATCCAGCACGAAGAATTGGGACGAAGCAAAGAGCTTTACGTTTGACAACTGGTTGAACTGTCTTTTCAATTGGTGTTTCAATTTCCACCATTTGAGTTTCAGCGTTTCTTAATGCTTCATATCCTTCCAAAACGGATATTTCTTTAACAAGCATTTTGAATTCACTAGTTTTAGTTGTCTTATCTCTAAGCTTTGTAATTTTGTGCTTGATCAATGGATGGTCAAGAATGTGGACTGTTGGATAATTTTCAAAAGCCATTATCTAATCCTCAACTATTTTTCTTCGGAAGCTGCTTCTTGTTCTTCGTCATTGTTGTTTCTTCTGAAGAGACGGACAAAGACGTTAACAAGGATGCCAAGGATTAAGGCACACGCAACTTCAGTAAGGGTGACTTTGCCGATTGTGAGGCTGAGACCACCGATACCTGCAATAAGTATAACACTAACCACGAAGAGATTTCTATTATCACCTAAATCAGAACCTTGAATCATCTTTAAGCCGGAGACTGCGATGAAGCCGTATAAAGCGATACAGACACCACCCATGACACAGCTTGGGATTGTGGCTAAGAAGGTTGAGAATGGAGCGATGAATGATAAGACGATAGCCATGAACGCTGTCACAATAATTGTTCTGATGGAAGCGTTGCCGGAAATCGCAACTGTACCAACGGATTCACCGTATGTTGTATTTGGGCAGCCGCCGAAGAAGGCGCCAGCCATGGAACCAACACCATCACCGAGTAATGTTCTGTGTAAGCCTGGTTCATTTAATAAATCTCTATCAATGATGGAGCTTAAGTTCTTGTGGTCAGCAATGTGTTCAGCGAAGACGACGAATGCGACTGGGACATAAGCAACTGCGACGGAACCAAAGTAAGCGAAGAATTCACCAGCGTTTGCGAAATCTTTGAAGCCATTGAATGCTTCGATGAAGGTGAATTTTGGTAACCATTGCATATTTTGGAATAAGCTGAAGTTGATAACTTTTAATGCATCATTGTTGGCGGCATAACCGATACCTGTGAATAATGCGGCAACGGCATAACCAGCCAAGATACCAATGATGAATGGAATCATCTTCATGAATTTCTTAGCATAAACGGAAACGAGGATTGTGGTGAATAATGTCACTAAGCCACAGAGTAAGGCGATCCACATATTTGTGGAAACGACTGTTGTGTTGTATGTGGCATAGAAATTACCATCTAAAAGATCGATTGAACTAATGAGGCTATCACCTAAGCCAGCAACACCATCAGCGTTTAAGACTTCTGATGCAACGGCTGGGATGTAGTGAGAACCACTTAATAAATCACCGACAGCGTTACCTGCTAATGATAAACCGATGATAGCGACTGTTGGGCCGATAACAACGGCTGGCATTAATTTATTGATCCATCTTGTGCCAACGAATTTAACAATGAGAGCAATGATGACATAGACTAAGCCAGCTAAGATAGCACCAAGGATAATACCTAAGTAACCACCAGCGGCACTAGCAGCACCACCGAAAGCCGCAAACATGGAACCGATGAATGCGAATGAACTGCCTAAGAAGACAGGTGATTTGAATTTTGTAAATAATAAGTAAACCAATGTACCAACACCAGCACCGAATAAAGCTGCGGATTGGCTCATGCCGTGACCAATAATTGCTGGAACTGCGATTGTAGCAGCAAGAATGGCTAATAATTGTTGTAATGCGAAGACAAAGGTTTTACCCCAACTTGGCTTATCTTCTACATTGTAGATTAAGTTTGTTTTTGCCATAACGTTTCTCCTTTCGTGCAAAAAAAATCACCCGACACTAAGGGGTGACTACAAACAGACAGGAATAGCGAATGAGAGGGAATTTTGAGGGAAGAAACCCCCTAATGCAGATGGGTTCTTACACTTTCTAATTCGTCTCTTCATAGGAATCCTTTGCCTAAAACTTTATCACATGCATATGATATTGCAAACTATTTTTTCAGATTTTTTTCGCCTTCAAACATAATCATATATTTTGTCAAAAGATTGTCCTAAAAATTGCCTCAAACAGATTGAGAAAAAAGCCCTAGTGAGTTAGAATAATGTTTGTCTTTCTTAAATATTGAGGTGCTTATTATGACCAAAAAAGAACAAGTGATTTTAGAATCAGAAAAACATATTAAAGATGTTCCTGGTTTTCCTAAACCAGGCATTATTTTCAAAGATATCGTTCCTGTGTTTGAAGATCCAGAATATCTCCAAAAAGTGTTCGATGTCATGGTTGATGAATTAAAAGAAAATAATATTCAATTCGATAAAATTGTTTGTCCAGAAGCGAGAGGCTTCCTCTTTGGTCCAACATTAGGATTATTAACTAAGAAGGGTGTGGTCATGGCGAGAAAGCCAGGCAAACTCCCAAGACCAGGTAACTGTGTTTCTTATAATTTAGAATATGGCACTGCTACTCTCGTGATCAGCGAAGATTCCATTAAGCCAGGCGACAAAGTTTTAGTGGTTGATGACTTATTAGCGACAGGCGGTTCCGCAAAGGCTTTATGCGAACTCGTTGAAAGAAGTGGCGCTTCTGTTGCCGGTGTAATGTTCTATATCGAACTCACCCCTCTCAAAGGCCGTGAAATACTCAAAAAATACCCAGTAATTTCTATCGTTCCTGTTGAAGCTTACTAAACAAGGGAAAATATCCTCGCACGTAAATCTTTAATTTTAATTAATATGTGCGAGGTTTTTTTATTTTTTCTTCATTTTTTGGGTTTACAATTGTCATTTTTTGAATATACAATAATGGCGTCAAAGGAAATCCATCCCTTGACTTCGTATAATTCCCTAATTGGTGGGTTGTCTCTACGCTACACCGTATAATGTAGCACTACGAATCAAATCCGTTTGCGAAATAATCGTTCGTATGTTTCGCCGTTGATTTAAGGTAGAGGCTTCCAATTATAGGAAGCTCATTTTTATTTTTTAAAAGTTTAAGGAGGAGAAAAACAAAAATGAAAGCAAATTTTAAATTGTCATTACTCGCCCTCGTTGCTGTCGGCGCAATGTCCGCATGTGGTCAACAAGCTGCTGCCGCTGCTTACAACATCAAAACAGGCGATGCTTATGAGTTAAAGATCAACAAGAGCTTAGATTTTTCCAAAGTTAAAGTTGGTTTAATCTGCTTACACGACACAAACTCAACATATGACAAGAACTTTATCGATTCAATGGAAGAAGCAAGAGTCGCATTAGGATTAAGCAAAGAACAAGTCTTAGTCAGAACCGGTATTGGCGAAGACAATACTTGCTATGATGCTTGCGCTGAAATGGTCAATGCTGGCTGTAACGTTATCTTCGCTGATTCTTTCGGTCACGAAGACTACATGATCCAAGCTGCCAGACAATTCCCAAATGTTCAATTCCACCACGCTACAGGTACAAAAGCTCACAGCGAAAAATTAGCCAACTTCCACAATGGTTTCGCTTCCATTTATGAAGGTCGTTATTTAGCTGGTGTTGTTGCTGGCCTCAAATTAAAAGATATGAAAGCCAAAGACGCTAAAGTCGCTTCCAAAGTCGGTTACATTGGCGCATTCACATACGCTGAAGTTATCTCCGGTTATACCGCATGGTATCTCGGTGTTAAATCCATCGTTTCCGATGTCACAATGGACGTCACATTCACCGGTTCCTGGTATGATGAAACCGCTGAAAAGAACGGTGCTCTTAAATTAAAAGAAAAAGGCGCAGTCCTTATTTCTCAACACGCTGACTCTTTAGGTGCCCCAACCGCTTGTGAACAAAATGGTATTCCAAACGTTTCCTATAACGGTTCCACTGAAGAAAGCGCTCCAAAGACATACTTAGTCAACTCCAGAATTAACTGGGCTCCATACTTCGTTAAGATGGTTGAATCCGTTTCCGGTGGTGAAGCTATGGGCTTTGATACCACAGGCGACAGAAAAGATGGCTCAGTCTTAATTTCTGACTTAGGTAAGAAAGCTTCCACAGCCGAAACAGCTGACTACGTCAACAACGTTAAGAAACAACTCGCTGATGGTTCCTTAAAAGTTTTCGATACAAGCAAATTCACAGTCACCATCGTCCCACCATCAGGCCAAGAAGGTGATTTCGGTGTTAACACAGCTGCTAAAGTCGACGCCAATGGTCATTTAACTTCCTACATGGCTGACGTTGATACAGATGCTAACTACACACCAGATACAGAAGTCGTTGCCGGCGGTGAATTCCAAGAATCCAAATTCCGTTCCGCTCCTTACTTCGATGTCAAGATTGATGGCATCAACTTATTAGATACAAAATTCTAATTAAAACATTTACTCAGTGGGTTTGGCTGTTTAACCGACGGCCAAACCCCCTTATTTTTATGGAAAACAACATCGCACTACAATTTGTTAACATTAGCAAATCCTTCGGTAATAAGGTTGCTAATAAAAATGTTTCTCTCGATTTACGTAAGGGAGAAATTTTGGCTATTTTGGGCGAGAATGGTTCCGGTAAAACAACATTAATGAACGCCGCTATTGGCATTTATTATCCTGATGAAGGACAAATATTTGTGAATGGCGAAGAAGCCTCCATCCACTCACCAAAAGACGCCTATAACTACCATATCGGTATGATCCACCAACACTTCAAGTTAGTGGATGTCTTTACCGCTAAAGAAAATGTTATTTTAGGTCTTTCTAAAGAAGATTACAAAAAGCAAGAAGAAGCTACTAGAGCCAAGCAAGATCTTAAATTGCAAAAGATTAGAGACGAAGAAGGTAGAGAACCTACCAAAGAAGAACTCAAGAAATATAACAAGAGAATTAAAGATTCCAAGTCTTATAATCTCGAAGAAGCAAAACGAAAAATCATTAAGATTTGTAAGAAATATGGCTTTGAAGTGGACCCTGATAAAAAGGTTTACGAAATGTCTGTTAGTGAGAAACAGACTTTAGAAATCGTTAAAGCTCTTTATAAGGGTATCGATATCTTGATTCTTGATGAACCAACCGCGGTTTTAACACCTCAAGAAACAAAGAAATTATTCAATGTTTTGAGAAACATGGCTTCCCAAGGCAAGTCCATTATCATCATTACTCATAAACTAAATGAAGTTTTGGAAATTTCCGATAGAGTTTCTGTTTTAAGAAAAGGTGAATATGCTGGTACAGTTATCACTAAAGAAACAAACGAAAAAGAACTAACCGAATTAATGGTTGGTAGAAAAATTGAATTAAACATTAAACGTCCAGCGGTGAAAAACCCACACGATAGATTGTTTATTAATGGACTCACATACACAAATAGAGAAGGCGTTAAAGCATTAGATGATGTGAGCTTTGTCGCTAGAGGCGGTGAAATACTTGGTATCGCTGGTATCGCAGGTAACGGCCAAAGAGAATTACTCGAAGGTATCGCAGGTTTAGTTCACCTCGACAGTGGCGATATCGTCTTCCATAATCCTAAAAAGAATAGACCCGTGACATTCTTTCACCACAATGTGAAGCAAATTAGAGAGCTCGCAGCGAAAGGTGCTTTATATGACGCTGACAGCAAAGAAACATTAGATTTAAGAAAAGTCAGCACTAAGAAAATCAAAGAAATGGTCGAAAATGAAAAGATCATGTTCTACGAAGACGAAATCATCGATTTAAGAAATAAAAAGCCAATTGAAATTAGAAACCTCGGTATTAAGTTATCATTTGTTCCTGAAGATAGATTAGGCATGGGCTTAGTCGGTAATATGAATATCATCGACAACATGATGCTAAGAAGCTTTAGAAAAGGGCATTCTATTTTCGTTAATAGAAAGAAACCAAAATACTTAGCGGAAGAAATCGTTGATGAATTA
Organism: uncultured Caryophanales bacterium; assembly: GCA_946414915.1. Classification (GTDB taxonomy): domain Bacteria; phylum Bacillota_I; class Bacilli_A; order RFN20; family CAG-826; genus RUG14515. The sequence goes on from CAMKQK010000001.1 coordinate 69,609, forward strand.
GAAGTTGTCACTCCTAACTTAAAAACACCAGTGAGAAACCTTTCTGGTGGTAATATTCAAAAATTATTAGTGGGTAGAGAAATCTCTTCTTCCCCTAAAGTCTTAATGGTGGCCTATCCAGTTAGAGGATTAGATATCAAGTCATCATACACTATTTATGATTTATTAAATGCACAAAAGGAGAGAGGCACGGCAGTCGTTTTCGTTGGTGAAGACTTAGACGTGTTGCTCGCTTTAAGTGATCGAATTTTAGTTCTTTCTGGTGGTAAGGTCGCTGGTATTGTGGATGCCAGAAAAACCACTAAAGAAGAAATCGGTCTATTAATGACCAAATCAATTGAAAAACAGGAGGTTCTCTACGATGCTAATGCAGAAGACGAAAAAGAATAACGTAAAAAGAGATCCTTTTGTCCATATTACTAGACTTCCTGATCCAAAAATTAGACATTATTGGTTCAGTAAATTGATCTCCGTTATTATCGCTTTATTAATATGCGCTTTAATTACAAACGCCATGGCGCCAGGTAGTTTTGGTTCGTTCTTTGTATATTTAGGTAAAGGTACTTTTAGTAACAAGCTTCAAGTATTAAGACTTTTCCAAGATACCGCAATATTACTTTTAATTGCTCTTGCCCTAACCCCAGCGTTTAAGATGAGATTCTGGAACATTGGCGCTGAAGGTCAAGTCTTAATTGGGGCACTAGGTGCTACAATTTGCATGAAATTCTTCGCTGGTTCAATGACAAACGTTTTATTAATATTCACATGTTTAGCGTTTTCCATTTTATTCTCTATCATTTGGGCGGTTATCCCAGCAATATTTAAAGCGTTTTTCAATACCAATGAGACTCTTTTCACATTAATGATGAACTATTTAGCCAGTGGCTTAGTAGCTTATTTCGTCTTTGTGTGGGTCCCAAATGGCAGCGCTGTTTTAGGTGTTATTAATCCAAACACCCATGATGGCTGGTTACCAAAGTTATTTGGTCAAGATTACTTAATTAACATCATCACCGTTGCGGTCATTACTGTTTTAATCTTTGTTTATTTGAAGTTCTCTAAACACGGTTACGAATTAACCGTTGTTGGTGAGTCACAAAATACTGCGAGATACGTTGGTATCAACGTTAAAAAGACCATTATTAGAACATTGATTTTATCAGGCGCTGTATGTGGTTTAGTTGGTTTCTTATTAGTGAACGGTACTTCTCATACATTAAATGCTGATTTAGTGGGTGGCCGTGGCTTTACTGGTATTCTTGTTGCCTGGTTAGGCCACTTCAATCCATTTGAAATGATCTTCACCTCCTTCTTAGTAGCGTTTGTTACTTTAGGTGGTAGCTACGCTGGCGACATCTTCAGATTTGGTACAGCTTATTCAAAAGTCTTAATCGGTATCTTCTTCTTTGTGTTTATCGCTAGTGAATTCTTCTTAACTTATAAGATGAATTTCTCCCCAGAAGCACAAGCGTTCTTTAAGAAGATAGCGGATTTCTTTAAAAAGATATTCGGACCTGTTGGTAGGTTCTTTAAAAAGATATTTACTTCAGTTGGTAATTTCTTCAAAAAGTTATTTAAGAAAAAAGACTCTCCAAAAGCGGAGTCAGAGAATAAGGAGGAATAGTTATGTTTGTTGCATTTATTAGAAACGCTATTAGATTTTCAACAATCTTCTTATTCGGTTCTACTGGTGAAATCATTACCGAAAAAAGTGGTCACTTGAACATGGGTACCCCAGGTATCATGTGCTTAGGTGGTATTGGTGCGGTCCTTGGTGAAAGACTATATCTTTTAACAATTGCCAATGACGTGGATTTAATTAATCCATTCTTATGTGTCTTATTCCCACTTATTATGACAATCATCTTTGGTGCGTTAGGTGGTTTATTCTTCTCATTCTTAACCGTCACATTAAGATGTAATCAAAACGTTGTTGGTTTAACATTAACAACATTTGGTGTTGGCTTAAATGCATTTATTCTTGCTAGAATCCCAAGAGGCGCTGGTTTCACATACGCTAGTGAGTATTTCTATAAACTATTCCCAGATTCATTAGTTAATAGTGCTGGTTGGTTTGGTGAAATATTCCTTGGTCATGGCTTCTTAGTTTATTTAGCCATCATCTTAGCGGTTATTGCCACCATTGTGATTAAGAAAACAAATGTTGGTTTATCCTTAAGATCCATTGGTGAAAACCCAGCCACTGCTGATGCTGCTGGTTTAAACGTTGCTAGATACCGCTACTTAGCCACAATGATTGGTGGTGCTATTGCTTCCTTAGGTGGTTTGTTCTATATCATGGACTACCTTGGTGGTTCTGTTGAATACACTATCGACCGTTATGGATGGATGGCAGTTGCCTTAGTTATCTTTAGTGTTTGGAATCCATCATTTAGTATCTTTGGTTCATTATTATTCGGTGCGTTATACATTATGCCAAGCTTCTTAGATGGCTTAAGTTTCGCTGATAAAGAGTTAATTAAATTAGTGCCATACGCTGTAACTATTTTGGTTTTAGTTATCACATCACTATTCAACCGAAGAGAAACGCAGCCACCGGCAGCGCTAGGTCTAACGTACTTCCGTGAAGATAGATAAGAATAGCACCTAAAGGTGCTTTTCTTTTTTGCATATCAGTGGTTTGTATATATAATTATATCATTTTTGTTTAGATTACATCGAACTATTTTTTATAATTGCTTATTATTTAAACAAAATAAAATTAATGTCATTACAAATCGTAAAAAGTTCAGCCTACATCAATACAATATGTTAGAATTTGGTCAAAAGGAGATAATGTAACTATGAAAAAAACAATCTTAGCATTGACGTTTTTAACTGTGGCACTAATCGGAAAGATAGTTACTCCAGTAAAACTAGATATGCAAACAAACAATGCTGTCCAAGAAATTGTTCAACCACAAATTGACAAAAAATTGTCAAAAGCTAATCTAGCAGCAGCTAGTAGGTCAGCGAGCGGTCCAAATTATGGCTCTGGGCAATCCACGCTTTGGACTCCTGTGACACAGATTGAGGATGGTGCTGTTTATATGATTAGGAGCGCGCAAAGCCCAAACTTGTACTGGGATTTAACTGGTGGCTCTTTGTCAAATGGCACTCAGGTTCAACTATACGAGTGCAATTATTCCCATGCTCAAAAATTCTACATTAAAAAACAATTTGATATGAATGGTTATACAACTTATCGTATTTCACCCCTATTCGCTTATGATAAACTTTTAAGAATCCCTAACGCATCAGGCTATTCTATTCTCCAAGTAGATGAAGAAACTAAATACACTGATAAGACGCTTTTCAATGACAAGTTTATCTTCTCAAAACACCAATATTCAGACTCTTTTGATATTTTGTCCTGTGTAAATCAAGATTTATCGATTAATGTGAATGTAAGCGCGTTAGTTTCCGGAGAAAAACTTTATAACTGTGACCAATGCCAGACGCTATCGGACTTTCATAGCTGGCAGTTAATTAAAACAGACTACATTGGTTTAAACATTGGGAACAAAACATGGGTAGAAGGAACAAATGAATTTAGATATGTTGCAAGGGTCCCACGTTTAGGCAGATATGTAATTGAGACATATAACTGCGGTTTCTATGCAGTTGATACATATCTTACCTTAAAAAGAGATTCAGACAACACTGTGGTTGATACAAATGATGATGCAGGAGAAGGGCATAACGCAAAAATCGTTTACAACTTTGAAACTATTGAGGAATTTTCAATTTTGGTAAGAGGGTTCAACAATAACGAACGTGGCTATTGCTATCTTGTGTTTAGACCAGAAAAAACACTCTATTTTTCAGGAACATACGATTACGATAATCAAAAATATGATAGAGTAACTCCTCTCAATAAGTGTAAAGAGAATCTTAACAAAATGGGCTATTTCACTGAAGTCCAGGCAAACTTTAATCACAACTCAATTTATTCGGAACAAGATTGGGAAGGCAAATTAAAAATCGATAGGGATTATTACGTATTTATAGGTCATGGCGGCAACGACGGAACTTGCTCTGTTTATTTTGACTCCAAAAATCCTGATTGGGTTGATCAATCTCACATACCATCACTTAACAACACCGGATTAATGTTATGGATGACATGTAGAGGGGGAAAAGAACCAGCCAACGGAGGAAAAGACCATTGCTTTGCGATGGCTATGGCAATGAAAGGGGCGGATTATTCTTTGGGCTTTAGAGGAGATATCGGAAGATCAAGCGCCAATAAATTCGTGGAAGAATTCTTCAAAGCGCGAGTCAACAATACTCAAGAAAGCTCAATAGTAACCGCTGCTCGAAACTCAGGTTTGTGGGATCCAGTTGTTTTTTCAGATGGCGGGCGTACAGAAACACGCTATTCAGTATCAATCTTTGGCTTTGGCTATACAACAAGCACTATCAATCACCAACTATAACAGTTAAATATAAAAACGGGCGTCTCTTTAGGCGCCTGTTTTTAGTTGGGTTACGATTAAATCGATGCTGAATTATTGCATTTATGCTCGCATGTACGTATGATTTTAGGCATACGGTTTACATCAAACGAAAGGATACCTTATGAGAAAAACAATCAAAGCATTAGTACTTGGCTGTATGACTGTTGGCGTTCTCGCTGGTTGTAATTGGGGCAAAACCTCAAGCGAACAATCAGATAATCGTTCATCAGCGTTCACCAGTACTTCATCGATCCCTGATAGCGTTAGTGACTCAAGCGTTAGCACCAGCTCTATCACATCATCTTCCACAACAACTTCTATTCCATCATCATCCACCACATCTTCTAGCACATCTACGTCAGTGGCTCCTACCTTAACTGGTATTGCTTTAAACACAAACAATGTTAAGAAAGAATATGAACAAGGTGATAAGTTAGATTTAACTGGCTTAGTCGTTACCGCTCAATATAGTGATAACACCAATGTTAATGTTAACGACTACACTACTGATCCTGCTAATGGAATAGTTTTAGAAGCTGTCGGTACAACAAAAGTCACTGTTACTTATGCTACATTTGCAGCAGAATTCAACGTTGCAGTTAATGCTAAGTTAATCGGCATTTCTCTTAATACTGACGCCGTCAAAAAAGAATATGAACAAGGTGAAGCTTTAGACCTCACCGGTTTAGTGGTTACCGCTCAATACAGTGATAACACCACCGCTAACGTTACTGATTACACAACTAACCCAGCAAACGGTACCGTCTTCAATGAAATCAAAGAAGAAACCATTACCGTTAGCTACAACAATTTCAATGAAACATTCAAAGTTAATGTTGTTAAAGCTACCAAGAAAGCTTGGACAGAAGAAGAAGCTAAAATCATGTCCGACCACTTAAATGGACAAGTTTTACCATTCACTGGTTTTGAAGAATCTGTTGTTTCTTATGATTCAACAGAAGATATGGTTCTTATTCAAGGTGGCGCTAAAGAAGAAGGTTATGTCGCCAAATACGCTGCAAAATTAGCGGCCCTTGGCTATGAAGAATATTTCCAAAATGCCAATTCAGCGGGTTATGAAAAAGAATTCACTACCGCTAATGGTTTAAGACACGTTTACGTCTATATTGGTTTCGACCAAGATCAACTCATGATTCAAGCATATGACCCATACGTGTATAGCTTCCCAACCAGTTTTGCCACCGAAGTAGCAGATAAATATTTCGAAAGTACAAAAGTTGTTCCAGCAATTACTGCTGACTACTATTTAGTGGATGCCGACTACTTAAGTATCAGATGCTATCTCACCGCGACAACTGATGACGCTGGTTACAGCGCTATCTTAAGCGCCGCTAACTGGAGTGTCCAACCAGAAAAAGATGATCAAAACTACTACATCGCTATTTCTCCAGATCAAAAATATGCCGCTGCGTATGCTTATGTGTCTGGTGCTTTAAGAATCTATCTTGAACCAATTGCTTTCTGGAACTCTAACCTTATCAATGAATTCTTCACAAAATATGGTGGTGAGCCAGTTAATATTCCAGCCCTTAATGTCGAAGGTGCTCAATATCAATTTAGTGAATGGTCTAACAATGAATTAGCCTATCAATATGGCGCTTATGAATACATTCATGCCTATATGGCAATTTATGGTTCCAAACAAGCTGATTTAGAAAGATATGAAACAATTCTTAAAGAAGCTGGTTGGGAAGTCATCAATAGTAATGGTTCCTATACCGCAACACTTGAAATTGCTAATAAAGGTATTGCGAGAATCGAATTCTCCTTCAATACACAAATTAATGGCGTTCTTATTACAATCTACTTCAAATTAGATCCAATTCCTGAAAAGGATTTCCCGGCCGCAAAAATTGCTGAATTATTAGGCGAAGACATTACTGATGTCGTTCCAGCCTATACAGGCGCCAATAAAGGTTTCACTATTTTAGATGATGAAGCTGGTACCGCTGTTATGGTTTATGTCGAAGGTGGTACAGAAAGAGACGCTGTTGCTGCTTATAAGGCAATCTTAACAGAAGCCAAATATACTGAAGCTGGTGCTGATGCACATGGCGATATGCGTTATGTTTCTGAACACGGTCAAATTCTTGTAACACCATATTATGGTACCTCTGGTTCATTCACTATTGCCTTTAAAGCTGCTCCATTATTAGCGTGGCCAGCCGCTCAAATCGTTAACGCTTTCCCAACTGCTACAGATACAGTTCCTGCTGTTGATGGTGCCCTCGAATACATGTTCCAAAAGAGCGGCAGAATGGTTAACATTGCTTGTACATTTAATACAAACACTGAAGCTAAAGCGGCATTAGCTACATTCATTGGTGCCTTAGAAGAAGCTCAATTCGAATTATTAGGCGTTGATGACGGTGGCGATCCTCACTACAATTCTTTAAACGATAACTTTGAAGTTCGTCCATATGTCAGTAGCGCAACATTATATGTCACTATCATGGGACCAAAAGAAGTTGAATCCTTATGGCCAATTGATAAATTAACAGAATGGTATGGTGAAGATATTGCTAAAGCTATCCCAGCTTATGACAAAGGCACTAAATATGAATTCTTTGAAAGCCAAGCATTCAATGAAATCATGGTGACCGTCCAAGATGCTGACGAAGCTGTTGAAGAATATATCGACATCTTAACCGAAGCTGGCTTCACAGATACTTATGTGGACGATCTTGATGATACCCACTACTGCAAAGGCGCCATCGATATTACTCCATGGGCTGAAAGCGACACCGTGATGGATATTGATATCGTCATTAACGAAATCTCTGTTTCTAAATGGCCAACTCAAACTATCGCTAACTTATTTGCGACAGCCGGTTATACCGATGTCTTACCAGCATATGATGATGAATGCGATACGATTGAAGCAGGCACAAACTATGATGGTTCTATCTATGTTCTCATTGAAACAGCCAAAGCTGATTCAGTATTTATTGACTATTACAAACTATTAGAAAAGAACAATTTCGTCTACGATAACATTTATTCCACATCTACAACATATATCTACAAATCTCCAAATAACCAATACACGGTTTCATTAACCACAAATAGATTTGGTGTTGAACTTGATATCAAAAAGATTGATAACGGTGGCGGCCAAACAGGTAGTGACGAATTCCCAATGGATGATATCGTTAGTTCCTTCCCAACCGCTAGTGGCGTTTTGCCAACAATCGAAGACGAAGGTGCGACATTCACAGTCGATGTTCCATATGATGGTGAAGTATCTGTAATTGTTAAATTCGCTACTGAACAAGAAGCTACTAATGCTTTAAATGCTTATATCAGTGCGTTAACAACCGCTAAATTCACTTATGAAGAAGGCGTTTGGAGCTATCTCGATGTATATGTTTCTCCAGATAGAAAATTCATGATTGAGATTACTCCTAACTTGTCCAATGGTTCATTTGAACTCTATTTCATGGACACATATGGCTCAATTTAAGTAATTGATCAATTAAATATCAAAAAACAGCCTGTTAAAAAACGGGTTGTTTTTTTATTCACTGTTCAATTTTTAAAGTGTAACTATTGTTTTTAGATACAAAAACAAATAGTATTGTAATTGCGCGTTTGCACCAAAAAAGAAAGGAAAACGTTATGAGAAAAACCATTAAAGCATTACTACTTGCTGCATTAACCATCGGTGTTGTCGCAGGTTGTGAATGGGGTGAAACTAGCAAATCCACATCACAAGAAACAAGTAGTCAATCCACTAGTGACGTAACAAGCAGTGACTCAAAAGAAAGCACTTCAAGTTCTGTTCCTAGCTCAACAACTACCACAAGTAGCTCTACTGCTTCCTCAACAAGTAGCTCATCAACTACAAGTAGTACAATCTCAATTCCCCCATCATTAACAGGTATTACATTAGATACCACAAATATTAAGAAGAGTTATAACTATGGCGATAAGTTAAATCTCGCCGGTTTAGTCGTTACTGCTTCTTATAGTGATGGCACCACAAAAGCGGTCACTGATTACACAACATATCCAACCAATGATTCAACATTAATGCAACTTGGCGAAGTTTCCGTGAGAGTTGATTATCAAAACTTCAGTGAATCTTTCAAAGTTACCGTTAATAAAGTTTTAACTGGTATCACATTAAATACCACAAATGTGAAAAAGGATTATCACGTTGGTGAAACATTAGATTTAACTGGTTTAGTGGTTACCGCTAAATACAACGATTATTCTTCTACTGTTGTGACTGATTACACATCTAATCCAGCTAATGGTACTGTCTTCAATGAAATCAAAGAAGAAATAGTTACTATTACATATCAAGATAAGACCGCTGAATTCAAAGTCGATGTTACTAAAGCAGTTAAGGCTGCTTGGACAGCTGAAGAAGCAAAAATCATGTCTGATAACTTATACGGTATCGTTTTACCATATACTGGTTTCGAAGAATCTGTTGTCTCATATGATGCTCAAAAAGAAGCAGTCTTCATCAAAGGTGGTACACTCGCTGCTGATACATTAACCAATTACGGCAAATTAATCGTTGCCGCTGGTTTCACAAGATTAACCGAAGAAGCTCATATTTATCAAAAAGAAGTTGCCACTGCACAAGGCAAGAGATTCGTGAGAGTGGGATTTGAAGCTAACGAAGGTCAATTCTTCTTACAAGCTCTTGATCCATATTATTACGAATTCCCAACAGCGTTTGCTGAAGCCTTTGCTGACCAAGTTATTGGTAGTGAAGACGTTGCACCAGCACTTCCAGGCGCTGATTATTATGAATTCAACACCACATATAGAGTGATCTTCTGCTATATGAATTCCACCACTGAAGATGCTGGCTATAGTGCAATCTTAGCCGCTGCTGGTTGGAGAGTTCAAAGCGAAAAAGATAGCTACGGTTATTATGTTGCCGTTGCTCCAGATTATTCCTATCAAGTGAGCTATCTCTATCAACAACAATATGGTAGATTTGCTATCTACTTTGAATTAGTGAGTAAATGGCAACCATCTTTCTTTACTGAATTCTTCCAAAAGAATAGCCCATGCGTGATTGAAATTCCTGAATATGAAGGTAAGGATGTTACATACTTATTCATGACTTCTGGCACATCCGCGTTGGTTGGTGTTAACGGTTCTTCCGTTAAAGAAGTGGAAGCCTATGCTGAAAAAGTCGCTAAAGCGGGTTGGGAAGTTAACTACAATGAAACAACTGAAATGTATAAAGCTAAATTAACAATCGCTAATGTCGGTGTTGCTAATATGACTTTCTACTTCAATCCACAAAATAATGCGGCAATCATTATCATTGATTCCAAATTTGATCCATTACCAACAGCGTCCTTCCCAAGCGAACAAATCGCTGAAATTTTAGGTGAAGATGTCACTGATGTTGTTCCTGCTTATGAAGGCGAAGCAACAGGTTACGCTGTTACTGAAGAAGGTACAAACTATATCGTGACTATCCAAGTGGAAAAAGGCACAGAAAAAGCTGCGGCCGCTGCATACTTAGAATTCATTCAAACTAAGGGTTATGCCTTAGAAGAAGGTTTCTCCACTATTTATGTTTCTCCAAACAAGCAAATCTATATCCAATCCAATGGTATTGCTAACAGTGGTGAATTCACCATTACCTTCTGGCCAGTTCCATATACACTTGATTGGCCAGCAAAAAAGATTGCTAAATACTTAGGCGAAGAAATTAAGACTGTTGTTCCTGCTTATGAAGATGAAGATATCGAAAACTATGAATTCGAAGCAGACGAAGATGGTATTTGGATTTTAGTTAACTTCGATTACGAAGCTGAAGTTGATGTCGATGAAAAGATTGAAGCTTATGTCGATACTTTAACCACAAATAAATACTTCTTCATGATGACAGACGAAGACGATACTAGCTTCTATGTCTCTCCAGATTTAAAAGTCGTCGTTGGTGTCCAAAATGATGGTGGCGATATGTGGATTTATATCAACACTGTTGACGCTGTTACCGCCAATGCTTGGCCAGCTTATCAACTCAATTACTATAACGAAAAAATGGGTTATACAGATGTATTACCTGTCTATGATGGTGATTTATTCCTCTCACAAAAGACCACTATCGGTTCTAGCTATTTAACAATTGATATTCGTTTAGATACTGAAGATGCTGATGAAATGAAAGCGGAAGCTGATGCCTATGTTGATGCATTAAAAGATGCTGGTTTCACATTCTTATTATCATTAGGTGAAGATAATGAGTGCAGAATCTATACATCCCCTAACAGTGAATATGAAGTCGCAGTGATGTATCAACCAGATGGTTTCACTGTTCAAATTGATGAAATTGCAACTGACCCTATCGACACAGAAGAATTCCCAGCAGAAAGATTATTCACTAGATATGAAGGTCTTAAGGACGTTCTTCCAGTGTTCGTGGATGAAAATGCCACTTTCAGTACTACATATCAAAGTGATTATGTGGAAATCTTCGTTATCTATGAAGATGTGTCATTAATTCCTGCTGCCATGGAAGCCTATGCTAAAGCTTTATTAGACGCAGGTTTCACCGCTAATGAATATATGGATGGTTCATATGATTCTCCAGATGGTACGTACTATGTCACAATTACTGACTGGTCAGATTATTCAACAACTGGATTCGATATCGAAATTTATTTCAATCAATTAGTGTAAAGTAAAAGGTCGGAATTAACACGTTCCGACCTTTTTTATTGCTTTAAATATAATTTAACTAGTTTTCTTTTTTCGTGGCTATAAGCGCGGTTAAATGCACAATACATCTCACTAAAAGAGCGCCCACACTATTGGTAAGTATCACAATCAATAAATTCCATAACATATTGATGTTCCAATTGAATGCCATCCCGAAATAAAACATATTAGCGATACAGTGTTGGAAACCACAGTAAACGAATAATGTCACCGCGGTAATAATACCAATAATCTTCATGCCCCAGTTTTGTAAGTTCTTATAGAGGTAGACGGCAATATACACTAACGCACCACAGAAGATACCTTCTAAGAAGACCATATTTGATCCTGTTTTAGCGTTTGATATCGCGATAATCGTGTTATTCACACCTTCAACATTCATGAAGATTAAATGACACAACATACCTAAAGCGAGTGCACCTATTGCATTACCAACGAGCATGATTGGTAAATTAATCGCGTTTTCTTTTAACTTCTCTCTATCGTCAAAGACGACGCCGATTTTACCAGTATAGAGTTGTAAACCTAATACACAGACGAGGATTAAACCAATAGAGAATAACGCTGATGCGAAGATTAAGCCAGGTGTACCTGGAAGAAGATATTTAGTAATGGTAAATGCAAAGGAACCTAGACCAATGGCTAAGCCCGCGAATATACCAAAAAGTAATACCTTCAAATATTTCATTTTAGAAAACTGGTTTGTTATCAACGAAAGCTTTGACATTCGCACCACTGTAAACGCGTAAGCCTAAGCCTTCTAATCTATCTCTTCCACCTTGGAAACCTTTTTCAACCGCAACGGCAACACCTAGGACTGTGGCTTCTGCTTGTTTGCATAAGTCATATAAGCCTAAAGATGCATTACCTTCCGCTAAAAAGTCGTCGACAATCAATACCTTGTCGCCTCTTTTTAAATATTTTTCACTCACGGTAATTTGCGAATTGATATTACGTGTGAATGATTTAACAACTGCGGTATAAACATCGTTACCCACTGTCGCGGATTTACTTTTCTTCGCGAAAACAAGTGGAACATTGCCTAATTCTTCTGCGACTGCAAAGGCAAGTGGAATACCACTAGTTTCAATAGTTAATACTTTTTTTGCGGTTGGAAATTCCGCGGCGATTTCTTTTGCTAATGCTCTTGTTAAAGAAACATCAATTTGGTGATTCAAGAATGAATCAACTTTTAAAATATCATTGTTAATGATCACGCCATCCTCAAGGATGCGGTCTTCTAATAATTTCATTATTTTTGGATCTCCTCATTCCATTTATCGATGTCTTCTGGTTGAGCGACATAAACATAAGGAACGTTTCTCTCCAATTCGTTATAGTCTAAGCCATAGCCAACGAGGAAATAGTTCTCTTTGAGAGTCTTACCAACATAATCGATCTTAATGTTTTCACATCTGGCATATTCTTTATCGAATAAAGCGCAGATAATAATTCTTTTTGGTTTGTAGTTTTCGTTTAAGTGATCGATAAGATATTTCATAGAAATACCAGTATCAACGACATCTTCGACCACTACAACCGTGCGGTCCTTAATATCCATATCAAAATCTTTCTTTAAATTGATTTTGCCTGTGGATTGGACACCTGCATAAGATGAGATTTGAATGAAATCAGTGAAAATAGGTCTATCAATACGTTTGATTAAATCAAACATGAAATTAAGGGCGCCTTTCATAACACCCAAAAAGAGTGGAGTTTTTTCTTCGTTCTTCAACTCTTCGGTTAATTTCTTACCAAAATCAATGCAAATATTTTGGATTTGTTCTTCTGATAAAACTATCTCACGATTTTCTTTCATAAGGAAAGCCTCCTATATTATTCCCATTCGATGGTGGCGCATGGTTTATTACTTAAATCATATAATACACGATTTACGCCTTTAACTTCATTTAAAATTCTATCTCTAATTTTATTTAAGAGTGAGTATGGAATTTCTTCAATGCTCGCTGTGACGGCGTCAACAGAGTTGATAGCGCGAATCACAACTGGCCATTCAAATGTTCTTTGACCGTCTTTAATACCAGTGGATTTAACTGGTGGAACGATGGTGAAGTATTGCCAGACTTTTTGATCTAAACCTGCATTAGCGAATTCTTCTCTTAAGATAGCGTCGCTTTCTCTAACAGCTTCTAATCTATCTCTTGTGATAGCACCCACGCATCTCACACCTAAGCCTGGACCTGGGAAAGGTTGACGGTAGACCATACCATGTGGTAAGCCTAAGGCTTCACCAACTTGTCTAACTTCGTCTTTATATAATAATTTCACTGGTTCAACGAGTTCAAAACCGAGTTCCGCTGGTAAACCACCAACATTGTGGTGAGCTTTTAAACCTTTGGATTCTAAAATGTCAGGATAAATGGTGCCTTGTCCTAAGAAAGAAATACCATTAAGTTTTTGTGCTTCTCTTTTGAAGACATCAATGAAGATTTTACCAATGATTTTTCTCTTTTGTTCTGGATCTTCAACACCCGCTAAAGCATCTAAGAATTCATCAACTGCGTCAACATAAATCAAGTTAGCGCCCATTTGTTCTTTAAATACTTTAATAACTTGTTCTGGTTCACCTTTTCTTAATAAACCATGGTTAACGTGAACACATGTTAAGTTGTTACCAATCGCTTTGATTAATAAGGCTGCACAGACTGATGAGTCAACACCACCAGAAAGGGCTAATAAAACCTTTTTGTCGCCCACTTGTGCCTTAATTTCTTTAATTTGTTCCTCAATGAAGGCATCCGCTAATTCCTTATTAGTGATACGCTTCATGTTAGGATCTCTGACATTCCCGTTCATTCAACTTTCCCTCCTACCAATGAACTTCTTCTACTCTATTGAATAGCTTTTTAATTTCTTCTGTAGGTTCTTCCCATTTCTTCATCAAAACTTCGAGTTGTTCTTCTGGCACAATTGAAGTTTCTTTTCTTTGTTTGTTGTAGAAACGAATTTGTTCAGCTGTGCGTGGGAATAAAACTAAAACATATTCATCGAATTCAGGATTTTCTTTAACGTACATTTCTCTCAAACGATTAAGGTCAGTTAAAGCATCTAAAATTACAGTGACGTCATCATACTTTTTCGCATATTCATGAATTCTAAAAGAAAAAAGCTCCCATACTTCTTTTTGCTTAGAAAAATCCTGAGTCGCCCCAGTGAGTTCGAATCTAATTTCGTCGCTAGAAACGATTAAAGTATGTGGATGAGCCTCTTGGTACGCTTTTGCCCAGGTGGATTTACCACTACCAGGCATGGCAGATAACATGATAAGTGTTTTCATTTCTTCCTCCGATTCGGTTGAACGAAATCCTATCTATTACGAACTTATTTATAAATAAAAAAGTTCCTACGTGATAATCATAGTTATATAAAAGAGATTTTGAAAGAAAAAACTTTCATTAATGAATTTTTATATATATAATTTAGTTGACTAGACTAGTCAGACTAGGAGATTAGAATGCAAATTAATATCTATGAAGCCAAAGCAAACTTTTCAAAAATTATTCAAATGATAGCCGATGGGACTGAGGATGTAATCATCATTTCAAAAAACGGCAAACCGACTGCTCAAATCACAAGAATAGCGAAAAAGAACAGCAAAAGAGTTGGTGCCGCAAAAAAAGAGATGGAAGGTTTTGACATCACTGTTGATGATTTAGATTCAATTAAAATTGAGGACTTTGGGCTATAATTTATGAAATTACTTTTAGATACACATGTTTTGCTTTGGGCGTTAGAAGATTCTCCTAGATTACCATTTGAAATTAGAGAAGAAATAATTAGTGAGAGCAACGAGGTATATGTCTCCGTTGCATCATTGTGGGAAATAGCGATTAAGCATAAAAAAAGCCCTGACAAAATGCCTTTTTCGGCTTCTCAAATAAGAGACTATTGTCAAAGGGCCGGTTATATTTTCTTATCAATCAGTGTTGATTGTGTTTCAACATATGACACAAACGACTTATCTTCGCACTTGGATCCATTTGATCAAATATTAACGTGCCAAAGTGCAAGCCATATGATGAAACTTATAACGCATGATGAGAAGATCAAAAAGTTTAATCTTGGATTTGTTGAATTAATATAATCCTTCTTTGTATTCGCCCTTATCCACTAAGGCTTTTAAGGCTTTAACAACACCTGGTTTATCTTCTTTATAAGTGACACCAAACCACACTGATGGAGTGGATAATAATCGGACTGTGGCCTTATTTTCGTGCACTAATTCGTCAACAACTGTTGGAATTAAGAATTCTGATTTAGGAACATTGATATTATCTTTTAACCAAATTGGGAACTTCTTTTCTAAAGCAGGAATTAAATCTTTGTTGAAGCAGAATAAATTCATGGAAACAAGTTGAGATGGTTTGACTTGGAATTTCGCGGAGCCATCTAATGGTTCACAAGCGATCATATCTCCGTCTTTATAAATGCTGGATTCAATGAGTTTTTCTAAATTGCCGTCTTTGTCTTCAAAAGCAACACCTCTTTTAACCGCACCATTTTCTGTCATAGTGTTCTTGGCTTCAAAGGCAACGATAGCGTATTTGCCTTTACTATCTTTTGGTAAAGAGGCTAAGTATTTATACGCTACTTCATATGTTTCTTTGCCATAGAAATCATCACCATTAATGACAATAAAATCTTCCTTTATCAATCCACGTGCCGCGTAAATTGCATGAGCGGTGCCCCATGGTTTCTCTCTTCCTTCTGGTACTTTGAAGCCTTCTGGAAGGTCATTTAGATCTTGGAAAGCGTACTCAACTTTGATGATTTTTTCCGCTCTTTTACCAATAGTGTCTCTAAAAGCTTCATAGAAATCTTTCTTAATAATGAAGACAACGGAACTGAAACCAGCGCGTTTCGCATCATAGATGGAATAATCCAATAAGAAGTTATTGTAATCATCCATTGGTTCCATTTGTTTGAGGCCACCAAAACGGCTACCCATGCCCGCGGCCATAATGACTAGTTGCATAATGTAAAAACTCCCTTTTTATTTAAAAAATAATGCTGCCGCACCAATCTTGCCAGAATCATAACCTAATTCCGCAGGAACAACTTCCACTGCTG
>CAMKQK010000002.1:0-76609 GCA_946414915.1 uncultured Caryophanales bacterium
TAGTACCCGTCTCCTTTGTTTTTATTATTTTACTCCTCTTTGAACATATCTGTGGATAAGTATCTTTCACCAGTATCTGGTAAGAGAACCACGATAGTTTTGCTTTGGTTTTCTTTACGTTGGGCTAACACTGTAGCAGCTTTCACAGCAGCGCCACTAGAGATACCAACGAGTAAGCCTTCTTTCTTCGCCAATGTTCTACCAGTAGCGAAGGCATCTTCGTTAGATACTGTGATGATTTCATCATAGATATCGGTATTAAGTGTTTGAGGAACAAAGCCCGCACCGATACCTTGAATCTTGTGTGGACCAGGTGTGCCTTTAGAAAGAACTGGAGATGATTCTGGTTCAACCGCCACAATCTTAATTTCTGGATTTTGTTCTTTTAAGTATTTACCAACACCAGAGATGGTGCCACCTGTACCAACACCAGCGACAAAGATGTCAACTCTACCACTTAATTGTTCAAAGATTTCTGGACCAGTTGTTAAGTAGTGGATGTTTGGATTTTCTGGGTTTGTGAATTGGGAAGGAATGACACTGTTTGGATATTCTTTGTGTAATTCTTCCGCTTTAGCAATAGCACCTTTCATACCTAATTTACCTTCGGTAAGAACAAGTTCAGCACCATAGGCTTTAAGAAGATTTCTTCTTTCAATAGACATGGTATCTGGCATGACTACGATGAAGCGATAGCCACGAGCGGCGGCGATCATTGCTAAGCCAATACCTGTATTACCACTTGTTGGCTCAATTAAGATGGTGTTCTTATTAATTAAGCCATCTTTTTCCGCTTTATCAATCATCGCTTTAGCGATTCTGTCTTTGACAGAACCTGCTGGGTTGAAGTATTCAACCTTAGCGATAATTCTGGCGTTTAATTTTAAATTGTTTTCATAGTTTGTGAGCTCCACTAAAGGAGTTTTACCGACTGCTTCGTCGACATGTTTATAAATCATTTTTCTATTTGTCCTTTCGATATCATTTAATTTGTTAACTAAACCATTTAATAATGGTTCAAACTTTACACCATACCAGTGAGTTTTATCACTTTGGGTGTAATTAATACATCGATAGACGTAGTCAGCGGCAATTTTAACAGAGAGGTATAAATCCTTACTCTTCATATAACTTGCAACAAATGTGGAGGAGAAGATATCACCTGTACCATGATAGCCATTACCAATCTTGTGATGTTTGTAGTAATGGAATGTATCATCATAGTACATGTAAACACCAGTGGTGTTCTTCTTGAAACTCACATCGGTCACAATAATCTTCGCGTTAGTGTATTTACGTAATTCTTTGATTAAGTTTTCAACGTAATCTTTTTCGTATTTTTCTTGATATGGAATGCCAGTCATGAAGCAGGCTTCAGTGATGTTAGGTAAGATGATATCAGCATCCTTAATAAGCTCACGCATTTTAATCGCATATTCCACATTAAAGGCTGGATATAATTTGCCGTTATCTCCCATAGCAGGATCAATCACAATAATACTATTAGGTTTCTTGCATTGATTGATGGCTTTTAAAGTGAAGTCCACTAAAGAGACACTACCTAAATAGCCAGTATAAATTGCGTCGAATTTAAGACCTTCGTTATTCCAGTGATTTAAGAATTTTGCTAATTCTTCGTCCATATCCTTATATTGGAAGTCTTTAAATCCAGAAGTATGAGTGGAAAGGATGGAAGTTGGTAAGATTGCGGTTTCATAGCCACAGGCACTTAAGATTGGAAGGGCCACAGTGACAGAGCATTGACCATAGCAAGAAACATCTTGGATAGTTAAGATCTTCTTATCACGAATTTCAAATGATGGTTCTTCGTTAATGTCAAAAAATAATTCATTAACGTTTAAGGCATACTTTTCAGCGAATAAGACAATTTTGTCATAGCTCATTTCGCTTTCGTCTTTTTCAATTTTGCTGATCATAGACTTATCAGCGTAGCCTAATGACGCGGCTAATTCTGATTGAGTCATATGGAATCTTTGTCTGATTTTTTTAACTAGTAATCCGAATTTCATGGCAAAAGTATATAACAAAAGTTGAATGACACTCAACTAATATGCACTACAAAAATGTATTATATTATTTTAATATCAAAAGCTGTGCTATGATATTAACTATGATAAATAAAGTTAGTGATTCATATAAGCATCATATTATTAGTATTGCTTTAGGACCATTCTTAAAGGCTATTGAAGCATTTTTTGATTTGCTAATTCCTTTATTTATGAAAGCCATTATTGATTTAAACCAATATGGTAGTCCAGATAACATCCCTAATATGATTTCTTCTAGCGTTGCTAGATTCATTAGAATATTCAATCAATCAGGTACTTCTCTAACTGACGCTTTGATGGGTGGGCTCATTATTTTGTTAATGGGTATTATTGGTTACGTTATTACAATGTTTAGCCAATATATCGCTGCACGTAGTTCCGTGGATGTTGGCACAGAAATTAGAGAAGCTTTATATCGTAAAACATTAAGCCTTTCTAAAAAGGATAGAGATAAAGTTGGTAATGGTAAATTACTAACAGTTTTAAATAGTGATACATTCCAGTTACAACACGGTGTCCTTTTATTTGTCAGATTAGCGGTACGCGCTCCATTCATTTTATTAGGTTCATTAATCATGTCCTTTGTTCTTGATTGGAGAGTGGGCTTAGCGTTCCTCGCTATTGTTCCATTAATCTTTTTAGTTAACTATCTAGTTCTTAGAAAATCATCCAAAGGTTATGTCGAGATTCAAAATGATTTAGATGAATTAAGCAATAAGACAAGCGAAACCACTGATGGCGCAAGAGTGGTGAGAGCGTCTAATCAACAAGAAAGTGAAGATCAAGAGTTCGCAGTTAAGACCAAAGCCTATGAAGAAAAGGCTATTAAAGTTAATCGCATTAACTCATTAATTAATCCTTTAACATTTGCGATTACATCTATTGTTTTAATTATTATCATTCTTTTGTTAAAGAATTCCTTATTTAGTGCGGATAACACTTTAATTGCCTCAACGATTATCGCTGAGATGGCTTATTTATCACAAATCTTCTTTGTGGTTACTCAATTCTCCATGGTTGTTATTGAACTTGTTAAGGCTAGTGTTTCCTCTAAAAGAATTGATGCGATTTTAAGCATTAAACCATCGATTATCAGTGGTAATGATATTTCTGTTAAATTAAGTGGTCCAATTATTAAATTCAACCACGTGTCGTTTACTTTTAATGATAATAAGGGTTACTTCCTTAAAGATTTGGACTTTGAAATCAGAAAAGGTGAGACGTTCGGCATTATTGGCGGTACCGGTAGTGGCAAGACCACAGTCATTAACTTAATTGAAAGATTTTATGATGCGAATAAAGGGGAAATTCTTTATCGAGGTAAACCAATTAAAAACTATCCTTTATCAACCTTAAGAAATGATATTGGTTTAGTGAATCAAAAATCATCATTATTTAAAGGCACAATTAAGTCTAACTATTTAATGAGTAATCCATATGCGACTGATCAAGATATCATCCAAGCTTTAAAAGACGCTCAAGCATATGAATTTGTTTCTAAATATGAAGACGGTATTAACCATGAAGTCAATGAAGGTGGTAGTAACTTTTCTGGTGGTCAAAGACAAAGACTTTGTATCGGTAGAGCGTTAGTTAGAAAGCCGCACTTATTAATCTTAGATGATGCGACAAGCGCTTTAGATTTATTAACCGATAAGAAAGTTAGAGAAGTCATTGACTCTTATGACGATATTACTAAAGTGATTGTGTCTCAACGTGTCGCGACAATTCAAAACGCTGATTACATATTAGTTTTAGAAGGTGGTAAAGTCGTTGGCTTAGGCAAACATGATGACTTATTAAAAGACTGCCCAATTTATAAAGAGATTTACGAAACACAAATTAAGAAAGGGAAATATGAACGCAAGAAGTAGACTTTATGCATATCTAAAAGCTAAACGCGGTCAACTAGCCCTTGCCCTTCTTTTTGCCTTGCTATTTGTGATTGCTCAAATTGCTCAACCATTCTTATTAGGTAAAGCGCTTGATGCTTCAAAGGATAACAATCAAAACGCCTTTAATATTTATATCTTTGTTGCTCTAGGCTTAGTGGTTATCGGTGTGATATTTGGCTATCTATTTGAAGTCATAGTGATGAACATTTCTCAAAAAGTTATTAAGCAAGCAAGAGATGATGTCTATCAAAAGATTAACTCTATTTCCATTAAAGATTTTGATATGAAAAGACATGGCGATATTGTCCAACTTGAAATCAGAGATATGGAGAATTTTGCAGCGGGATTATTCGCGGTTTTCAAGACCTTAATGCAAGGTGTTTTGACTATTATCATTACCATTATTTTGATGGTGATGGTGAACTGGATTTTAGCTCTTGGAGTGATTCTCTTAACACCTTTATCTGTCTTAATGGCGAGGATTGTGGCGAGATTCTCATATAAACACTACAAAAAGCAGTCCGAATTACAAGCAAACCTGAACGCATCCTCCCTCGAAATGCTTAATAATATCGATATTGTGCAGTCTTTGAACTATGAAGAGGCCGCGATTGGTCAATTTAACGAAATTAATCAAAAACTACAAAAAGAGGGGAGAATTGCGCAGTTTTCCGCTTCTTGGGTCAATCCGTCCACCCGTTTAGTAAATAACATCATTTATGTGATTATTGGTGTAATTGGTATCATTATGCTTTCTAATAATGACGCTCTTATTACTGTTGCCGCGGTTATGTCTATTGGTCGATTATCAAGTTTCTTAAGTTACACAAATCAATACTCAAAACCATTCAATGAAGTGAGTAATGTTGTCGCGGAATTTGAAAACGCGAAAGCCTCATTTAAACGTATTAATGATTTCTTAAATATCGTTGATGATGAAGATAAAGGTAAAGACGAAATCAAAGAGATTAAGAGCATTGAATTTAAGAAAATGTCCTTCTCTTATGATGAGGCTAGACCATTAATTAAGAACTTTAGTTTAAAGATTTCTAAAGGACAAAAAGTCGCGATCGTTGGTCCTACAGGCGCAGGTAAAACTACTTTAATTAATTTATTGATGAGATTCTATGATCCTAATAGTGGTTCTATCTTAATTAATAAAAAACCATATGAAGATATTAAAAAAGAATCATTAAGAAATAAAGTGGGTATGGTTCTTCAAGATACCTGGATTTTTAAAGGAACAATTTTAGATAATATCCGTTACTTTAAAAAAGATGCCACACAAAAAGAAGTAAGAGAAGCAGCGAAGAAAGCGCACGCCGATATCTTTATTAATACCTTACCTAATGGTTATTTAACTGAGGTCAGTAATAAACATGGTCTATCTGAAGGTCAAAGACAAATGATCGCGATTGCGCGTATCATGCTCCTTAATCCTGAACTAGTTATTTTAGATGAAGCCACATCTAATATTGATACGCGTAGTGAGAAGCTCATTACAGACGCTTTTGATTTAATGATGAAAGAGAAAACATCTATTGTTATTGCTCATAGATTATCGACGATTGAAAAAGCCGACACCATTATCGTCATGAGAGATGGCAAAATAGTGGAAACCGGAACACATATTGACTTAATGAAACAAAAAGGTTTCTACTATGAGTTATATTCTTCACAGTATAAATAGGAGAAATATTATGGCTAAAGGTGGAAAACATAAACTAACTGCTAAACGCATTGCCTTAATAATGGCGATTATCTCTTTAGTGTCTTTTCTTTATAAATTAGGTTTAGGTATTATTTCTACCTCAATGATTTTAATAGTAGCCTCCATTTCCACGCTTATTGTTTGTATTTGCAAGTTCCTTTTCTGGCATAAGATGAACGGCACTAGGGAAGAAAAGAAGAGAAACTATTTCTTCATGATGATATTAGCGTTAGCCTTTGGTGTCCTATTCTTACTATTTGCGGTGCTTAAAGTAGGTGGCATTGATACAGCGAGTAAGAATAACTTTAAAGGTATATTTGCCTATATATTTATTGCCTTTGTTATTTTGATGTTTGTTTTATCAATCATCAATTTAAAGGGTGCTTTACAAAAAGATGACTTACTGGTCATCGGTATTAAAGAAATGATCTTTGTTTCCGCTCTAGCGGACGCAGTAATCATTGAAGAATTCTTATATAAAGTGATACTAAAGTATCAAGGCATTCCGTTTATGGGATTAATAAATAACTACTTCCCACTTATCACCGCGGTAGCTATGTTAATGGTGCCTCTCTATATGTTTAAACGCTTTAGAAGCTATGAAGCTTAAAGCATCACTAATAGCATCACTAGTGCAGTAGCGATTACTGGCACACTAATGATGACGCCATATTTGACGAATTGTTTAAAGGTGTATTTAACATCATATTTTGTTAATAGGTTTTCAAACATAATACCCGCAAGCGCTCCAACTGGTGTTAAGAATGCACCGATGTTACTACCAATGATTGTGGCGTATATTGCTTGATAATATTTCACACCTTCTAAGGCTACTGGAATATCCGCATAAAGGATAGACATTGGGATATTATTAACCATGTTGGCCATTAAGAAGGAAGAGGCACCATAACCTAAAATAGGGGACACGTGGCTTAACAATTCACCAATTTTATCCGCGATTCCTTGAACGTTTAGTGATATCACAATAATGGACATTGATAAGACAAATGGGATTAATTGATAAGGTAATCTCTTTAAAGAATTGGTTAAGAAATGCCATTCTTTTTTCTTCACTAATCTAGTGATGATAATGAACACTAATAAGGAAGAAGCGCAGATTAAAGAGATGAGCCACATATCTAAACCAATATATGGAGAGATGATTAAGAAGATTAAGCAAACCGCTAAGTGGACTAAACCAATAATTAAATCCGCTTTGCTTTCAATCTTCACCACATCACAGTCTTCACAAGTAAGTGGGACCTTAAGTTGCTTAATGAATAATAAACGAATAATGATTAATTCAATAAATCCAGCGCATAAGGTTGGGATTGCCATCACTTTGAAATAATCAACAAAGTTGATATTCGCACTAGTGGCTAAATAGATATTAGTAGGATTACCAATAATAAACATCATTGACCATGTATTAGCCGCGGTGAACTCTGCGATTAAATATGGCAAAGGATTAATCTTGGTTCTTTTACAAAAGAAACAGATAAATGGAGTGAATGTTAATATCACAATATCGTTAGAGGTAAAGACTGTTAAGAAAGAGACTAAGAAATAGAGCGCAAAGAATAAAGTTAACTGACTATTCTTAGCTTTAGAAACCGCTAAAGAAGCCAAATATTTAAATAGACCAACTTCATCTAAAAAGATAGAAAGTATGGTCATCGAAAAGAATAAAACTAATATCTTAAGTGGATTAACAGCGGCACTGCTTGTCCAAGAGTTTTTGATCTCGTTGATTGGACATAACTGAGCGATAACTAAGATAAGTGCCCCAATAATAGCGACAATCCAATAGGTATCTAAAGTCACCTTACCTAACTTGATTCTTGGGAAGAATAAGGTGGACAATGTGATTCCTAGAAATGTAATAACGCTAATGACGATCGTGGCAATCATACAAATGAGTATCATAGTCCTTTTACAAAGTAATGCAATAGATAAGAATGAAAAATAGCACAATACGTGCTAATATATAACTAACAATCACACAAGGAGGACTAATTATGAAGAAGTTTTTTCGAAACCTTTTTTCCGGTTATTTTGTTGTCTTAATCATACTTTTAATTGAATTAGCGGCTTTTATCTTTATTCAGTTCTTCCTTGAAGATACAATTGCTTACATTTTAGGTACTGCAGCTAAAGATAATAAAGAAGTAGAAGCTATTGTTTTGCTTATTTATATCTTACTTAGAATAATAGTCTTCGTTGTCGCCTTAATTATCTTCTTTAAAATCGTTAATAAACCAGAAGATCCAGAATTCAAGATTCCTTGGATTGTGGGTATGCTTCTTTTACCATTCTTCACGTCTGTGATTTTCTTAATCTTTGGTAATCATGGTTTAAATAAAAGAGATAAGCTCATTATCGGTGCGACTGTTAATGCTTATCGCTCATATTTTAAACTCAGTAAAAATGAGACATCACAAGTTGGTGAAGATCTAGATAGAGCATATGGTACTTTTAAATACGTTAAAAGTGTGACTAAGTTAGGCGCTCATAAGGGTAATAGAGTCACATACTATAAAACTGGTGAAGAATTCTTCCCAGAATTAATTGAATCTTTAAAGCAAGCAGAAGAATTCATCTTCATGGAATTTTTTATCATCACTGATGGTAAAGAATGGAATGCTGTGAAGGAGATTTTAATCCAAAAGGCGCAAGAGGGTGTTGATGTACGTATTGTTTACGATGATATGGGTTGTAGTGGGACTATCTCTCCTCGTACTCCAAAAATCTTAAAACAATACGGTATCCAATGCTATAAGTTCCATCCATTTAGACCAATCCTTTCTGGTGTTTATAATAACCGTGATCATAGAAAGATTGTCATTATTGACCATAAGATGGCCTTTACTGGTGGTATGAACCTCGCTGATGAATACGCTAATGAAATTAAGAGATTTGGTTATTGGAAAGACACCATGATTAAGATTGAAGGTAGTGCAATTAATAACTTATTAGTTATTTTCCTTCAAAACTTCAATCTATGTTGCGGTTGGGTTAGTAACTTTAATAAATATTTAGATTATGACTATCCAGAATATGATGATGAAGGCTACGTGATGCCATTTGGGGATGGTCCTGGTGGTATTGATAATGCCTTAATTGGTGAACAAACATATATCAATATTCTTAACTACGCTAAAGAGAAGGTTTATATTTCCACTCCATATTTAATCCCAACTTATAGCTTATTAGATGCGATGAGAAACGCCGCTCTTAGAGGTGTAGAAGTTAATCTTATTGTGCCAGGAATTCCTGATAAGAAATTAGCGTATTGGATGGCAAAATCTAACTTTAAGTTCTTATTAGACGCTGGTGTTAATATCTATACATATACCCCTGGATTTAATCATATGAAGACCGTCATCGCGGACAATGAATTAGGTTTCGTTGGTACGATTAATTTCGATTTTAGAAGCCTTGTGCATCACTTTGAGTGTGGCGCAGTGCTTTATAAGTGTAAATGTATGGATGAGATTACCAATGACTTTGAAGAGATGCTCTCCAAATCTAAAAAGATACCAAAGAATTACAGATTTAGAGGTATTAAGAAAAGCATCTGTAGTGTGCTCAAAATCATCTCTGCTCTCTTCTAAAATAGTGCGTTTAAGGTTTATTTAAGGTTTAATATTCATTGTTTAAGTATGAAATTACTTTTAGTCGAAGATTCTTTACAGCTGAACAAAGCATTAACTACTGTCCTAAAAAGGAACTCTTTTGTGGTCGACAGTGCTTTTGATGGTGAAGAAGCTCTATTATTCATTGATCAATATAAATATGACATTATCATCCTTGATATCATGCTTCCTAAAGTTAATGGCTTAGAAGTGCTCAAAAGAGCAAGAAGTAAGAAGATTAACACTCCAATTATTATGCTCACTGCGAAAAGCACAACCGAAGATAAGATATTAGGTTTAGATTTAGGTGCAGATGACTATTTACCAAAACCATTTAATGTTGAAGAGCTTTTAGCCCGTATCAGAGCGTTACTTCGTCGTAAACCCGCTTATGATGAATCAGAAGTTCTTGATTTTGGGGATCTAGAACTCGATATCAATACATTAACTTTAGCCACTAAAGAAGATAAGGTCACTCTGATGAATAAGGAAATGCAAATCATGACCTTATTAATGAAGGCTAAAGGTAATGTTGTTTCATTAGAAACAATCTCAAAGAATGCCTGGGATATTGAATCATATTCGACGAGTGAAAATGTTTGGGTCTTTATTTCTTATTTAAGAAAGAAAATCGAAAAGATTAAATCAAATGTAAAGATTAAGTCTATTCGTTATCAAGGCTACTATTTGGAGTATCAAAATGATTAAGAAGTTAAGGCTTCGCTTTATCTTAAGCGCGTTATTTTCGATATTCCTTGTCTTAGCCGCGACCATCGCGGCCATTAATATATCTAACTACGTGAAAGCGGCACGCGATACCGATACTCTTTTAGATCAAGTTGAAGAAAGAGAACGTGAATCATTAGTGAAACAAAACTCTTTTGATTATACAACTCAAGGCCAAGGCCAAGGTCAAGGTGGCTGGGGTGGTCAACCAGGGCAGCCTGGACAGCCAGGACAACCAGGTGGAGAAGGTCAGGGACAAGAACCACCAGAAAAGCCAAGTGAATTCCATTTCACAGTGTCTGATCCAAGCAAAGACGATCCACGTGGTCAATATTTTATTACTGTTTTTAATACTGATGGTTCTGTGGAATATACCTATTTCCATATGATTTCCACAGATAAAGAAGCCGATCAACAAATGGCTATTGATGTCTTAGCGAGCAAGAAAATAAAAGGTAAAATTGGTAACTATTCCTATAAGGTAGACACTAAAACTGATACTGCGAAACAACGCTACTATTCTGGTTCGTGGAATACTACTGGTTTTAGAATGGATTACGAGCTTGTGGACGAAGAAGTACCATTTACCGCGACATATGTCGTGTTCGTTGATACTACTGAAAGTAGAAACTATTTAAATAACTGGTTAGCGACTTCTATTATTATCGCTTTAGTTAGTTATTCTATTATCGCTGCGCTTATTATTGTTTCTTCACACTTTGTTTTTAGAACTAGTGAAGAATCATATCGTAAACAAAAAGCGTTCATCACCAATGCATCTCATGAACTTAAAACACCTTTAACTATTATTAACACTGATGTTGAGATTCTTAAGATGGACCATGGGGAAAACGAATGGACTGATTCTATCGCTGATCAAGTGAGAAGATTAACAATGATGACTAATCAATTAGTCACCCTTTCTAGACTTGATGAGGCTAATATGCAAAACTACCCATTCACTGTGTTTTCTATTTCCCAATTAGCGAAAGAATCCGTGGATGCGTTCTTACCAACATACGAAAAAGCGGGATTTATCTTTAAGAGTGATATTGATGAAGATATCGATGTACGTGCGAATAAATATTTAATTAATGAATTATTCTATATCTTCTTAGATAACGCGCTTAAGTATGCAACCCCTAAAGGGGAAATCATCTTTAATGTTAAAAAGACTAATAAAAATAAATTAGAAATCTTATTCTCTAATGATACTGACGATAAAGAAGTTGATATTAATCAACTCTTTGAAAGATTCTATCGTAGCCCGAAGAATAGTAAAAAAGAAGGCTCTGGTATTGGCTTAAGTATCGCTAAAGAGATCATTGAATTACATAAAGGTAAAGTCTCTGCTTCTTTAAGAAACGGTAAGATTTACTTCAATATTTCCTTCTGAAAACAAACTTAACAAAAAGATTTTTGATTTTAATTTCGTTTAAGTTTGTTTTTTTAATATGGAACTGACAATAGAGGCTAACTATATACCCAACATCCCTCTTTTGTCATAACGGAAAGGAGGTCAAATAGATGGACGTTATTACTGTCATGAAACGTTACGAGATGAAGTTTATCCTTACTAAGGAACAGCTAGTATTCCTTAAGGATGCTTTAAAAGACCATATGGTAGTAGACCAATATGGTAAGACTTCAATCGCTTCCATTTATTACGACACTCCAGATTATCGCCTTATAAGAAGGTCCATTGAAAAACCCTCTTACAAGGAGAAGATCCGTTTAAGAAGTTATGGTCTGATTAAAAACGGTAAACCTGCATATTTAGAAATTAAAAGAAAATGTGAAGGTATTGTTTATAAACGCAGAGTGGAAACTTCAGAAGATGAAGTTACTAGATTCTTAAATAAAGAAATTGATGATATTAGCGAAGGTCAAATCGCTAAAGAGATGGTTTATTTTAGAGACATCTATCAAACTTTAGAACCTAAAATCATGATTGCCTATGATCGAACATCCTATAAAGAAATAGTGGGAGATATCCGTTTAACAATCGATGAAAATCCTCGATATAGAGCCTATGACCTTAATCTTCATACCTCCATGGATGGAGCGCCTCTTCTTCCATTAGGAAGTGCGATTTTAGAAATCAAAGTGCAACAAGAAATGCCTTTATGGTTAACAAGTATTCTTTCCAAAGGAAAGATTTATAAAACCACCTTCTCTAAAGTTGGTGAAGCATTTAAGAAAGTCATGAACATTAACAATATGATCATAGAAAGGAAGAAGGAACATGAACTCGTTATTTAGTTTATTAAGCAATGTTGATACAGTACTCGTGGCATTAATGGTCACTTTTATTGCTTTAATTATCAGTGTTCTTTTCACTTTCCTGATTTCTTTAAAGATGAGAGGCACTAAAAGTTTCTTTGTGACTTCCGCGATTATGCCAATGATTGTGGCCGCGGTTGTCTCTATGGTTTCTATATTCTTAGATCAAGCCACAACTGGAGTGGTACGAATCGCCACAATTGCGGTAGCTTTAGGCTTAATTAGATTTAGAAGTCAAAACGCTAAAGCAGAAGAGTTATTACTCTTATTTAGTGGTGTCGCTATTGGATTAATCAGTGGTTTAGGCTATGTCGTATTCGCTTTAATCTTCGCTTTAGTAATCGCAGGTTTATACATTTTATTTACTAGCACTAAACTATTCTCTAATAAGAGATTTAATGGTGAAAAGTTATTAAAAATAACTATTCCGGAAACTTTAGAATATAGCGATGTCTTTTTAGATACGTTTGATCATTATTTAAAAAACAATGAACTAGTGGAAGTTAAGACCACAGCGATGGGATCTTTATTTAGACTTTCTTATCGCGTTGAGTTTAAAGATATCAAACAAGAAAAAGAATTCATTGATGAATTAAGAGTGAAGAACGGTAATCTTGAGATTTCGGTTCTTCCATATGTTGGTGAGGAGAAATCTTTATGAACAAGAAAGTATTTTTCATTCCATTAACCATGTTTCTTGCTCTATCTTTAGGAGCATGCAAACAAAAGTCACATAACAGTAATGAACCAAGTCAAAACCAGAACACATCCTCTGTAAGTGGTGTGTCTCTTAACTATGAAGCTTTAACCATGTATGTCGGTAAAAGCGCGACTTTAACCGCCACCGTTGAACCAGATACTGCCTCTAACAAGGAAGTTACTTGGTCATCAAGTGACACGAGTGTAGCCACAGTTAAAAACGGCACAATTAGCGCTCTTAAAGAAGGTAACTCTAATATTGTAGTGACCACTAAAGAAGGTAACTACACAGCTGCCTGTGCATTAACCGTGGTAACTGAAGAAGAGGATACTCCATATGTTCCAGATACAAGTGACACAAATATCTACTTTGTGACTACTTCTAATCTAAATGAAGGAACATATGATTCTAGTAAGGATGAATATACTTTCTCCGTTAATAAAAACTATAAACAAATCTATGTTAATGTTCCTGATAAAACCATTATCTTAGAACTCAATGGTGTAACTATTGAAAATAACGCCAATTCACCTATTTATGTAGAGGACTGCGATACCTTAGAGTTATCCGCGAAAAAGAGCACAACTAATAACATAAAAGATACACGTGGTGCCTATGTTACTGATCAACCAGGTCAAGGTAAGGGTGCAATATTTGTCAATAATGGTGACCTTAAACTTAAAGGTACAGGTACACTAAATATCAATGCTGGATATCTAAATGGTATTCACGGAAAAGATGATGTTAAGGTCCAAAAACAAACATTAAATATAACCGCTGTTAATCACGCAATTAGAGGCAATGATAGTGTAACCATTACTAGTGGTACATTAGATATCTCTTGTGGTGGCGATGCCTTCCATACAGAGAATAGTGATGTTTCCTCAAAAGGTAATCAAAAAGGTGATGTCACCATAAATGGTGGTAACATCACTATTAACTCTTGGAGTGATGCTTTACAAGCCGCTCATGACGTGGTTATTGAAGAGTTAGATATGGAAGCTCCAATCAGCATGAATATTAAAACAAATAAGTATTCTTCCTATAGTGGTTCTACTGTAGAAACAAGTACCTCAAACTTCTATTTAAGAATGAATAATTCTACCTACTCTAATGGTGGTTATACATATGCCGCTTTAATAAACGGACAATGGTACGCTGCTAGCTATAAAGGCCCACAATCTAGTGGTAGTCAAGGTGGTCCTGGTGGAGGCGGTCATGGTGGTCCAGGAGGATCAAGTACATACCATATCTATCAAATTGCTAAACCAAGTGGTGCCACAAGCTTTACTTTATATCGCTTCCAAGGTAGTAATGTGACTTCATTTAACGCTGATAGTTATAACGCTATTAGTGACGCTAAAGCCTTTAATGAAGCCTACGATATGGTCACTATCTCAGTGAGTAATAAAACGATTAGTTTCGGTAGCTGGGGTAATTATGCTTCAGGCAACTCTAATAGTGCAGATGTGTCCGCGAAAGGCATCAAAGCGGAAAACGAAATCTATATCAAATCTGGAACAATTAATATCAAAGCCTATGATGACGCAATCCACGCTAATAATGATGGCATTTTAGAAAACGGTACAACTCCATTAGGTAACATCAATATTTCTGGTGGTAGCTTAGTGCTTAACGCTAGTGATGATGGTATCCACGCAGATAATATCGTTAATATCTCTGGTGGTGAAACACATGTTGAATCATCTTATGAAGGCATTGAAGGTAATGTCATCAACATTACAGGTGGTGAAACATACGTCTATGCCACAGACGATGGTATGAACGCAACCAAGGGTAAAGCTAGCCCTGCTATTAATGTCAGCGATGGCTTCCTTGATGTGGAAGTTCCAACTAACGGTGACACTGATGGTATCGATAGTAATGGAACATACAATCAAACAGGTGGTGTGGTCATTGTTAAAGGTCCAGGATCTGCAAGTGGTGCATCAGGTGGTGCAGCAGCTTTAGACACTGATGGTAGCGTTACTTTAAAAGACTGCACATTAATCATCTTTGGTGGCATGGAGAAGACTCCTAGCACCACAAATGTCACAAAGACAATTTGTTCTTCAACTACGGTTAGTACTGGTTCGCATTCAGTTTCATTCTCGTCTGGAAGTGCCAGCTACAATACAACACTAAAAACATCTTCAAAGGGATGCTTGGTCTATAGTGCGTTGGGTCAAGCAACATTGAAATAGTTTTCAGTGATAGGTTCCTTTCTCACGGAAAAGGTCAGGTCACTGATCTTTTCTTTTGCGCTAAATATATAAAAAGAAAGTGCGAGCGCACCCCCATGCAAGCAGGTGCCTGCACACACCTAAATGCGCATACAAAATATAAAAAGATAAATAATTAATAAAAATTCATAAAAAATGTATTAAAAATAGCTAAAAATAATATAAATAACAAAAAATATTAAAAATTTTCATATTAAAAAAGTAAGACTATATCGAAGAAAAATAATATTAATAAAAAATAATTAAAAAATTTTTAAAAAAAGTGTTGCAATAAAAATTAAATAAGCGCATACTATAATAACCCACCAGGGAAACTGAGTGGTAAGATAATAAGAATTGATAGATTCTTATATATCTTAAGTCCAGGTAAATCAATCAACGCAGGTACTTAAGTTGCTAAAGCGTTTCTGAGATTAAAGAAAAAGCTCAGATCAATGATTGTACTGGCAGGTTGGAGCAATCCAATCAAGGGCAAAATCCTCACTGCTACAGTGGATGCTGAATTAGAGTTTGACAGCGTAAGACCACCGCCCGACAAGATCGAAGAGGAAGATGAAGGCCAATAACCCATCAAACACCCCACATTCAGGCTAAAGCAACTCAAAACCTGAAATAAGTTAGCTGGTCAGTAATGGCACAGCGAGCGAATGGGCGAAAACTTAGCCTTAAAAAGTAAGACGATCACCACTAAAACGACGTTGATAGTAAGGCTCTGGGATTAAAGCTCCCAGTTAATGATCGCAAAAGGCTGGAAATCCTTCGGGAAATCCAAACGGCAAACCTCACTTGAAAAGTGGTAGCTGAGTTAGAGCTTAACAGCGTAAAACCACCGCCGGACACAAAGACGAAGAGGGAAAACAAAGATCCAGTTATGAAAAACATAACGGAAAAGCCTAAATCGCATTACTCAACCTAACGTGAGATGATAGTAAGAGAACCCAGATGGAAATCTTACAAAGAAAAGGCCTAAAGAGCTTAAGACTAGGTCAGTCAACCACCTCCATTAACTGATTATGGAGCCTCGAAGGATTAAAGAACCGTCGTTAACTGGTTGCACTAGCAAAGAATCATCAGAAATGGTGATTATCGGTACGATCCCACCTGACTGGCAACAGTCACCGGCATCTGCGTTAAAGCTTGGCAGAGTAAACCCGGCACCGGACATGACGAAGAGGATAACAGTTCCAAAGCTAATGACTTGGAAAAGCTGGCCATTAATGCGCTACTCAGTTCAAAACGCATTTTACCAAGAAGCATCACCAGCGAACGCAGCTTAACTTGGGTATCTGGTAACAGGTACAACGGTTCAAAAGAAGGAAGCGGAAATTGTCCGCTTCTTTCTTTTTGTTTTTGTATTAAACTATTGGTATGTACGATCCGCATTCAACTAGATATAAATATCCAGATTTTACTGACCAACATTATTTAGTGGTGAAAAAGAATAATGGTGCTGTTTTTGATGAGAATTACCCATATATTGATAATTCTAAAGGCTTTAGATTTAAAAAATGGTGGGTACGTGTATTATTAAACTTAATTGTTTTCCCAATTTGTCCTATTTACATGGGATTAAAAATTAAAGGTAGAAAGAACTTAAAAATATATAAAGATGAGCTATCTAATGGAGCGATAACTGTCTCTAATCATGTCCATATGTGGGACTATATTGCCGTGATTAAAGCCATTAGACCAAGAAAACCAAGAGTGTTAGTCTGGGCCCCTAATGTTAGAGGGGAAAGTGGTACTTTAGTTAGATTAGTAGGGGGTATCCCTATCCCTGATAATGATTTAGGCGGCAAAGTAGCCTGTAATAAAGCAGTGGAACAATATCTCAATGATGGAGGGTTCCTACAAATATATGCTGAAGGTAGTATGTGGGAATGTTATCCATATATTAGGCCATTCCATACAGGCGCTATGTCTTTAGCGTGTCGACTTAATAAACCGATATTACCGATTGGTTTCTCTTTTAGAAAACCTAGTTGGATAAGAAAACATATATTTAAACAAGAAGTAGCGATTACTCTAACTATTGGTAAACCTTTATTTAAGGATGAAAACTTAAAAGAAGGTGAACAACGTATCGATTTAGCTAAACGAACACATCATGAAGTATGTTTACTTGCGGATGTTGATCCTAAAGAAAATATCTACGAACCAATATTCAATAACTCAAAAAGAATCGATAAATAAAACAGTCACCTCTTTCCACAAGTGGTGACTGTTATTCATTAGTGAGAGCATTAAGCTCTTGCGATTCTGAAGCGATTCTCGTAGTCATAGACATAAGCAATATCGTGCTTGTTATTATCGATGAAATATTCATCGTTGATTCTAAGATCGACTAGGCCATGTCTACTGTAGTAATTGAAGATGTAATCAATAGCTTTAGTTCTGGTGTTAAACTTGTGGCGGAATTGAATGAATCTTCCATCTACGACGGCTTCTAATGTGTACTTATTCATCATCGGAATACCTCTTTTCTTTTAGCCTTTTTACGTCTTGCTTGGGACGA
This sequence comes from uncultured Caryophanales bacterium, assembly GCA_946414915.1. GTDB lineage: Bacteria > Bacillota_I > Bacilli_A > RFN20 > CAG-826 > RUG14515. The sequence goes on from CAMKQK010000002.1 coordinate 17,778, forward strand.
GGTATTCCTCAAGTGAATACAATATATTAGTCCTTTTTAAAGGACTGTCAAGTATTTTAGTAAAAATCTTTAAAAATATTATGCTATATTTAAATCATGATTGGACTTTATATTGCTTTAGGCATCATAGGATTCATTATCTTATTCATTGTTCTCGCGGTTATAACGATGTATCGTTTAATCTTCTTTTCACCGAGAAAAGGACAAATAAGTGACGCCACTTTAGTGGGTTCTAAAAACTTTCAACACTATGAAGAGATGATGAAAGAAAACATCCTCTCTTTTATAACTAAAGAGTATGAAGATGTTTATATTGATTCATTTGATAAGTTAAAGCTGCACGCTAGATTGTTTGATAATAAAGAGTCTAAGAAGATCGCTATATTGTTACATGGTTATAAAGGCACAGTTTATCGTGACTTTAACTCTATTAGTAAAATACTCTTTGAAGAAGGCTATAAAGTATTAGCCATTGATGAAAGAGCACATGGCTTATCTGAAGGCCACGTCATTACCTTTGGTGTTAGAGAAAGTAAAGACCTCTTATCTTGGTTAGATTACGTTAGTAAGAGATTTAATAATCCAGAAATATTACTAGTGGGTGTCTCTATGGGCGCTCATACGATATTAAACTCAGCGGATAAGATTGATAAAAGCATCAAGATTATCGCTGATTGTCCATATGCATCCCCTAAGGAGATATTAGTGAGCACGATTAAATCAGTACATTTACCAGTCTTTATCTTTTATCCACTTCTTAATTTAACTAGTCATATATTCGCTCACGAAAGCTTAAATAAAACATCAGCGTATAATTCCATTAAGAATAGTGATAACAAAATACTTATCATGCACGGTGATAAAGATCATGTTATTCCATATACCATATCTAAGAAATTAGCGGATACCTACCCTCATAAAATAAGATATGAAGTATTTAAAAACGCTGACCATGGTGCATCAGCGTTAGTGGATTTCGATAGATATCAGAGAGTAGTGAAAGAGTTCTTAGATAACTAGTTTGCTTTTCCAAATAGCTCTTCTTGGATTGCTAAGAAATCTTCTTTTAAATCTGGTAAGTTTCTTAATGCAGTTTGATAGATTTGAGCAGCGTCAACTTTATTATAAATGTGAACGATGAGTATTCTTAATGCTCTTGCTTCATCCCATGGAAGTGATGGATATTTTTCAGCGAGATGCTTTTCCATTTTTATCATTTGTTCGCCGATTTGCGCAATTGAGAAGCAAGTGGCTCTAACTAATAAATCTGATTCTGCGAATTGTTCCATTGTTTTGCCTTGCAAGTCAGACATGACTGTATCGATGTTGTTTAATAGGACACGAATCCTATCTTTTACTGAATTATCCATATATCTTTATTCCTTCTGTAAGTATTCTTTCTAAAAACGAATCGTTATCGCCAATTTGCCTGTGTGTTTGGAGATCCACTTGTTTAAATAGTACTTTTTCCAACTCACTAGCCATCTTGTAGAAACTCAATCCCATTGGTGGGCAAACAACTAATATATCGACATCACTTTCTCCAGTAGCTTCGCCCCTTGCGTAACTACCATATAGATATGCACACTTTACTTCTGAATAACGTGAAAATATTTGGCCACATAAAGCCTTAATTACTTTCACGCTTAGAATATAACGTTTCCCCTCAACATCGCATATCTCATTTAATTGAGCAAGTAAGTCGTTATATGTGCCGTTTTTTAATTCTGTTTCCTCGTATGTTTGGTAAGTACGACGTGAAACACCACATGCTTTGGCCATCTGTGCTTGGGTTAAACCCAATTGCTTTCTTTTTAATCTTAATTCGTTTTCCATACCTTAATTATATATGCGCAAAACAAAATGCGCAACTTGTTTAATACATAATAATTGTGCTAATCTATATGGTTACATGAAAAAGAGCAGAAAAGATTTGATATTATTGATAACATTCCTCGTACTAGCGGTAGTAATTAACGCTTATATTATTTACCATGCTTGCTTAAACGGCATGCAAAGCTCTAATGCCTCTGAAGGAGTCGTGGAAGTGAGTGAAGAAGTCGTTAATACAGTAAGACCTAACACTATTACAGAAGCTAACCATGACCAATTTGCCACCTTTATTAGAAAAGCCTTTGGTCACTTTGGTTTATTTACTCTCAGTGGTATCTTCTCTTCCTTTGCCACTTATTTTGTAATTAAGGACACTAAATGGTACACAAAAGGATTAGGTATTGGTATCTCTTTCCTATTTGGTTTCCTTTTAGCGGTATTAACAGAAATTATTCAATTAAATGTCCCGGGAAGAAGTGGGGAATTCGTTGATGTTTTAATCGATACAGGTGGATATGTCGTTGGTTTAGGTATTACTGTATTGATTCTTGTCTTGGCTTTAAAACATCAAACAAAGAAGAAAGAAAACCACTAACTTTTTGCGATTATACGCGTAATGTGATTAAATAAATGCACAAATGAAGAAGAAAGAATTAAGAACATTTGACTTAGATCAACCATTCAATCCTAGTGATATCAAAGGATTAAAATGGGAAGAATTAGATCTCCTCAGCGAAGAGATAAGAAAAAACATTATCGCTAGCTGCGCTAAAAATGGAGGTCACCTTTCTAGTTCTTTAGGGGCTACTGATTTAACTGTCGCTATTCATCATTATTTTGATTTACCAAAAGATAAAGTCATCTTTGACGTTGGTCATCAAAGCTATGCTCATAAGATTCTTTCTGGTAGAAGTTTAGAAAACTTAAGAAAGAGTGATGGTGTATCTGGTTTCCAAAAAAGAAGTGAATCAGAATATGATCCATATGAAGCAGGACACTCTTCTACATCTATAAGCGCTGCCATGGGTTTAGCGCTTCATCGTGACCTAAATAAAGAGAATTATGAAGTTATCGCGGTTATCGGTGATTCGTCTTTAGCGAACGGTGTGGCTTTTGAAGGTCTTAATAACCTCGCTAACTTTGATCATAAAATCATTATCATCATTAACGATAACAACCGCAGTATTAGTGAATCACGTGGTTTATTACACCGTTATTTTGAAAAGTTTAGATTATCCAAAGGTTATTTAAGAAGTAAAAGTCGTTACCAAAGATTTTTAAAGAAGACTTTCTTAACTAGATGGTTCTATCACTTAACAAGTTGGATTAAACGTCAATTTAAAAAACTTTTATTAAGAAAGAACTTCTTTACTGAAATGGGTTTATATTTCATTTCTAATGTTGATGGACATGATATTAAGCAACTAGAGAAAGCCTTTAACTATGCGAAGAACGCTCCTAGTTCCGTTGTTATCCATGTCACTACACAAAAGGGACATGGTTATAAATATGCAGAAGAAGACTATGTTGGTAACTGGCATGGTGTTGGTCCATTTGATATTGAAACTGGTAAACCACTTAAAGAAAGAAATCCATATTACCTTAGTTGGTCACAAATATACGCTCAATTATTAAAAGATAGATTAGCGATAGATGAACGTATGGTCTTGATTAACCCAGCCACAATGGTGGGATCATGTGTTGATGACTTATTAGAAAAATATCCTGACCGTGTATTTGATGTTGGTATTTCTGAAGAACATGGTGCGGTATTTGCCGCGGCAGTTGGTCTAAATAAAGATATCCATGCTTATTACAATATCTATAGCACCTTCTTACAACGTAGTTATGATGAAATTAGCCATGACGTCGCTAGACTTGATAGTGATGTGACCTTCCTTATCGATAGAGCGGGCTTACCAGGAGAAGACGGGGAAACCCACGCTGGTATATATGATGTAGCGTATTTATTAAGTATTCCTAATATCGCTATATGTATGGCTAATACCATGGAAGAAGCGATTGATTTATTTAACTTCTCCACCATATATCCACACCCATTAGCGATCCGTTATCCAAAAGACATCGTTGAGAAATGTGGTAATCATGAACCAAGAGAAGTCAGACTTGGTGAATGGAAAATAGAAGCGGATGATGGTGATACCGCAATCATTTCTTATGGTCCGGTTATTAAGCACCTAGTGGAAGAAATGCCTGGTTACACAATTGTTAATGCTATGTTCATTAGACCAATTGATGTGGAATGCTTAAAGTCATTGTTCAATAAGAAACAAATCATTCTTTATGATATCTATGGCACTAAAGAGGGTTTTTGTTCCTATGTGCTTAATTATTTAATCGAATTAGGCTATCAAGGTGATATTAAAACACTCGCAGTGCCAAATACATTTATTAAACACGGTAACGTCTTAGACCAAGTTAAAGATCTTGGTATTACCTTTGATGATTTAAGAAAACTCATTTAAAGGAAAATTTTATAAAAAATTTGCCTTTATAATATTATATTAGTCTCTACGTAGATATAGATTACTTATATATAAATATAATATATAAAGGCAATTTTGGTGGGTCTATTGACTCATTTTTTTGTGTGTGAGAATGTAAATAAGAAAGTGAAATAAAAGGAGACCGTATCAATGAATTATGAAGTTATAAGGTTCGAAAATGGCAATGTAGAGTTAGAAGTGAATGTTTCTCCGGAAGAAGACACGGTATGGCTTAATTTGAATGAGATTTGTCTTCTCTTTGGAAGAGATAAATCTGTAATTTCTCGACATATTAAAAACGTTTTCAAAGAAAACGAGTTGGAAAAAAGTCGAGTTGTTGCAAAAAATGCAACTACTGGTACTGATGGAAAAGTATATCAAGTAGATTACTACAATCTAGACGTAATCATATCAGTGGGGTATCGCGTTAAATCTAAGAATGGTATTGTCTTCAGAAAATGGGCTAATTCTGTACTGAAAGAGTATTTACTCAGAGGATATGCGCTGAATGAAGGAAGAACTCTTATCACAAAAGATAATTACCTGAATTTAGTTAATAGAGTTGATTCTTTGGATGTCAGAATCGGTTCTATTGAAAACGCTGTAAAGCATCGCTTCGTCGAGGATGTGATTATTAGTGATGGAGAAATGTTCGATGCGCTTGTGCTTATTACTAAAATGATAGAGACAGCCTATTCTTCGATTGTTCTAATGGATCCATATATTGACGCAACTTCTTTGAGCTTTTTTAAAAACAAAAAAGAAGGAGTGACTCTTGTTGTGATTACTTCTTCTAGAGCAAACATCGGAAGAAGAGAAATATCTTCTTTCTCAGATAGGTTTGGAAAAATTGAAATCAAAACTGATGATAAGTATCATGATAGATATTTGGTTTTAGATAATGAGCTTTTCTACCATCTAGGTTGTTCAATTAATTATATCGGCAAAAGGCTTTCACAAATTACTTTGATAAAAGACGAATTTGTAATAGATGCGCTTAAAAAGAGAATTAATACTTTATGTGGAAACGGTGACTAATATGATTTTTATTACAGGCGACACACATGGAGATATTGATTATAAGAAACTCCTTACCTTGAAAGAGAAGAATCTTTCATATGACGATTATCTAATCATTTGCGGTGACGCAGGCATCTGTTGGTCACCAAAATCATTTCCATACACGCTAGACCTATATAGAGATATTGGATGTACAATTCTCTTTATTGATGGTAATCATGAAAACTTCGATATGTTAGAACAGGCTCCTCTCGTGGAACACAAAGGAGCACTGATGCACCACATAGATGACCACATATTTCATGTACTCCGTGGCGAGATAATGACGTTAGACAATAAAACCTTTCTGTGCCTCGGAGGAGCGTGCTCTATAGACAAGATGTATAGAACACCACATCTTTCTTGGTGGCCTCAAGAAGAAATCAATCAACATGATATTGATAACGCAATGTGTAACCTTGAGAAAGTTAATAACAAAGTGGATTTCGTCATCACGCATTGCTGTGACTCTAAGACGGTACTTAACGCATTTAGTTTTAGAAGAGATGTATGTAGTGACCAATTAATGCTTATCGATAGAGTGGTGGATTATAAGCATTGGTTCTTTGGCCATTACCATTTTGATAGAGATATAAATGAGAAAAAGACATGCCTCTATAATCAGATTATTGAGTTGGAAGATGTTCCAAACGAAGAAACAATAAAAGCCATGAAAGAAGTGGAAGAGTTAGAAAGAGATCCAACCACTAAAAAGTATAGTAATGTTGAAGAACTAATAGACTACTTAAAGGATTAGTCACCTTTGTTTAAGGAGGATAAATATATGAAAAAAGTTATTTTAAATAAGTGCTATGGATTATTTAGCGTTTCACCTAAAGCGTATTTTCTCTACGCTAAAAAGATTAATAAAGAATTATATTGCTATAGAGGCAACCATAATTCAAAAGATGGCTTTGTTTACACTAAAGAAAGCCTTGAAGACTTTATTAAAAATGAACCAGATCTCTTGTATTTCTATTCTTTCGTGGATTGTGGAGATAAAGTACATCTTTCTTCTTTTAACGATGAAGTTGAAGACCGCCTTATTATAGATGGTAAACATAGATTTGATCCTATTCTAATTGAAGTGATTGAAGAACTTGGAGATGCTGCTAGTGGCAAGTACAGTGAATTGCGTGTTGTTGAGATACCCGATGATGTCGCTGGAGATTATATGATTGATGATTACGACGGGATTGAAATATTACACAAAAAGGTAACGGAATATTAAAGAACAAAGACAACTTCTTACCAATGCGTGGTGAAGGAAAGAAAAGATTTTGTAATTAGAAACAGGGGGATCAACTAATGAGAACTTGGGAAGATTATAAAAAAGACGCAAAAAGTACTAGCGATGCGGTTAAGCAGGATATTGAAGAAATGGAAGTGCTTGCCGCTATTGTCACAGCAATCATAGATAGACGTAATGAACTTGGATATACCCAAAGAGATTTAGCGGTTATATGTGGCCTTCCTCAATCTTCTGTGGCAAGAATCGAAGCATGTATTGTTAAACCGAATATTGAAACACTTATTAAGATTATGAAACCACTTGGGCTAACGCTTTCTGTGGTAAATGCTTAATTGCTTAAGAAAGGTATGTGTGCAAATCATGCACATATACTTTTTTTATGGAATGGTGGATAATAATGACATGATTAAATTACTTAAACCTATTGCTCACTGCTATGGTGTGATAAATGCGATTAATCTCGCTAAGAAAGTCGCTAATGATTATAAAGATAAGAATATCTATGTTTTTGGTTTACTTGTCCATAATGAAGAAGTGACTAAAGAGTTAGATAGCTATGGTATCAAAACAATAGATTTAACTAATCAGAATCCATTAGATATTTTAAAGAGATTCACTAGTAATGATATCGTTATATTTACAGCGCATGGTCATCCAGATGTCTATGAAGATATCTTAACTATTAGAGGTGTTCGTTATTTTGATGCGACATGTCCTAAAGTGAAGGAATGTTTTAATGCCATAAGAAACAGTAAAGAAACTATCTATATCGGTAAACGTAATCATCCAGAAGCTAATGCGGCATTAACACAAAATGATAATGTGTTGTTCTATGATATTAATGAGAAGTTTGACTATGCCCAAGTCAAAACTGATAATCCATTAATCATCAATCAAACAACATTATCATTTTTAGAATTAGAAGATATCCATCAAGAGATAAAAGATAATATCAAGAATCCTAATATCATTGATGAAATATGTGATGCGACATTATTAAGACAAAAGGCTATCAATGAACTAGGGGATGACGTAGACACTATTATCATCGTGGGTAGCAAGAAATCATCTAACACCATGAAACTATATGAAGTCGCTAAAAAGAAACATCTTAATAAAGCGATATATCTATTAGAAAATATTGAAGATTGTAAGAAGCTAAATATTAAGTATAAGAACGCTGTGATAGCAAGTGGAACATCCACTCCGTTAAATACAATCAATCAAATCAAAGAATACCTAGAAAATAAATAACTATTGCTTGAAATCTCCACTAAATCCAATATAATTGTATTTGAAGGTGCAAACAATATGATTTTGACTATTTCACAGCTAAAAGAGAGGTATCACGAGTATGCCAATCCTATTGATAAGATTAAGAGGGATTGTGATGCTGGTCTTTTGATTCGCTTAAATCGTGGTTTGTATGAAGATAATCCTCATGCTGAGCCAATGTTTTTAGCGGCATCTCTATTATCTCCTTCCTATATTAGTTTTGAAACAGCACTAGCTTATTATGGTTTAATACCTGAACGAGTGGTAACTATCACATCAGCATCTCTTATGGTCAGAAAGAATAAAGACTTCATCAATAGTTTTGGGAGATATACTTTTACCGATATTCCTTCTGATGTCTTTTATTTAGGAACAACTCATATTACTAACGGTGATTATGTTGCCCGTATTGCCACTAAAGAAAAAGCACTATGTGATTCTTTGTGCAAATGGCCAGTTGTGCGTAGCGTAAAGGACTTAAAGCAATTAATGTTTGATGATAAGAGAATAGATATTGATGAATTTCAATCATGCAATTTCCTCGACATGATTGAAATTGCTAAACAATACCATAAAACCAATCTTGTTTTATTGATAAAAATGATAAGAAAGGAATATCTCCATGAATAGTGTCTTTAGAACAATAAGGAGAAAATAATATGGCTAATAATCAAATTAATCACGTGGCCCTTATCATGGACGGCAATGGTAGATGGGCTAAAAAAAGAGGTCTACCAAGAACCGCTGGTCATGAAGAAGGCTGTAAAAGAATTATTGAAATATTTGACGCAGTTAAGGCTAATCATATCTACTGTATGACCTTATATGCTTTTTCTACGGAAAACTGGAATAGACCAAAAAGTGAAATCACTTTGTTATTTAGATATTTAGATAAGTTCTTTAAAGATAATATCGCTGATTTAATGAGAGATGGTGTCAGAGTCCAAGTGATGGGGGACATCACTAGACTCCCTAAACACTCTCAAAAAACAGTCTTAGAAGCACTCAATAAGACAAAAGATAATAATAACTATGTGTTTAATATCGCTTTAAACTATGGTTCTAGACAAGAACTAGTCAAAGCCACGAAAGAAATCGCTACACTAGTGAAAGATAATAAGTTAGATGTAAACGATATCAACGAACAAACAATAAGTGATCATCTATACACAAATAACTTACCACCAGTGGACTTAATGATTAGAACAAGTGGTGAACAACGTTTAAGTAACTATTTATTATACCAACTCGCGTATTCTGAATTTATTTTCACCCCAACATATTGGCCAGACTTCACTAAGGATAAGTTCCAAGAGTGTTTAAAAGAGTATCAGACAAGAGATAGAAGATACGGTAAGATTGTTGAAGAATAACGTTTTTACGTACGTTTTGTATTGACGTACGCAATAACATAATGTGTTATATTTGCGAGGTGATAAAAATGGTATACAACATTAATATTACAAATCTTAGAAAAGACTTATACAAAATCAATGACTCTATCATCAACACTGGCATGATAGTTAATGTTTCAAGCAAAGCCGGTGATGTTGTGATGATTTCAAAAGATGAATACAACTCTTTAATTGAAACGCTTTATCTTTCTTCCAATGCTGAGATTAAACAATCCATCATCGACGGAATGAAGGCTACTCATGATGAATGCGTTAGTGAAGAAGATGTAGTCTGGTAATGTATAAGATTGAGTATACAAAGTAAGCTGTTAAAGACGTTGAATTAATAAAAGTAGCAAAATTAGATAACAAAGTAAAAAACTTAATAGAAATACTAAGAAATAATCCCTTTGAAAAATATCCTCCATATGAAAAATTGATTGGTGATTTATTGGGGGCATATTCTAGAAGGATCAATATCCATCATCATCTTGTATACATGGTGTTTGAAAAAGAAAAGATAGTCCGTATTTTGAGAATGTGGACGCATTATGAATAAAAGCAATAACCCAGGCAACTCTGGGTTTTCTTTTGTTTTTATCTGCATTGTAAAAAGCACAATATAGTATAAAAAATACAAAAAGTGGAATAAGTCAGCATTGTAACGAATGGTTTACAATTCATATAACGTGTCTAATGTTTGTAAGCATAGTTTTGTTTTGAGATATATTTTGTAAAAATTAATTGATGTGTAAAAAATACAACTGATATAATGCAAGACATGGACTTAGGTGAAAGATTTAAAACATATCGTTTAAAACAAAAACTATCTCAAAAAGAAGCTGCGGATTTGATTGGCGTTAAATCCTACCAATTAGCGAACTATGAAACAAATCGTAGTGAGCCTTCTATTCAAACACTTAAAAACATGTCCATGGTCTATCATATATCTATTGATAAACTAGTGAATAACGTGCAACTTGGTAGTGTTTCTATTGAGGAACAGAAAGTGTTTGAAGAAGAAAAAGCTCTCTTCACTAAGAAGTTAGAAGAGATTCTTGAAGCTTTAAAAGATTGGGAAGTTAACGACACAAAAAAGTACCCCTTTCCTAATGTCTAGGATTTGGGGTACCTTTCAGAATAAATCTCCAGGTCTTTTATTTTCCAAAACTATGCTTGTGAAACAAAACTCTTCCTCACCAAAGCGTTATTATGTATAATAAGGGCAAGAAAGATAAAATATTTGTCTAAAAGACATCATAAATATTTTGCTCAATTGATTGTTGAATATTATGAATAACATCGTTAAACATTGTAGTCACTACGCGTTCATCGCTTGTTTAAGTGATGTTTTTTATTTCAATAAAATTGACGCTGACTGATGTCTAGAATGTAAAAACTACATTTATAATGTACTTATCTTTCAGTTGTGCTAATTGAAAGATAAGCGCAAGATATAAAATAGTATTTTATCCAAAAAACAACTTGAGGGGGTTAAGTTTATGGACGAAGAAAAACAAGTCGTCGAAGAAGGTAGGGGCTTAACGTTTAAAGATATTCTATTTATCATCCGTAAGCACTGGATTGCTATCATCGTATTTATCTTTTTAGGTACCGCTGCCGGCTTCACTTGGACCAAAGTCGAACAAAGAGTTAGACCTGTTTATAAAAGCACAGGTACAATGTTAGTTTCCTATGATAGTGGTAAAGATACCCAAATCACCACTGAATATAACTTCTCTAACTACATTACCAATACTTATGTCGCTTTCATTAAAGAAGAAGCTGTCTTAAGTAAAGCAGCGGATAAGTTAAACGAAAACAAGGATCTTTTAAAGAAACCAATTGAATATACCGCTGGTAACTTAAAGAGCAATCTTTCAGTGAGCGCTAATTCACTTATCTTAACAGTGTCCTATACCGCTAGTGATGCAGATGACGCTAAAACAATCTTACAAACTGTCATTGATACCGCTAGTGAAGTAGCGGATTCACCAAAAACAGATGAACAAGGTAATGTGATTTTAGATAGTGAAGGTAATCCAGAACCAAAATATAAATTCTTAAATGGTAACTTAACACCTGTTAGTGAAGCTAAGAAAGGCAAACAAGTTAGTAACACCTTAAGAAATACCGCAATCGGTTTAGCCGCTGGTGTTGTTGCTGCCTTCTTATATGTTGTTTTAAGAGAATTACTAGATAATAAATTCAAATCAAGCGAAGAAGTCGAAAGAATGCTTGGTGTCCCAGTCCTCGCTGGTATCCCAGACTATCATTTCGATGATGAAAAGAAAGGTGGTAAGTAATTATGGCTTTCGGTTTACGTAAACATCACTCAGTCAAACATACAGTTACTGATAATCCACACTATAGAATCATTACTGTTGAAGAACCATTATCTATTGCCGCTGAATCTTATAGACGAATTAAGACTTCCTTAGAATTCGCTAATGTTGATAAACGAATCCAAGTCATCCAAGTTTGTTCATCTATGCAAGGCGAAGGTAAATCAGTTACCGCTTTAAATATCGCTGCTACATATGCAGAAGATGGTAAGAAAGTATTAGTTGTGGACTTAGACTTCAGAAGACCAAAACTTCACCGTTCATTTAGAAGAGAAAATAAAAATGGTATCACCGATGTTCTCGCGGAACACATTAAGTTAGAAGACGCTATTATCCGTGGCGAAAATGGTATCGACTGCTTAAATAGAGGTAGCAAAGCTCCATTCCCAACCGCCTTATTAGGCAGTGAAGGCATGGCTAAGTTATTCGAAGAACTTAGAAAAGAATATGAATACATCATTGTTGACTGCCCACCTATCTTAGCCGTTAGTGATGCTGCAATCATCTCTAAATTATGTGATGGCTGCTTATTCGTTGTTAGCCAAGCTAAAACTGAAAAAGCCGCTGCTAGAGAATCAGTCAAGATTCTTAGAGATAATGGCGTCAACATCTTAGGTGTTGTCTTTGCTAATATCTCTGCTAAACGTGGTAATTACTACTACAGCAATAAATACAAATACTATTACCAAAACTACTATGGTAAAGATAATGCTCCTGATGGTAGCAAAGCTCCAGAAGAAGCCGAAGAAGAGAAAGAAAACTAGTTTATAAATATGATTGATATCCATACCCATGTTATTCCTTGTGTCGATGATGGTAGTCACTCCATTGAAGAGTCACTAGCCATGATTAAGCATGAAATAGATATTGGAGTGGATACCATCATCTGCACTCCACATCATATCTATCATCGATATGAAAAAAGTGTGGAAGAAATAACAAAGCAATTCAATCTTCTTAAAGAAGCGGTAGAGAAAGAAAATCTACCCGTAAAACTATATTTAGGTCAAGAGATTTGCTACACCCATCGTGAAGATCAAATCAAGATGTTAAAAGAAGGCAAGTTATTGACTTTAAATAACACTAATAGGATTCTCCTTGAATTCTCATTTACAAGAGAACCAGAAGATGTCTTAGATGTTATCTATAACTTCTCCGTTAATGGATACGAAGTCATCGTAGCGCATGTCGAACGTTATGAATGGATGACATATGACAAAGTGGTGGCGCTACGTCAAGAAGGTGCCTTAATCCAAATTAACTCCAATTCTTATCTAGGTATGACGACTTGGAAAGAAAAGAAATTAACAAAGAAACTATTAAAGCACAATCTCGTGGACTATGTCGCAAGTGATACGCATAGTTTCAGACCATCCACACTGGATAAGTCATTTAAGAAAATCAAAAACCCTGACTTATTCAACTACGTAAGATAGTTAACTCTTACAAAACTCCTTCTTATTCTATATCACTAGGTCGAAGCCTGTGGCACCTCAATAGGGTATAGATGTCATCATCTTATCTAGGTATATTTATTGGACTATATCTAATGAACCAGCATGCGATAAAAATGGGAGATTAAGTATGTATTACGTCATTCAAGTCAAAACCGGAAAAGAACAGAAAGCCATCGAAGACATATTGAAGAATAAGCCAGACGATGCTTCTTTCGACGTCTTCTCACCATATCGCAAATCTCTTCGTAAATATAAGGGCGAAAATAAAGAAGTCATCGAAAGATGCTTCCCTGGCTATATTTTTGTCGAAACAAATGATGTTAAACAGTTATTCAGACAGTTATATTTCACTCCAGGATTTCAAAAGCTATTAGGTAGAGAAGAAGGAACAGAGAACTTCGTTCCCCTTGATAAAGATGAAAGCCGTATGATTGATATTCTTTATAGTGCGAACAATTCACGTATCACAGAAATTAGTCACATCGAAGTTAAAGAAGGAGAAATGATTAGAGTTTTAGATGGCCCATTATTAGGCCTAGAAACTCAAATCAAAAAAGTCAATCTCCATAAACGTACCGTTATAGTGGAATTTACACTTTGTGGTCGTTTAGTGGAGGCTAATGTCGGAATCGACTTCGTCACAAATATCATTAACAAATAATCAATATGAAAATCAGTAACAAACACAAATTCTCGTTCTTCCCAATTAGATGGTTGCTCATCCCTTATGACACGCTCATCTATATGGCGGTGATTGTGTTTGCTTTTATTATCTATAAAAAACCGATTACCAGCGATGGTGCTTTGTTAAGCTGGTTACAAATCTTATGGCACTTCTTAATTGGCAATGCTTGTGTCGTTTTATCCAGATTTTTCTGGAGAGTATATGGTCAAATCTGGAGATATGGTGGTGTCGCAAGTTATATTCGCATTATGATTGCCGATACGTGCGCTTTGATAGTGTACTGGTTCATTCAAAGATTTGTTCCAGGCATTGGTAATATTGGCTTTGTTATAGTCACCCTTGTAGTATTCGCTAATACGCTTATTTGTTTAGCGGTACGTATGGTGTATCGTTTAGTTTATAAGAAGTTAGATAGAACCACCAAGTTTGGTAGATTTGTGACTAAAACAATCAATATCTTTGGTCGTTCTAATTGGTCCATTAATGATAAGGGCGATCCAATTGAAAAGATTAAAATCGCAATCATTGGTGCGGGTGTTGTTGGTACCGCTCTCGCGGAAGAATTAGGTAACAACCCACACAGTGTTTATAAAGCTGTTTGCTTTGTTGATAATGACCCAGAAAAATTAGGTAGAGAAATCTACGGTTTAGAAGTCATTGATGAAGGAGAAGATGCTCCTGAATTATTAAAAGACTTTAACGTTCAAGAAGTTGTTTTAGCCTTACCTGGCACAGTTGAAGGCGAAGAAAGAAAAATGCTATACCAACGTTATAAAAACGCTGGTTTTAAAGTTAAATCTTATGACTATCCTTCAATGCAGAATACTCAAAAAGGTAAGAGAACTTTAAGAGAATTCGATATTGAAGACTTGTTATTTAGAAAAGAACAAGAAGTAATTACAGATGCGACTGTTAATTACTACAAAGAAAAAGTTATCTTAGTCACCGGTGGTGGTGGTTCCATAGGCTCCGAAATTGCTAGACAATTAGCGAAAATGGAACCAAGACAACTTATTCTTTTAGATATCTATGAAAACGGTGTCTATGATGTTCAACAGGAATTAAGAATTGAATATGGTGATACTTTAGATCTCAAGATTGAAATCTGTTCCATCACTAATAAAGCAGCATTAGAAAAAGTCTTTAGAGAATATAAACCAAATATTGTTATTATGGCCGCTGCTCATAAACATGTTCCGCTTATGGAACATAATATTGTTGAAGCAATTGATAACAACGTCTTTGGTACATTAAATACCGTTTTACTCGCGGAAAAATATGGCGCAGATCGTGTCCATATGGTAAGTACAGATAAAGCAGTTAATCCAACAAACGTTATGGGCGCGACAAAACGTATGTGTGAAATGATTTGTATGACACATGCCGCGATTAAACAACACACTAAGTTCTCCGCAACTAGATTTGGTAATGTATTAGGTTCTGCTGGTAGCGTTATCCCATTATTTAAAAAGCAAATTCAAAATGGTGGTCCAGTCACTATAACTGATAAACGTATTATTAGATATTTCATGACTATTCCTGAAGCATCTCAATTAGTTTTACACAGCGCGACAATCGCTAAAAATGGCGAACTTATGGTTTTAGATATGGGTCAGCCAGTTAAAATCTATGACTTAGCCGTGTCCATCATAAAAATGGCGGGCTTCGAACCTGATAAAGATATTGAAATTAGAGAAACTGGCTTAAGACCGGGCGAAAAGCTTTATGAAGAATTGCTTGTTAAAGATGAGCATTTAACAAAAACAAGCAATAAAAAAATCTTTATCGAAAAAGATACACCAGTTAGTTTGGAAGAACTTAACGCTAAATTAGATAAACTCGCTAAGGCTGTTGAAGTAGAGGACGATAAACTCGCTAAACAAGCCTTAAAAGAAGCAGTGCCTACCTATATAAATGGTGATGGCACTAATGGTGGAGGAATGAAATAGTAATGAATTTTTTAGTAGTTGTTGCTCATCCAGATGATGAGGTTTTGGGAGCCGGAGCTACCATCCATAAATTAATTGAAGCCGGTCATAAAGTAGCCGTTGTTACTATGGCAAATCATGCAGCTGCTCGTGCCAATATTTCTGCTACTCTGGTAGATGATCAAAAGAAAGCGTTTGAAATTATGGGCGTAACTAAATCGTACGCTGCTGATTTTCCAAATATTAAAATGAACACAGTTCCTCATTTAGACTTAGTGCAGTTTGTTGAAAAATGCATTGAAGACTTTGGAGCAGATGCGATCATCACACATCATCCAAGTGATACAAATAATGATCATGTTGTGACAAGTTATGCTGTTCAAGCAGCTTGCAGATTATTTCAAAGAAAACCAAATGTTCCTGAATTGAAGGAATTACTGTACATGGAAGTTCCATCCTCAACAGAATGGAGCTTTGATAGCAGCGCTAATCGTTTTACACCCAATTATTTCATTGAAATTGGTAAAGATGGTGTAGAGCTTAAACTAAAAGCAATCGGAGCTTATAAAGGCGTTATGAGACCATATCCACATCCAAGAAGCAATGAAGCGATTGAAGGATTGGCGGCATATCGTGGCGCTCAATCAGGCTGTAATTACGCTGAAGCATTTGAGTGTGCTTTTAAAAGACAATAAAAATGTACAAGCATTTTCTAAAAAGAGTTATCGATTTTTTGTTGGCCTTTTTAGGAATACTATTATCATCACCAATTTGGATTATTACCATCGTTGGAATTCTAATTAACAACTTTGGTCCAATTTTTTACCTTTCGACAAGAGTTGGAAAGAACAATAAAGAATTTAAGATGATTAAGTTTAGGTCTATGAGAGTGGTAAAAGATGATGACGAGTCGTCTCTTAGACCAGATCAAGATAGAATCTTCTTTGTTGGCAAAATTATTAGAAAGTTTAAAATTGATGAACTACCTCAACTCATAAATATTCTAATTGGTAATATGGCAATAGTGGGTCCTCGCCCAGTTGCTAAACACCAAATGGATATATTCAGAGTGGGCAAATATGATGAAGCTAAGGTTGTGAGACCAGGTTTAACAGGGCCTGCTGCTATTTATGACTATATTTACGGAGATCAATTTGAAGATAAAGATCTTGATAAATATACCCAAGAAGTGTTGCCAACAAGAAGAGTATTAGAACTCGTATACGTTAAGAAATATGGGTTTTTATTTGATATGAAGATGTTTTTTTGGACTGCTTGGTCTGTGATATGCAATATGTTTAAAAAAACACCAAAGAAAATGCTCAATAAGCTTACAATGATGGCGGAAGAGAGTACAGGACAATGACAATACTTGTGACTGGCTCTGCAGGAATGATTGGAAGCAATCTTTGTCAAGAACTCCTTAAAAACGGATATAACGTTATCGGTATCGACAAAAAGCCAATCACATTCGAAGGGCAATATGAGCACTTCGAAATTGATTTAGGAAACGCTGATGATTTAGAAAAGGTATTTCGTGAGAAAAAGATAGATAGAGTTATTCATCTTGCAGCATTAGCACATACAATGGGTGGCAAGAAGTATCCTAAAAAGATGTATGAATATTTTAATATTGAGTGCGCGAATAACATTTTCAAAGTTTCCGCAAATAATAGTGTCCCCGTCTTATTCATAAGCACTGTTGATGTGTTCGGCTTTCAAAAAGGAATTGTTAATTCAGAAACCGTTTGTAAACCAGTAACCGTGTATGGAAAGACAAAATTAAAAGCTGAAGAATTATTAAAGAATAGTGGTGCCAAGTATAGTATCTTTAGGTTTTCCCCCGTTTATACAAAAGAAATAAAAAGAGACATTCAAAAGCGTTATTATCTAAAATTTCCTAATTGGGCATACGTTGTCGGAAAAGGTACCGATTACGAAGTTTTAAGCATTGATTTAGCGATTAACTCAATAATTCGTTGGTGCAGAGAGACTCCAAATAATGGAATTAGGATTATTAAAGATTTGGAACCATTGAATACTAGGCAAGCTATCGCAAAAGAGAAAGAGATTGGGATGGCAAAACATGTTATCCGTTTTCCTAGATGGGTTATCGTTGTTGGATATTATATTTTAAGACTATCAGGAAAAAACAAAATCACATTTTTGATAAACAAAGTTTTATATCCGTTGAGGAGTGGATTGAATGGAAATACATAATAGAAAGGTTGCAATCATTGGCGCGGGATTTGTTGGATCTTCTATTGCCTATGCTTTGACTTTAAAAAACTTAGCTAACGAAATTATCTTAGTCGACATTGATAAGAAAAAAGCCGAAGGAGAAGCTCTTGATATACAACATGGTATCTCGTATATGGGGCGATCATCTGTACGCGCAGGCGACTACTCTGATTGTTCTGATTGTGATTTGATTGTTGTGACAGCTGGTAGAAATCGTCGAAAAGGTGAAACAAGATTGGATATGGTACAAGATAATCTTAAAATCATGGATTCTGTTGTTTCTAAACTCAAAAAACACTATACAAGAGGAGCGATAATAATAATATCTAATCCTGTTGACATTTTAACTTATTATGTCGATAAGAAAATGGGCCTTCCTAATGGTAGAGTGTTTGGAACCGGCTGTATTTTAGACACTTCTCGCCTTATTAGAGAATTGGCGAATTATACTGGTTTAAGTACCGAAGTTGTAAAGTGCAATATAATTGGTGAACATGGGGACACTCAAATACCAGTTTGGAGTAGACTTGCAATTGCTGGTGTTCCTATGGATGAGTACTGTCAAAATGTTGGCTTGAGATGGGACGATTCTGTTAGGGAGCAATTATATTCTAAAGTTAAAACGATGGGATCTACAATTATTGAAGATAAAGGGCGTACGCACTACGGCATTGCAACTTGTGTTTGCTCTTTAGCGGATGCAGTTTTAAATCAAAGGTTAACTATTGCTTCGGTAACAACTCCATTAACTGGTCAATATAATATTAATGATGTCGCATTAAGCTTGCCATCAATTATTGGTGTAAACGGAGTGGAAAATAGACTTGTTGAGTATTTAAGTAACGATGAATATAAAGCACTGCAAATTAGTTCAAAAAAAATGAAGGAAACGATTGCTTCGATAAAAATATAACAAATTGTTTATGAAAAAGAGCGCAAAGTATAATAACATTCGTGTATTGTTGGTAGAAGGAAGAGCACGTCAAATCATGCCTTTAATGGAATCATTTCATCGGCTGGGATGTCATGTGACAACTTTTAACACAAGCAAGTTAGATATGGGATACGCTTCTCGCTACCCAAATAAAAAGATATTGTCAAAATGTGATATTAATAATCCGGATTTGTTTTGGGAATCGCTAAGTCAAGAGCTGAAAACCAAGGATTATGACATTGTAATTCCTATGTTTGACTATTCCGCAGAAATTCTTTCCAAGCACAAAGAGGAAGTTAAAGAATATGTTACTCTAGCTGTTAATGATTGGAACATTTTCCAACTTGCTAGAGATAAATTTTTGACTATGGATATTTGCATGAAAAATGGTATTCCTTGTCCAAAAACATACATTTATGATGGCAACATTGAAAAAATAGATGTTGATAGTTTTGACTTCCCAGTTTGCGTTAAACCAAGAATTGGTTCGTCGGCTATCGGCTTTAGGGTTATCGAAAAAAAAGAAGAATTGCTTGATATTTTGAAGGCGACAATTGAAAAATATGGTCCATCTTTACTTCAAGAGTATATCCCTCAAACGGATTTACAATACAAAGCGGAATTGTTTATTGATAGAAATGGAGAAATAAAAAGCGCATGTGTCTTCGCGAAGCTGCGATGGTATCCAATTGATGGCGGATCAAGTACCTTAAATGTAACAGTTGATAGACCAGACATTGTTGAAACATGCACTAGGTTATTAAAAATTATTAAATGGAAGGGCTATGCGGATGTAGATTTAATTCAGGATCCTCGAGATGGCAAAGCTAAAGTGATGGAGATTAATCCTAGGATTACTGGAAGCGTTAAGATTTGTTATGCTGCCGGCATCAATTTTTCTCAGCAAATAATTGAGGACTATTTATGTAAAGAAGTGACTCCACAATTTAACTACAAAATTGGGCAGTATTTAAGATATCTACATACTGATATTTTGTGGTTTTTGAAATCAAAAGATCGTTGGAAATGTAAGCCATCATGGTTTAATTTTAGACATTCGGTCGATCAAATATGGAGCGCAAAGGATCCCCTTCCTTGGTTCGCCTATACTTGGTCAAGTTTATTTAAAATCTCCAAAGACAAAAAGAAAAGAAAAATAAAATAAGGAGAATTTATAATGCGTGATGTTGTATTCATGGGGTGTCGAGGTTATACAAGAAATTATGGAGGATGGGAAACCTTCTTAAGAAATCTAATTGACAATTGGAAAGAACCAGAAACACATTTTTATGTTTTCGAACTAACCCATGATAAAAATGAAAAAAAAGTTGAAGTAGTTAATGGTGTGACCTGCATTCGCATCTTTGTCAAAAAAGCTGGATCGGGCGAAATGATGTCTATGGATTTAAAAACACTAAGGCAACTTAAAAAAGTATCAGTAACATTTAAATTAAATAATCCAATTCTTTATGTTATGGGCGCAAGAGTAGGCATTCTTTTTTGGCTCAAAAAAAGAAAGATTAAAAAATGCGGTTACAGAATTGTTTTTAATCCAGCGGGATTAGAATGGAAACGAAAAAAATTTAATTTACTTATAAGACTCCATAGTTATATTGCTAGAATCTTTTTCAATAAAGCCGCTGATTGGATTGTTTGCGATTCTCAAGGAATATTGGATATTTATAGAGACACATTCAAACTTTACAAAAAAAATATGGCTTTTATAGCATACGGGACGTATAAAGCCCAACCGCTTGAGAAAAGAATGCCCAATAAGGTTGAAGAATATTTTAAAAAAAACGGTATTGTACCGAACAATTATTATCTTGTCCTGGGTAGATTGGTCGCCGAAAATAATTATGAGTTAATCATAAGCGAATTTATGAAATCTGATACAAAGAAGGATTTGGTTGTTATTTGCAACAAAGATAAGGAGAGTAAATACTATAACAAACTCCTTAATATGACAAAATTTGATACTGATAAACGCATAAAATTTGTTGGAACGATGTATGACAAGGTTATCTTAAACTATTTGAGACAATATGCTCATGCATATATTCACGGACACTCTGTTGGTGGAACAAACCCCGGATTGTTAGAAGCGTTATCGACAACGAATGTATGTTTGTTGAACGATGTTGTTTTTAATCGACAAGTTGGTGAAGACTGCGCGTTTTATTTTGGAAAAGACTATTCACTTAATGCTGTCATGAAGAAAAGCGAAGAATTGTCAGAGAAAGAAAAAATAGAATTAGGTGACAAAGCTAAAGCAAGAATGTCTAGAGAGTATAGTTGGGAGAAAATTGTTAATCAGTATAGTTTTTTATTTGATGAAATATTATCGTGATTGTTAAACATTATGAGAATAGTAATGATTAGGGGAAATAAGGTTGATCCAGATCCTCGCGTAGAAAAAGAAGTAAATTCATTAATCAAAGATGGACGACATTCCGTTGTCATAGTAGCATGGGATAAGACTGCAAAGTATGGTGAACGCATTGATACCTTAAGACTAAAGAATGGGGACGTTAAAATAGTCCGATTTGGAATACCTGCTGTTTGGGGCGGAGGAATGAGAAAAAATGCTATACCAGCTTATTGCTTTCAGAGAAAGGTGTCTAAGTGGTTGAGAAAACATAGAGATGAATATGACTGTATTCATGCGACAAGTTTTAATATTGGAAAAAAAGCTTTAAAGTATCAAAAACAAGGGAAGAAACTTGTCTATGATGTTTATGATTACTATGCTGATATTCATAAAACAAATAGATTAATTCACAATCTTATTAAAAAAGTCGAAGATCGTGTGATAAATTTTGCTGATGCAACTATTATTTGTAGTGAAGCTCGTAAAGAACAAATTCGCGGGACTCATCCTAAACAATTATATGTTATCCACAATTCGCCATCGCAGGACGAATTGGCAATTGATGATAGTGTAAAAATTTCCAAATCAAATTGTGTTTTACCTAAGGTTGTCTATGTTGGAAACCTTATTGAAGATAGATACATTAGATCTCTTTTAGAAATATCATCGAAAACTAATTTGTTTGAACTTCACATCGGGGGATTTGGCGTCTTAGAAAAAATGGCTAAAGAGTATTCTGAGATGTATGAAAACATTTATTTTTACGGAAAACTTAAATACTCAGATGTGCTTAAATTAGAAAAAGAGTCAGATATTATGGTTGCCTTATACGACCCAAGTATTCCAAATCACAAATATGCTGCACCAAATAAATTCTACGAAGCTTTATTCTTAGGAAAACCTATCATAATGTTCAAAAACACTGGCATGGATACTGTTATCAGTTCAAACGGTATAGGCGAGGTGTGTGATTTTGATAAAGAATCTCTTTTTACTGCAATTAATAATTTAATTTCAAAAAAACAAAATTGGAACTCAATCAAAGAAAAAGAAAAAGAACTATATGAAAACCTATATAGTTGGGAAATAATGGCCAAAAGGCTATTAGAACTTTACGAAAAGATATAAACTATATGTCCTCAGTTTCTTGCGTTGTTTTAAACTATAATGATTCAAAAACAACCGTCTTGATGGTTAATAGTATTTTGCTCTATAAAAACATCAATAACATTATCGTCGTTGATAATCATTCAACGGATGACTCATTAGAGGTGTTGAAGGAAGAACTCTCACATAATAATAGGATTACACTTCTTATATCAAACGAAAACGGTGGATATGGAAGCGGGAATAATATAGGCATTTTATATTCAGTAAATGAATTAAAAAGTGACTACATTGTAATTGCTAATCCAGATGTAATATTTACCGATGATTGCATCGGTGCAATGGTAAATGTGTTAGATAACGATGAAACCATAGGTGTGGTTAGTGCGGTTCAAAAAAATTCCAAAGGTTATATTGCAAAAAATTTTGCGTGGAATCTTTTAACAAAAAGACAATTTACATTATCGTTCAGTCGCTTGTTTTGGAACAGAGTAAAAAAACACTCTTTATCAGTCAATGATATTGCTTCCGGCAATGCAGCAACCGTCGATTGCGTTGGTGGTGCGATGTTGATGTTAAGGAAAGAAATTGTTGATAAAGATGGTGTTTATGATCCGAACATTTTTTTGTACTGCGAAGAGACAGTTTTAGCCATTAAGGTAAAGCAAAAAGGCTACATAACAAAAGTTCTGTGCAAAGAAAACTATGTGCACAATCATTCAGTAACAATTGATAAGTTTTACCACTCAAAAAGCAAACAAAGAAAATTGATGAGAAAAAGTGGATTTTTAGTCTTAAAAAAATACTATAATGCTAGCCCTTTTTATTTATTTTTTGTAAGGTTGTTCTTCTTATACTGCAAGATAGAGACTGCGCTAATTGATGCATTTGACTTAGTTTTTAGAAAAAAAGAGGCGATTAAATGAAAAATAAGAAGCTACTATATATCTTGCACATTGATTGGAACTGGATTTATCAAAGACCACAGATTTTAGCTCATTATCTTGAAAGCTACTTTGATGTAACCGTTCTTTCTAAAATTCAAGTTCTGTCAAGGAAAAAGATGAGCCCAAACACTATCCAGCCGAGAAAAAAACATCATTATTTCATCTTGCCTAAGTCAAAAAGCAACAGAATAATGTTTTTTCTTACAAGACTTTTAGAAAAGCTTTCCATGATTAAAGAACGTATCTCAAAAAAGGATGTTGTTTGGTATTGTCAACCAAATATCATGAATAAATATCTAAGGAAGTGTAAGGGTTTAGTTATTTACGATTGTATGGACGATTATTTCGCGATGGAAAACGATAAAGAAGTAGCGGAACATATTTTTGAATGTGAAAGAAGAATGTGCGAAAGAGCAAATATTATTTTTGTTTCAAGCCAGTCTTTGGCTAACAAACTTATTGCAAGAGGCGCAGATTCTAAAAAGATGGTTCTTGTTAGAAACGGGTGCGATAGTTTTATTTTTTCTAAGCCTAAAAAAGCAGTAATTAAAGATAAATATATTATTGGATATGTCGGTACAATAGCAGAGTGGATGGATTTCGATTTATTGATAAAAAGTATCGAAATAAATAGTCACGTTCAATATAAATTAATTGGCCCGAATCCAAAAGAATTTGCCACATCCAATGCTAGCATCAATTTTGTCGGAAGAGTTGAACACGAAAAAATATATGAAACAATTAAAGATTACGACTGTTTGGTAATGCCTTTTGTTGTAAACGAAATTATCAAATCGGTTGATCCTGTCAAGCTATATGAATATATCAGCTATGGAAAATGTATTATTTCGGTTTATTATGATGAAATCAAGCGCTTTTCTGATTTTGTTTATTTCTATAAAACTCAAGAAGAGTATTTTACATTACTTGATAAGTTATCTAAAACAGGCTTTTTGCCCAAGTATAACGAATCACAACAAAGAGATTTTCTAAAAAATAATTCATGGGATGAAAGAGGACAATGTGTTTATCAAGCTATCAAGGAGAAATTATCGAAATGAAAGTCTTATTAGCAGTACATTATAACCTCAATAATGGTGATAAAGCTGTTTTTGAAGCGACCTTATCACTTCTTAAAAAGAAATACGGAGACGAACTTGAATTAACTGTTTCTTCATTTGAACCGATCAAAACAGAAACCTCAGATTTTAAGGTTGTTTCTTGGGGCTTTTATGCCACCAATCAATTACAAAGAAGATTGCTGAAGTTAGCCGCTAAAACAAAATCTTTCTTTGTTTTCAAACACATTTCTAAAATTATTGCTAAAAGAAGCTACTTAAAAGCTGTAAAAGAAGCTGACATAGTGTATATTTCTGGAGGCCACCATTTAACAGATTTGCTTGGCGATGATGTTTTTTATTCATTGGTTGCAAATATTTTTATGGGGCACTTATATCGTAAGCCAATGGTATTTTTGCCACAAACAATGGGTGATTTAAAGAATCCAAATAAACTTAAAATTAAATTACTATCTTTTATTATTTCAAATGCAAAATCAGTTGCATATAGAGATAACTCGTCTTATGAATTTTTGGAAAAATTAGGCTTATTAAACGAAAATTGTAAGCAAATACCCGATGTGGTATATAGTTTGCCAAAACAGCAACCATGCAATATCGACAAAAAGAGTATAGGCGTGGCATTATATGGCAATTACTCAGGAACGGATGGAAAAAAGAAAATAGAGTGGTATTCAGACGAATTAGCTAAAACTATAACGATATTGGCTAAAGAAGGTTATTTATTTCACTTTATTCCTATGGAGGTTAAAGGCACTAATGCTGATGATAGATGGATTGCAAGGAGAATAATCGAAAGAGTAGATAAAACTCTTAAAAATAATTTATCCATCGTTGAGCCTCAATCTAACTCAATATTTGAGATTATTAGACTGTTTGGTGAAAACGAATTTATTTTTGCATATAAAACACATTCTGTTGTCTTTTCTATGATTCAAAATAAACCCCTTGTTGCCATTGCTTACCATAAGAAAGCAATTAATTTTATGAGTAAAGCATCCCTTGATGATTATGCGATGATGGATAAAGATGCTTCTTGCGAAAAACTTCTTGAAGTATTTAACAATTTAAAAGTTAACTACAACGATGTTGTTAACAAAGAAAAACAATATATAGAACAAGCGAAAACAGAGATATATAGTTTTTTGGAGTTTGTAAACAATGATTACAGCAAAAAGATCTAAATCAATATTACATTTTACTGGCATCGCAATTTTTCTCTTGCGCCTTATAACGGGAATTGTTGAATATAACATAATCTCCTATCGAGGCATGTATGTAATTAATTGCTTGCTACAAGTGTTATTTATTCTTATATCGATAGCTGCGTTATTATTCAAGCCAAAGATTAAAAGGATGCGTTTCTTTGAAATCGCATTATTCTTTTTTGGGCTAATGGTTTTTATATACTCTATAAACGCTGTTCATACATCTAATATCGAGTATTTCTTCTTTATGATTACTTTGGTTCCTTATTCTATTGCGACGTATTTTTTCTTTTCTAGTTTTGATTCAAAAAAAGAATTTACCTCTCTTCATTTAGGCGCCGTTTTTACTTTACTTATCGTATTATTTGTTGTGGCAATTATTCGAACAAACAGAGCGTTTGATTATTATGAGATTTATCCAATTATCTGTTTTTCTCCGCTATTATTTTTAAAGCTTAGTGACAGAAACAGATTCAAGAGCATATTGCTCATTTCTCTACTTGTTATTTTTATTTCAATACTTAGCAACAAAAGAACCGCTGTATTAACGTGTGTAATAGGGCTTATTTTTTTAGTTTCATCCCATTTATATCTTAAAGCTAACTCAGCAAAAAGATTTTTCGTTATTGTTGCAACAGTAATGATGGTTTTCATTGGTTATTCTTTATTTGTTTCTATCAGCAATAAAAGCAATAATGACTTCTTATATTCTTTTTCTTATTCTGAATTTGTTTCTAATTCAAGAATTATAATATGGAATAATGCAGCACAAATGTTCAACCAATGCGCTCCAATTAATAAATTATTTGGCAATGGCTTTGAAGCTTTTTCAAAAGTGTCAAGTACCAATTTACAGGCGCATAATGACTTTATAGAACTGCTGTATGACTATGGAATTGTCGGATTGTCATTATATATTCTCTTCTGCTTGGGCATATTTGTATCATCGTTATCAGATTTAAGCAGAGGAGCAAAAAACTCCGATATAAATATAATGTGCATTACATTGCTTTTGATTATTTCAAGCCTATCAATTCTATATTACAACGCCCATAATTTTAGTTTACTGATGGGATACTTTGGTATTTATATTTCATCAAAACAAGCAGTTATTACTCCGCGCAAGGCGCTTTTATATGAGCAACGGTAAGAGATTAAAGAACTTATTTAAGGATACAGGCGCTTTTGCCTTAGGGAGTTTGGGATCTAAAATCCTTACATTCCTCCTTGTTCCTTTATATACCAATATTTTAAGCACCGCTGAATATGGCGTCGCTAGCATTATTTTGACTACTGTCAGCGTGCTTTTCCCAATCTTTACTTTGGCCATTTCAGAAGGAACACTTCGTTTTGCTATGGATAAAAACTATCGACATTCAGATGTTCTTTCAATATCTTTGGCGTTTAACTTCGGAAGTATAATTCTTCTATTTATTAGTTTTTTCATCATACAACAAGTCGGCACCACAATCATTGATTACTGGCTTTATTTCATTCTTTATTATCTTGGTATGGCTCTCCACGATTCATTGTCTCAATATATAAAAGGAATAGGCAAGACCAAATTGTTTGCTTTGCAAGGCATTATTCATACTTTTTTTATTGTTGCTTTTAATATTTTGTTTTTAATCGTTTTTGATATGAGATTAGAAGGATATCTTTTGGCGACGATACTTGGTTATTTCTGCACAATATTATTTATTGTAATTGCTGGAGGAGTATATAAAGATTTTTTCCACTTAGGCTTCAATGAGAGATTATTAAAAGAGATGTTATTTTATAGTATCCCAATGATCCCGACCATCATTGCCTGGTGGGCAAACAGCGCAATTGATAGATATATAATCATTGCGATGGAGGGTTACGAGAGCAATGGTCTTTATAGTATCGCTGGAAAGATACCGTCAATTCTTTCTATTGTTACAACTCTATTTACTCAAGCATGGCAACTATCATCAATAAAAAGCTTCGAAGATGACGACTTTGAAGGGTACTTTAACAATGTCTACTACAGTTATTTTGTTGTTAGCATATTAGCCACCTCCTTACTTATTTTATTCAACAAATATCTCTGCGCTCTTTTATTTGCTAAAGAGTTTTACAGCGCGTGGGTTTATGTCCCTTTACTTCTTCTAGCCAACGAGTTTTCATCGCTATCAGGCATGCTTGCTAGCGCTTTTAGAGCATTTAAAAAGACTAAAACACTTTTCATTTCAACCTTAATTGGTGCCATAGTGAATTTACTATCTAATTTAGTATTAATAAAATCTATCGGTACAATCGGCGCTGCTTTTGCGACGATGGCAAGTTTCTTTATTGTATGGATTGTTAGAATGATTTTTGTTCAAAAACTATTGCATGTCAGGCTGCCTTTTGCTAAAACGATTTTATCGTTTGCTAGCATTTTAATAATAGTTTTGGTTTCAACCTTATCTATTGAGGATTCAAATATAATCGCGTGGTCATGTTTCATTTTTCTTTGTCTTATTAATGTTAAAAAAATTGTTGCGTTATTTTCGAAATCGTTATCTATGTTATCAAAGAGGATGAAGAAGAAAGTTTATTGATCTGTTTGATCTTTTGCAAAAAATGTGTTTTTTGCTTTGCGAATGCTCAGTAAAGCAAATTGTTAAATTTAAGATGCTTAAAATGCGTATGCCGATCGTGTTCTAAACCGCTTAGAGTGTTTCTATTTCGGCCACAATTGTTTTAGAGTTTTTTTCAGAAAGAAAGGTAAAAATATGAAGAAAATAATAATCACTGTAGGATGTAGACCAGATTGCATCAAGATGATGCCTTTGGTTAAAGAATTAAAAAAGAGAAAAGATTTGAACACAATTCTTCTTTCAACTGGTCAACATAGGCAGATGCTTGATCAAGTTTTTGAAGTTTTTCATGAATGGCCTGACTACGATTTAGAAATTATGAAACCAGGACAATCTTTGTTTGACATTACTTCAAATATTCTTACCAAAATTCAAAATGCATTAGTAAAAATTAAACCGGACATTGTTTTAGTTCATGGCGATACTTCGACTGCGTTTGTAACTGCGTTGGCCTGTTATTATATGCAAATCCCAGTTGGCCACGTTGAAGCTGGCTTGCGTACATACAACATTTACTCGCCGTTCCCGGAGGAATTTAATAGACAGGGTATTGGTTTAATAGCAAAATACAACTTCGCTCCGACCAAACTTGCCAAACAGAACCTACTTAACGAAGGAAAGAATAAGGATACGATATTCGTTACTGGAAATACCGTAATTGACGCTATGAAACACACAGTTGTGGAAGATTACCATCATCCAGAGTTAGATTGGGTTGGCAATGACAAACTAATTTTCATTACTGCCCATAGAAGAGAAAACCTCGGTGAGCCTATGCACAACATGTTCAAAGCAATCCGAAGAGTGCTGGATGAACATCCTGATTGTAAGGCTGTTTATCCAATACATATGAATCCATTGGTTAGACAAGCCGCTGATGAAGAGCTTGGAGATTGTGATAGAATTCACATTATTGAACCAATCGAAGTTTTTGACTGTCACAATTTTGAGTCAAGATCATATCTTATCCTCACAGATAGTGGAGGTATTCAAGAGGAAGCCCCTGCTTATGGTGTACCTGTTTTAGTTATGAGAGATACCACAGAAAGACCTGAGGGTGTCGAAGCAGGCACTTTAAAACTGGTTGGTACCGATGAACAGGTCATTTACGATGAGTTTTCTAAACTATTAACTGACAAAGATGAATACGCTAAAATGGCTAAAGCTGTTAACCCTTATGGTGATGGCAATGCATGTAAACGTATTGCTGACATATTAGAAGACAAACCATATCAAGAATGGAAAAATTAAGGAGATATTTATTATGAGCCTATTTTTAACATCAACATCAAGTCCAACAAGTGAAGGTTCCAGTGGTGGTTCCTTGGAATCTTTGAAGAAGTTATTTACTAATCCTGTCCTTTATATAGTTTTAGGATGTATTGTGCTTTTTATTATTGTTATTTATTTAATTAGAAGATTTGTTAATGCTAGACCAAACGCCACTACAATTGTGGTAAGAAGAGGAAAAATATATAAGATATTAGATAAAGATAATCCTAAATGCTTCCTTGTTCCTTTTATGGATAGTGTAGGTGCTATTATCACTGATAGTGAAAAAGAATTCTCCAGTGATAAATTATTCATAAATAATGGTCCAGATGCTTTATATAAGATTAATTACACTCTTAAATATAAAGTAACTAATCCTAATGAATTCTATAAATATCTAGATAAAATACAAAATATATTACCTGTTAGACTTAATGATGAATTGCGTCTTTATGCTGATCAAGGTAATGCTTTAGTATTAATCAAAGATTATAGAGATAACACTAAGAGCATTATTGAAATTATTAATAAAGCAGTAGCGGAGTATAGCATTGAAGTTACTGATTTTAAGATTAATATTATTGAGCCAATGGGCAAATAGGGTTTCTTCAAATCAAAGGAAATAAAGAAAATTAAATATGTTAATATTTGTTACCGGAGTTGCGGGTCAATTAGGTCACGATGTCATCGACGAACTCCACAAAAGAGGGATAGATGCCATTGGTAGTGATATACGTTCTGAAGAAGAAATAATTAACAAAGCAAATTGGAATAGGTATATTCAACTAGATATTACCAACGAAGAATCAGTTAATAAGGTTATTGAAGAAATAAAGCCAGACGCTATTATCCATTGCGCCGCTTGGACTAATGTTGATGGCGCAGAAGATTCAAATAACAAAGAATTGGTAAAAAAGATTAATATTGCCGGCACCGATAATTTGGTAAAAGCCGCTAAAAAGATTGGCGCCAAATTCATGTATATATCTACAGATTATGTTTTCGATGGTGAAGGAACTAAACCATGGAAACCAGATGATAAAGATTATTCTCCATTGAATTATTATGGGCAAACAAAATTAGAAGGAGAATTATCTGTATCATCTCAATTAGATAAATACTTTATTGTTAGAATAGCGTGGGTATTTGGACTAAATGGTAAGAACTTTATCAAAACAATGTTATCTCTAGCAGATAAAGGATATAAAGAATTAAGAGTAGTGGATGATCAAATAGGTACACCTACTTACACATATGATTTAGCAAGACTATTAGTGGATATGATTCAAACCGATAAGTATGGTTATTATCACGCTACTAATGAGGGTGGATATATTTCTTGGGCAGATTTCGCAGAAGAAATATTTAGACAAGCCAATAAAGATGTGAAAGTAAAAAGAGTTACAACCGCTGAGTATGGTATTTCCGTTGCAAAGAGACCATTTAATTCAAGATTAGATAAAAGTAAATTAGTAGAAAATGGATTTGAGCCTCTTCCTGATTGGAAAGATGCTGTTAGAAGATATCTAGAAGAGATAAAGGAGAAATAATTATGAAAGGTATTATTTTAGCTGGTGGTAGTGGCACACGTCTCTACCCATTAACATTAGTAACATCAAAACAATTATTACCTGTTTATGATAAACCAATGATTTATTATCCATTATCTGTTCTTATGATGGCGGGTATCCGTGATATCTTAATTATTTCCACTAAAGAAGATACTCCTAGAATGGAACAATTATTAGGAGATGGTTCTAAATTTGGTATTAAATTATCTTATAAAGTTCAACCATCACCAGATGGGTTAGCGCAAGCTTTTATTTTGGGTGAAGAATTCATAGGTAAAGATGCCTGCGCTATGGTTTTAGGTGATAACATCTTCTACGGTGCTGGTTTAGTTAAGCATTTACAAAACTCTGTTAGAAGAGCAGAAGAAGAACACCAAGCTACAATATATGGCTACTATGTACATGATCCAGAAAGATTCGGAATAGTGGAACTAGATAAAGATGGCAATGCTTTATCAATTGAAGAAAAACCAAAAAATCCAAAATCTAATTATTGTGTTACTGGATTATATTTCTATCCAGCAGGTGTATCTAAAAAAGCAAATCAAGTTAAACCATCCGCTAGAGGGGAATTAGAAATAACTTCTTTAAATAATATGTACCTAGAAGAAAAGAATCTTCATGTTACTACTTTAGGTCGTGGATATTCTTGGTTAGATACAGGAACTCATGAGTCCTTAGTGGATGCTTCTAACTACATTAAACTTCTAGAAGACCACCAAGGCTTAAAAGTATGCTGTCCAGAAGAAATAGCATATAAGAATGGTTGGATAACAAAAGAGCAATTAATAGAAACTGGCAAATTGATGAAAAAGAACCAATATGGTCAGCATTTATTAAATGTCGCTAACGGAAAGATTAAATATTAGTCATGAATAAAAAATATCAAGTATTTATTAGTTCAACATACAGTGATCTCAAGGAAGAAAGAGCGGAAGTTACAAAAACTATCCTTGAGCTTGATTGCATTCCATCGGGCATGGAAGCGTTTTGTTCAGAGTCGGAAGAACAATTTGAAATAATCAAACGCATCATAGATTTATGTGATTACTACATTTTAATTATTGCTAATAGATATGGTTCGATAAACAAGAAAGAAAACAAAAGTTACACGGAACTAGAGTACGAATATGCTTGCCTGAACGGGATACCGGTTCTCGCTTTTATTGCTGATGATAGCGTCAATAAACCATCTGACAATAAGAATGAAAGACTTGAAAATTTCAAAAAACTTGTCTCTGAAAATAGGATGATATCTTATTGGAAAAATAAAGATGAATTAGCTAGAAAAGTCGCAATCGCATTGTCCAATGCATTTAAAAAGAACGACAGAGTTGGATGGATTAAGACGAATGAAAACGAGGAAGAACTTCGCATGCTAGAAGAGATTAAAGGCGAAAATGATTCACTTAGAAAGCAAGCGGAAAAAAGCGAAGATACTATTGCAAAATTAAAAAAAGAAATTGATGATTTGTCTTTTTCTGATACCACCTTACTGTATGACCAGAAGCCCATTTATATTAAGTATAATGTCTATGGTAACACAACAACAAAAACGATTACCATTAAGAGTATTTTCGAAAGCATCTCAATTCATTTCTTAAATATTTCAAAAAGAGAAGACGGCTTTTTGGAATTGATTGCCAAGGCTATAGACAAAGAATACCATTCAAACATTAACGAAGAGATTCTCAAAAAAATAGCGAATCAACTTCTAGCACTAAACTTATTCACAACTCATTGGAGCAAAGAGAACAAAGCTCTTTATTATGAACTTACAAAAAAAGGAATAATAGAAAGAGACAAATTGAATCTTTTTACTGTTTAGAACCATTCTCCCAGTTGTCAGTAGTTTAGAAAGGAAAAGTTATAAATGAAACAAATAGGTAATTTCTCATTCAAAGAAACATCTATTAAAGGTGTATACAAGATAGATGTTAAGAAATACGGTGATAACCGTGGTTATTTTATGGAAACTTATAAAAAGACTGACTTTGATGAAGCTGGTCTAGTTTATAACTTTGTACAAGATAACCAATCTAAATCCAAAAAAGGCGTATTAAGAGGATTACATTTTCAAAAGAAATATCCTCAAGCTAAATTAGTAAGATGCATTGAAGGTGAAGTCTTTGATGTATGTGTAGATTTAAGACCAGGATCACTAACATATGGTAAATGGGAAGGTGTAGTATTATCCGCTGAAAAAGGCAATCAATTTATGATTCCTAGAGGATTTGCACATGGTTTCTTAGTCTTAAGCGAAACCGCGACATTCTGCTACAAAGTGGATGAATTCTATCATCCTGAAGATGAAGGCGGCTTAATGTATGATGATCCAGACATTGGTGTTGATTGGCCAGATGTTGGAGAAATATTGTTATCCGAGAAAGACAAGAAGAACCTTTGTTTAATGGAATTGTCAAAATAATAAACGGAGTCGAGACCAAATGAACTATTATCATATAAAAATAAAAATCGCCGTCGATAAAGGCAAATCGTTTTACAGGTATGATAAGATGTATGACGAAGTTTTAGAAATGGTTAGTCGTTATAAAAGTGGAGAAGCTTTTTATTTGGATGGTTATTCGCTTAACAAGAGCAACATCATCCAATTCAAAATTTCTGTTACGGAGAAGAAGAAGGATGATGTCTTGTCCGAAATAAGAGCATCATGGGCTTCTTCTGGGATTGCGCTTATTCTGTCTGATAGTTCGGTTGTTGAAAACAATAATTATTCTAAAGATGTTACAGGTGACTTTCTCAATCCCCCGACTAAACAGTTAAAGGGAAATAATAAAAGCATCAGCTCTGTTGATGCGTCAAGAAATGTATTCGTTGTCCATGGCCATAACACCAATATGATTGAAAAAGTTGAACTGTTATTAACTAAACTCGGATACAATCCAATTGTTCTTTTTAAAGAAGCCGATAAAGGGAAAACAATTATCGAAAAAATTGAAGATAACTCTGATAAAGTATGTTTTGCAATCGTGCTATATTCTAAATGCGACATCGGATATCCTGTTGGTAAAGAAGGCGACAAGAAATATAGGGCGAGGCAAAACGTTGTGTTTGAGCACGGATATATGATGGCTAAACTCGGAAGAGATAAAGTGTGTGCGCTATTAGAAGACAGCAGTATTGAGCGTCCTGGTGACATAGATGGAATCATTTATGTTATATTTGGTGACAACGATGAATGGAAATTAAGAATTGCGAAAAATATGAAGGCAGTTGGGCTAAGCATTGATTACAATTCTTTGTATGATTAATCCATTAAAAGTATATAAGTGGAGTGATTTATGAAAACAATCTTAGTTACAGGTGGAGCAGGTTTTATTGGTAACTGCTTCTGCAAATTATTATTAAAAGAAAGATCAGAATGGAAAGTGGTGAATGTTGATTCGTTAACATATGCTGCTAATCCAAACACTATCAAAGAAGAATTAAATAATAAGAACTATAAGTTCTATAAAGTAGATATTAGAAATAGAGAAGAAATTAATAAGATATTCGAAGTAGAAAAACCAAATATCGTTGTTAACTTTGCAGCAGAATCTCATGTTGATAGATCTATCCTAGATCCAGAATCATTCTTAACTACTAATATTATTGGTACAGAAGTATTAATGGATGCTTGTAGAAAATATGGTATTGAAAGATATCATCAAGTATCTACTGATGAAGTATATGGTGATCTTCCATTAGATAGACCAGATTTATTCTTCCATGAAGATACCCCATTACATACATCAAGTCCATATAGCACATCTAAAGCTAGTGCTGACCTATTAGTTCTAGCGTACTTCCGTACGTATGGTCTACCAGTCACTATCTCTAGATGTTCTAATAACTATGGCCCATATCAATTCCCAGAAAAACTAATACCACTAATGATATATAAAGCTAACCATGACCAAAAACTTCCAGTTTATGGTGAAGGTATTAATGTTAGAGACTGGTTATATGTAGAAGACCACTGTAGAGGTATCCTAGCGGTCCTAGAAAAAGGCAGAGTAGGGGAAGTATATAACTTAGGTGGACATAACGAAAGAAATAACTTATATATTGTTAAACGTATATTATCTGAACTTAATAAACCAGAATCATTAATTGAACATGTTGCTGATAGACATGGTCATGACCAAAGATACGCTATTGATCCCGCTAAAGCTAATAAAGAATTAGGTTGGGATCCAATCACTACATTTGAAGTAGGCATTAAGAAAACTATTGAATGGTATTTGTCTGATGTTGGTTCATCTTGGCTAGATGAATGCATGAAACAAAACCAAGAGTGGTTAGAAAAGAACTATAAGAATAGGAAATAATTAAGACTAAACAAAACAGCAGGTGGCTCGCATTGCTATAGGATGCGCAACACCCGCCGAAAAGAAAGCTGAAGATTTTAAAGTTATTATCTATGAACCAACATTAGAAGATGGTTCTGAATTCTTTGGCAGTAAAGTAGTTAATAACTTAGAAGAGTTTAAGAAATTATCTAACGCAATTATCGCTAACAGATATGATAGTTGTTTAGATGATGTTCAAAACAAAGTATATACAAGAGACCTATTTAGAAGAGATTAGCCTTTAGACAATTGACTATGTATGATTTTATAAATAATAAAGAGCTAAGAAACAATCTCAGGGATTATTGTGAATGTGCTATTTTGGCGGTACAGAAGCAAATCTCTGATTATTTTACATTCTCCTTTAAACTCATTGGCAGCGGTGATACCCGCTTAATGATGATTAATGGTAAAGATAATTCTATTGATCTAGATTATAACTTAGTGATTCAAAGAGATAAGAAACAATTAATTGGGGATCCAGGCAGAATAAAACATCTTTTCATGAAAGAGCTAAAAGACTATTTTGGTAAAGATGTGAAAGTCTCTGACTCCACACAAGTGATTACTTGTAATATTGGAAAAATATATGGATATAAATTCTCATTTGATATTGCTATTATCATTGATTGTAATGATGGGTATATGTATAAGATAGTCAACGATAAGAATACGGCACCCACTAGATATATTTGGAACAAAATACCAAAATCAAAAGACTATGAATATAAGTTCACTGCCTTAAAAAGAATGGGGTATTGGGAAGATATCAAAGAATTATATAAAACAAAAAAGAATAATTATTTAAAAAGACAGAGCGATATCACTTCATTTTCTATTCTAATTGAAACGGTTAATGAGATTATTCAAAAGAATCACATAGAATTATGAACAATCTCGATACATTCTTTTCTCTAATTGAAATCAAAGAGGAAGAAAAAGACTCCGCGAAAGAGTTTATCAAGCTAAGAGGCCTAGAAGAACACATACTAATGGCTAAACATTTAGCTTCTTACATGAGCGAAGGGAAACCGGCTTATAGCGAAGTGGCCACAGCCTTCCGCTATGACAAAAGAATTAGAAGAATAGTTTATAAATATATAGGGTTAATTGAAGAGTATTATCGCTCTTTTTTATGCAATAACTTTTCTAAGCCAAATGAATTAGGTATTAAGACAAACAAATCTCTATATGATTATTGTTGTGATTCCTTATTTAGCAAAATAGTGGAGATAGTTTGGTCATTAGATGATAACTATAAATCTCAACTATTTGAATCCAAAGTAGTTCTTAAAAAGAATCTAGATGCATTAGTCAGGTTTAGAAATGCTATTAGTCATAATAGAACATTAATCAATTATCGTGATTTTAAAGAAGTAACTTTAGACAACGGTGAAATAGGTTGTTCCTTGTTGTTAAATACGAAAAACCTTTTAAGCTTATTACCTTGTTCAATTAAAGATTCATTTATAAAAGAAATCAACTCTTCAATTCGTATTGGGGCAAAAAAGTTGGCCAATCAAACTGAGTGGAAACTATTTTCTTTCTTAATTATTAAATTGAGTTAGTTGACATATTATCCAATTAAAGTGCTTAAAAAATATTACAAATATATGTAGGAGACAATTATGAGTTGGGATCATGAACTCAAAAAAACTATTTGTCCATGTGGGAATGGGACAATAGAAAAAGAGGTTAAAAGTGACGATTGGGGCCGATATGAGGAAGGCAATCCTTATATAAATTGCCCAAATTGTTCTAAAAAATACAATTTAATAACAGTAGCGCACTATTCAATTTATAAGTGGAAGGGCGGTGGCAACTCTTACTACCTTGTTGAAAAAAACGTAGATTTGCGTGTTAAAAGAGAACAAAAATATCCAATAGTTAATGAATACGAATTGTGCACAAAAGATTTTCCTCATTATTTAATTGTTGCTTACAAATTAGAATGGCTACATGATGCTAAAAAAGAATTGGATGAAAAAACAAGCATAAATTCTTTAAGTGGCTTTGCGAGTGGAATTGCTAGATGCAAGAAAAAACATTATGGAGGCGTAAAGATTAAAGAGCTTCGAAAAGATTTAACAATAGCAATAGATGAATACAATTCTTATATTGTCAACAAAGAAAAAATTGAAGAACAAGAAGCTTTGGATAAGAAAGCCAGAGAAGAATGGCTTAAGAGGGTCGAAGAAAACGGCATTTTGATAATTTTTTGAGTTCCATAGTTTGCTGGTGAAACACAAAACTAAACCTATTTTTTATTTGAAAAATAAGATATAATTTTTATTAGAAAAATCGTTGTTTTTAATAGAATTTTAAACCTTTAAGAATTACATAATAACGATATGAAGAATAATTAATTTATGTCAACAAGGAGTAATGAATGAAATCGGTAGAAGAGTATAAAACCTACATTAGCAATTTGAATTATACATCAGACCAACAAAAAGCTATCTTTGCAGATAATAAGAATGTTCAAATAATAGCTTGTGCGGGGTCAGGAAAGACTTCTACAATTGTGGCAAGAATTATTTTTCTCATTGTTTCTGGAGTTAAACCATCTGAAATCGTTGCGATTACCTATACCGAAAAGGCCGCTGCATCTTTGAAGCAAAGAATATATCAAGAGTATGAAAAGGCAACAGGGACGCTTGAAGGTTTGGGAGATTTGTTTATAGGAACGATTCACGGATATTGTCTTTTCCTTCTGCAAGAATACACGAACGATTTTAAAAACTATGACATATTGAACGATATTCAAACGAAACTATTCATTAAGGCTAAAAGATGGAGCAACGGCTTAAACGAATGCAAATATTACTCAAATAACGACCCTAATCCAAAAACATTGGTTGGCAACTTCGGATCAAATTGGGAGAGATTTAGCGAAAGAGTAGCAGCGTATAAGCAGTTTCTAGATATTGCTCGTGAATATGGTGTGGAAAAAATTGGCAACCAAGATCTTTCTGAATTAGTAAAGAAATATTCTGATTCATTAAAAAATAACAAATATTTTGATTTTACATCTATCCAAATTACAGCTTTAGATTATTTCAAAAATGGATTGTTTGATGATTACCTCTCGGGAATCAAACATTTGATTGTTGATGAATATCAGGATGTTAACGAGACTCAAGAAGAAATCATAAGATACTTTTATACCCATGGAGTTAATATCTGCGTTGTCGGTGATGATGATCAGACCATCTACGAATGGCGTGGTAGCCGCTTAAGATATATAAAAGACTTTGTAAATAGATATGAAAACGTTGAGTTTGTTGAACTATCGAAAAACTTTAGAAGTAGTGTAGGCATTACTGTAACCTCAGAAGTATTAATTTCAAACAATCATAACCGCATACCAAAAACAATGGAAAGCGCTAATAATCAAGATTATAGAAAGGGTGATATTCTTGGGATTAGATTTGAATCAAGAGACGATGAGAATCAGTTTATAGTCGATAAAATAAAACAATTAATCGGATCAAAATTTGAACAAAAATCAAAAAACAAAGAATGGTCTTTAAGCTATGACGATATAGTAATACTTGTTAGTTCTGTTAAAAGAATCGATTCTTTGATAAAAAAGCTAAACGATTCCAACATTCCGTTTGTTGTTGAAGGCACACAAAATCTTTTTGAAACTCCTGAAATCAACGCGATACTAGAAACATTTAAGTATATGATTTTTAATCACATAGCATCACTTAAGCTCAACCCAATTGATGCGGTGATGTCAATCAAAAAGATGAATACAACAGCGCCTCAAAATGTAATTGACAAATGGAAGGCTGTTTTATCTACTGATGAACAATCGATCAATAATGCCCTCATTGAATTTAGAGATATGTTTTTAGATGCTGTTGCTGATCAAAACAAATCTTATGAGTATACAATTCAAGAGAATCTCCATAAATTGTTATTTGGCTTAGGTGCTATGTCCACAAAACTAAACGATAAAGTTTATTACAACATAGGTAAGTTCACCGAAATGATTAATGATTATGAAAAGATTTACCTAAAAACATTCCCTTTAGAGAGAATTGAAAAATTTAATGAATTTTTAATCCAAGATGCTAAGAATTTATATCCTGAAGGCTGGCTATCACCAAGATTTAGTCTTGTTAAGGCTTTGAGGGTAATGACCTATCACCAAGCAAAGGGGCTTGAATTCCCTGTTGTTTTCTTACCATACCTCACAAAAGATTCGATTTTTCCTTTAACTAAAGGTGGCGGTGGAATTAGTGCTTGGTCTATCATTCATAACGAAAGAATAAAAGAAGAATTCAATGATTCCGAGTCACGCCATAGAGTTTTTTATGTTGGAATGACTCGCTCAGAAAAATATCTTTTTATGACTAGATCTCCGGGTGTTTCTTCTACTGGGTTAACACACTACAATACGGAAGCTATCCAATTTACTCAAGCTTTAAATTCGGAATATATCGTTCATGATAAATGTTTAGATATTGAGTACGATAAATCATCATGCGAAAAGCATTCAGCAGATGAGATTATCACTTTGAATTTTAGTCTATTGAAAGATTTATTTGAATGCGGATATAAATTCAAACTCTCCAATATTTTTGGTTTCAAAGCCCCGCTTGATATTAGAATGGGATATGGCCAGTCAATACATAGCATGCTAGATTATATTCACAAGAATTGGCGCTCAATCAATCTTGATGATGAAAACGAAATCCTCGATATTGTTAATAGA
This sequence comes from uncultured Caryophanales bacterium, assembly GCA_946414915.1. GTDB lineage: Bacteria > Bacillota_I > Bacilli_A > RFN20 > CAG-826 > RUG14515. The sequence goes on from CAMKQK010000002.1 coordinate 57,927, forward strand.
TTTTTGCACCTGCCATATGCTTCGAAAAAATTAATCGATGCAGAAAGAACAAAGGCTTTCATAAAAATCAAAGCATATATCGTTAATAATAAATACAGGTTTAATAATATTTTGTTCTCAGAAAAAAGAATCGATTATAAGTTTTCTGATTATTTCTTTATTGATGGTAGAATTGATTTAATAAGAGATGATGTTAACAAAGAATTAACGATTGTTGATTTTAAGTCTGATAAGAAGGCGCTAAGCCAAGAACAAATTAAGAATCAGCTTATGCTTTATGTTCTTGGTTATGAATCTATGAAAAAAGAAAAGATTTCTTATATAGAGTCATATGATATTAATGAAACAAAACCAACTCGTATCCGTATCACAGATAGTGATCGGGATTCGTTCAAAAAACGATTAACTGAATCTGAGACTACTATTAAAAGTGGGAAGTATCTTAGACATTGTGATGTTGATCCAGATTATAAGAACAAGTATTGTAATAAGAATTGTTTTTTGTGGAATGATAAGCTAAAGGCTTGTAACGGTAAATTATAAAAATAAACGGAGCTGCAATGACATTAGATATATCTTACGAAAAATATAAAAAAAGTGGTGATATTCACGGGACAGTTCTATACCCAGCAGTTATGGTGGCACCTGTTCAAAAAGAAGTTTTGAAGTGGCTGATTGGTGGCCGCAAGAATATTAAAGTTTTTGATCCATTTCATGGCTCAGGTACAGCGCTTTATGAAGCTGCAGACATCGATCAATCTATATCTGTCTTAGGTTATGATATCAACCCCTTAGCATCTTTGATAACATTTGTTAAACTTCAAGGAATTGATGAAGAATCTTTTAATAGAGACTTTCACGAACTCAAAAAAAACCTGCTTGCCGATGTTGATTGCCCATCGTTATCGTTTTATAAGTCAGAGAAGTGGTTTAAACCAGATATTCTTAAAACTCTATCCAAAATTTCTTTTTCAATTAAAAAAATTGAAAATGATAGGAATCGGAGGTTTTTCTGGGTTATGCTTTGCGACATTGTTAGGAAATATAGTAATACCAGAAGTTCTACTTACAAATTACATATAAAAGAAAAAACGAAAATAGATTCATTGAAAAATGATGTCATAAATGATTTTGTTTCAAAAATAAATTCTTCGTTTGGTTACTACAATAAACATTTTAAGAATATCGAATTGATTAAAGGAAATTCCTTAGAATTAATAAAGGCATTAGATAATAACTCCATAGATATTATTATTACGTCTCCACCTTATGGGGATAATGCTACGACAGTTACTTATGGACAGTTTTCTTACTTACAACTTTCTTTTATCGACAAGAATGATTTATCATTGGATGGCTGGGAACTTAACAACTGCCAGGCGATTGATTCATCGAGTATGGGCGGTTCTTCCTCAAAATTTGCACTTGATGAATTAGGAGGAAAGTTGATAACGCCTTATTTGAAAAAAATACCACGAAACAAACATAAAAAAATAATTAGATTTTTTTCTGATTATTTTGCTTTTCTAGATGAAGCCTCTCGTATTTCAAATCAGTATATTGTAATGACGTTGGGAAACAGAACAGTAAATCGTATTAAAATTAATCTTACTGGTCTAACTGAAAAATATCTTCAATCAAAGGGTTTTTTAAAAAAGAAAAAGTTATCCCGCAAAATATCTTCCAAAAGAACGCCTTCTTCAATAATTGTAAATAATAAAAAGACAGACACAATGAACAAAGAATACGTTTTGATAATGGAAAAACAAGTTGCTCAATCATAGTGTTTGCCTTATCCGGCAAAGAATTTGGACGAGAAGCAAATGTAATGCTTTAGAAATTATTAATTATGGAAAAACAAGTTGGTATTTTTTATTTAAAGAATCATCTATTAAAGGTGTTTATAAGATAGATGTTAAAAAATACGGTGATAACCGTGGTTATTTTATGAAAACTTATAAAAAGACTGACTTTGATGAAGCTGGTCTAGTTTATAACTTTGTGCAAGATAACCGATCTAAATCTAAAAAAGGTGTTTTGAGAGGATTTGCACACGGCTTTTTAGTATTAAGTGAACTCACTGATTTAGGAAATTCCTTTAGGATTAGACATCACGAAACAAGCAAAATTGATTTTACATCAGACAATCACCGCGAATACTTTTTTAACAGGTGCCTTGCCTTGATTGTTTTGGCGATAAAATATATAAAACTGTGGTTTTTCTTGACTCAAAAAATAAGGTGGCATCTTTAGCAATAAGGTGCTACCTTTTGTATATAAAGAAAATAGATCTCGCTATAAGAAGATTACCTTGTATAAGAAACCAATCTTATCTTAGGATAAAGAAGGAAAAAGACCTTATAAAGAGTCTATTATTAAGTTAATGTTTAAGCATATTATTTAAGTTTACTTACAAACTTTTTTCCTTAAAGTTTTCAATTATTGGTGGTTGTCTATTTTTCGATGACCACCTTATTTTTGAAAGGACCAAGAATTCTTTATACGATATCAATGCCCGTTAGTCGCTGGCATTGATACTAACAAAACAATTCTTATGCTTTTAGTGAAGCAATAATATATACTTATGTTATGATTTTGATTAGCGATAAACCAACAGATAAAAAAGAAAATGCTGAAAAAGCATTGCAAGATACTTGTAATGCAATAATAACCTCCATATTGAAATACGATAAAGACGATCCAATTACTATACATATTAATGGTCCTTGGGGTTCTGGTAAAAGTTCTTGTTTAAATATAATAAAGCGTGAGTTTGATACTAATAGAACTAAATTTTGTGATGAAAGTGGCCGATTATATTTGACAACTTGTTTTAATCCTTGGAACGTACTGGATAAGTCTAAACTCACTAACGATTTTTTTAAAGCGTTATCTGACACATTTCATAGAACCAAAGTCAAAAAAATACTTGAAAAAAGTTTGAAGATATCTTCTACAATAGCATCTCTGCTCGGGAAAGAGAACCTGGCGTCCCAATTTAGTGCATTAAGCAATTATTTTCGTGCACTTAACCAAAGCGAATCAAAGAACTCTTTAAGTGAGTCTAAAACAAAAATATGTGAGAAACTTGAAACATCTCCATTTAAGAGGATTGTTTTCATTGATGAAATTGATAGACTGCAATCAGAAGAAATAGCAGTAGTATTCCAGCTTATTAATAATGTTTGTGATTTGCCAAATGTTATTTTTGTTATTGCTTTTGACCAAGAAATCGTCTCAACTTCTTTGGCAGAGTATTTAGCAAAAATTAAATTTGAAAAGACAATTACCGGTAGTTTTACAACAGACAAAAAAGACAGTTTTATAAATTCTTCTGCGAAAATAACGGACGCATCATTTTTTCCTGCAGAATCAAAGGTCAATCTAATTGAAACTCAAAAATCAGATATTGGCGATTTGTACTTGCAAAAAATAATACAATATAGATTTGACATTCCAATTTTGGGCGGAAGCGAAAGAATCTCAATTCTGACTAAAGTATTGTTTGAATCAAACTCGTTTAGCAATGAAGAGGCGGCAACTATTTTTGATGAGATTAAATCTTTACCTTTATATGGCATTTCTTCATTTAACCATCCTAGACAAATAAAGCGATTTTGCTCATATTTGATTGATGCTTTAAAACAATATGGAGAATATGTTGATTCTGGTGACATCCTTATGGTTGAGACTCTAAGAGCATTTTATCCCTCGTCATACACCAAGTTTGTTAGGTATCTTGAAAGAGTTGCAAAAGGCGATAGCTTATACCAGGTATCAATTGATATTCAAAAGAGTTTTTCTTGGCTTAGTCAGCATGATCCTAATAGAATTGTGAACTATTTGGTTAACGAAAATGAAAAATCTTTGTTAAAACCATATGTTAGACTTTTTTCGAAGGAGAATGCTAAACTATACCTTTCAAACGATAATGGATTAATTGCAATTAGTTATGTTAAGAAAATAGTTTATAGTCCAATAGAATCAAGATGGCTAGATTCCATTCCTAATGAGCATATACGTTATGCTTTGGCACAATTGTATAGGTGCATAAAAGAAGCGCCAGTTGAGTTTTCTTCAAGAGATTGGTTGCATTGGTATATTGATAATGCTTTCTCGTTGAGAATTAATGGCGACAAAACGCTATACAGTCCAACTATTTTTGGCGAACTTCTAGGATGTTTGTTGTCTTTCTTGAATGAAGAGAACGCCAAAAACGTGCTTAATACTATCATTAGCCTCTGCAAGACACAAAAGGTCGATGAAGAATTAGCATCTTTCTTAGAGGGAATTTTGTGGAATATCGATTATGATAAAAGACAATTCGTTAATAAAACATTAGCAGATAACTTTGCGAATAATGTAATTGAGACAATCGTTTTTTATTCAAAATCATTAAAAGAAAGTCCTTTTGGTTTCAATAATATGCTTAATGTTTTGAATCAATTTGACAAACTATCTGATTTGTTTGGCATTTTGGATTCTTTTAGCGAAGATGAAAAAGTCAATTTTATGTGTAATAGTTATGGGCTATTTTCTTCAAAAAGAGATGAATTAAGTTTTACCCCTCCAATTATGGGAGTACTAGGATTTAGAGATAACGCAGCTGATGAATTAAACTCAATTAGAGAAACATCTTTTTATAAGACAAAAATTTCTCAAGTACTGTCAATGAATCAAGTTAATTTGTCTACTCTTTACTGTTATTTATGGCCAAATCTATATTCTTTCCAAAATAATGGATTTAGTGGCGAAAGCGTAGAAGCAAAAATCAGCGAGCTTGTTAACAAAAAGAAGCTTGCTGTAAACGACGATATTCAGGGTGCATATTTATCTTCTAAATAGTTTTAAGACAATTACTTGTAATAAAAGCATGTACCCACAATCTTTTAATCTAATTTCTTTCTTAACTAATTAAAAAGATGAAATGGTGTGTATAATGCTTGCCGAGATGGTACAAATCTACACGGAATACATTGCCTCAAATTGCTTTTTATCATTCTGTCACTAAGCATATCAAGCATAACGAGAGCGCATCAAATAATCGCAATAATTAGAAGCAAATTGCAGCCATGTGATTTGTTTTTTTAAAGAACAAGAAAACTTTATATATCGGTTGACATAAAAACAAGAAAACATTTAGAATATATTTGTTCAAAAACTTTGAACTAATAAGGAGATTATTATGGCAGTCTTAAAAGTGGAGTTTGATAATTTTCTTTGCTTTGATGACTTTTCAGCGGATTTTTCATATCCAAAGAAAGTTGTAAAAACAAACCTTCCAAACGAGTTTTTATCTGATTATCCAAATATTAGATTTAAGAAAGTTAATATTATCGTTGGTTCTAATGCTTCTGGAAAAACATCATTGGGCCGCGCAATCTGGCATACCTTTATGTTCTTAAGTAAAAAAGAAGGTAATGCATTAACCGAACTAATCAAAAATCCAAATAAGAGAACTAGCATTTTACTGGATTGTATTTATCCAAATGGTGTTTTCTTTCGCGTTGAAATTAGAATTGAAGCTAGCACAAAAGATATTTTTGTAAGATTAAGAGTAATGCGGGCACAAAAGAATGATTCCTATGAGTCTTTGGTAGATAGATTAGATGCTAATGCTCAATTTGAAAACTATATTACTGCCTTAGATAAATTTGAATTTCATGGTTGGAATTTCTCCTTTCCTTCAATCGAAAGCGGCTTTGATATCATCAAGTGTGAACACGACGAAAAGGATAAAAAGGAATTCTGCCAAATCTATGAAAGTGTTTTAAAAACAATGGATCCATCCATTAAGCGAGCGTATCCATCAAGAGAAGTAGAAAACTCATATATTGTCGATTTTTATGATGGCCAATCAGTGGCGGTTACAAATGGTGAAAAACTAAGTGAAATTAAAAAATTATCATCTGGTACGAAATACGCAATTAATATCGCAGATGTTATATTTTCTATTAAAAAACACTATAATGGTTTCTATTTTGTTGACGAACAATTCTCATATGTTAATTCAGACATTGAAATTGCGTGCTTAATGAAAATGATTTCATTATTAGATGATGGTGAACAGTTATTCTTTACTTCACACAACGAAGAATTGCTAGCATTGCCATTACCAAATCACACATTTAATTTTATTAGTAAAGTATGGGATGGCGACAATACTCATATCGTGTGGACAAACGCATCCATTGAAAAACGCAACAATGTTAATATCAAAAACTTATATGATAACGACTTTTTCAATGTGAGTCCTGACGTAAACAAGATTCTAGATATTGCGGAGAACTAAAAATGGATAGAAGAGTTTTTCAATACTACGTAGAGGGCGAATGTGAGAAGAATTTCTTAAACTCTTTTATGCACGCCAAAAATAGCGAATATATCATTCATCCAGGCAGAATTGAAAAACTAAATCCCATAACTTCTAGAATAAGCGATACTAAAGCCAGAACGATTAAAAGAGATACTACAATTGTATTTGTTTTTGATACAGACATCGAAAGTACATCAATTCTTGAGGAGAATATAAAAACGTTAAATAGAATAGCGTATATCGATGCTAAGGATATTATCTTCCTTATGTCTGTGAAAAGATTTGAAGAGGAGATAGTGTATTCCTGCAAGAAGGTAAGTGATGTTAAGGGATTAGTAAAGTTGTTTAATTCTCAAGGGTTGACAGCTTTTAAAACAGACTTCTTAACTTGCAAGAACCTAGAAGACAAATTAAGGCAAGTTGGTTTTGATATTTCAGTTATGTGGACAAGGCTTGCAAGGGAACCATTTGATAAGTATCCAAATGGCGGCAAATATGTCAAAATAAAGAACCCTAAATAATTTTAATAGATTTAAAGTCAAGAATAAGCTGCGCACAAAAAGTGTGGCTTTTTCTTCATTAATACATATATTCCTCTATCATTTCCCTAAATCCATGCTATGATTAGGCTATAACCATCATATACGTATAATAAGAATCAAATATTAGATATTGGTTCGAGGGAGTTGTTTTAAATACACATTATGAAAAAGATTAATTGTTTTGTTGCTACGCTGGTAGGTGCTTTTGCTATAGGCTTAATTGGTTGTAACTCTAATAAGCTACCTACTACACAATATGAGAAAGTTAAGTTTGCCTTTAACGGTGTGGAGAAGTCATTTAAGTCTCCTAAAGTTGTTAAAAGAAATAGACCATTGCTATTAAAAAGAAATAAGATAGGGGGATCTAATCCATCAAGTGCTTTAGATACTATCTTCAGTATGTATAATGAAGAAGACAAAAGAGATGATTTCTTAGATGATGTTTCATACAATGAACCACCAATGATTCAATTCCAATACATTAAGAAAGTATTAGAAAAGATTGGTGGCGGATACGAGTTTGATAAGAAATACTATGACACTATTACTGGTGAAATGTATGTCGATATTAATACAGGAGCAAAGAAAAAAGAAGGTGACGAATTTAAATATAACTACACCTTCACTTTAGGTATGGATATTAATATCGATGATAATAATCTCATCACCGCGGATGTATCATTTGATATTAATCTTAAAAAAGGTAGCGAGTCATATACCACGAAATGGTATGTAGGAATAGAACTAGACTATGATATGGCTAATAACTCTCCTAACTATACAATGAGTATGGTGACAGAGAATGATGAAAGAGAACTACCATATTATGGAAGTTATACATATGAATATGATTATGTAGAAGTTAAGAACTCCGAAATTAATGAGTGGCGAAAGTTCTGTATGGATAATGACCATCGCTTAGTGAAAGACGCTAGTCATCAAGACTTTTATGCTTACGTTAATGAAGGATGTGAATATAAAGTAGATGCCTGTTCTTGGTATAAGAATGGTACTTATTATAAGAACAAGAACGTTAGACAAAAAAGCGAAGCTACTAAGACAGTCGCTAATGCTTTGTTCACTAACTTAGGATTAAACGCTAATGAGATAGACGCTGATAGTTTCTTTAATAAAACTGGTACACAAAACAGTGTTCTTAAAACTTGCTACAACGATTTCTCTAAAATCGCTAAAGAAGACATTATCTATGATCTAGTTTGTAGAGACGAACAAGAAGAACAAAAACAAGAGATTGTGGCTATTAGAGCAATGAATGCTGATTTATCCGGAGGTGCTGGTAACTACCAAGTTCCTGGTAATGTCACTATACGAGAACTACTCAGTGGCTTTGTTGATGAGAATGGTGAGAAACTAGCTATCCATTTATATTACATCGATCAAAATTATGCTTTAGTTTCAGAAATCACTGATTTAGTGGCTTTAAGATTCTATATTAGACAACAAGATAACAACGAAGCTAAGGAAGTTAGCTTAGTCGATAGTTTATCAGATATTATGGAGAGATATAAATTCACAACTAGAAACCTCATCATTGCCTTTATGGACGAACAAGGTATAGGTGGTGTGATGGATTTCATCTATTCAGGTGATTTACCAGATACATATGTTAAACCAACATTCCCTAAAGTCTTAGCGGACATCGGTGTTCCTGAATATGACGGGGAAAGAATTGAATATGGTACACAAGAATTAAGTAAAGAACCATATGTCTTAGAAATTAAAAATACGAGATATAGTGAATCACAAAATTATAAAAATAAGTTAAATGGTAATGGCTTTGTTCTTGATGGTGGATATCTTGGTACATTTAAAGGTGCTTATTACCGTAAAGAAGCGGGCGATAGATATCTCTGGGTTAACTATGATGATAGTGATGCTAGTTTAGGCACTGTTATTATTCGTGCTTTCCACGAAGCTAAATCACAACAACAGGAAGATGACAGTATTAATTCCATCTCCATGGTCGGCGATTTCAATGACTGGGATGTCACAAGTGGTGGTTTGATGTTTACAAAAATGGGTGATGATTTATTCCGTTTAACTAGTGTATATCTTAGACCAAACCAAGCATTTAAATTTGTCGTTAATAATGACTGGGGCACTAGAGGCGGCTATGGTTATAGTGATGTTCTTAATATTGCCGAATATGGTAAGTACTTAGTCGGTGGAACAAACGATAATATCGTTGTCCAAGATCAAACAGTGTTTTTCGCAGTCGACGCTGTTATTTATGAAGGTAGAATAACATTTACTATTTCTGAATTTGAAGTTATAGCACCAAAGTAACAATTAATTACAATTTATATAAATAACTCAACGTTATTCATTCCTTGTTGTTATTTTGTTATACTTTAAATACAATTATTAGAAATTAACTAGACATAATATTGAGGTGTTTTTATGAAAACCAAAATCTTAGAGTTATTAGAAAAGAATGCGAAGCTTTCCACTAAGGAAATCGCTAAAGAATTAGGTTTAAAAGAAAAGGAAGTTATCCAGCTTGTTGGAGAGTTGGAAGCAGATAAAGTTATCTGTGGCTATAACGCTATTATCAACTGGGATAAACTTACCGAAGAAAAAGTTGATGCTTTAATTGAACTTAAGGTTGCGCCACAACGTGGCACTGGTTTTGATAGAATCGCCGACCGAATTGCGAGATTTGATGAAGTTGACTCTGTTTATTTAATGTCAGGTGGTTATGACTTCATGGTTATCGTTAATGGTAAGTCCATGAAAGAAGTGTCATCCTTCGTCTTTAATAAACTAGCGACACTTGATTACATTCAAAGTACTGCTACTCACTTTGTTTTAAAGAAATATAAGGACCACGGGGTTAAATTATTAGATAAAACATTCGATAGAAGAACTAATGTCGTATTATGAGAGACTTTACATCTGACAAAGTAAAAACTATTAAACCTTCTGGTATCAGAAAGTTCTTTGACATCGCTAATAGTATCGAAGACTGTATCTCTTTAGGTGTGGGTGAACCTGATTTTGAAACACCTTGGCATATTACAGAAGAAGGTATCTATTCCTTAGAGCAAGGAAGAACATTCTATACCTCTAATCAAGGTTTACCAGAATTAAGAGAAGAAATCGCTAAATGGAATAAGCGTAAATATAATCTTGATTATTCTAAAGAAGAAATCATTATCACCTGTGGTGGCTCTGAGGCTATTGATATCGCCCTAAGAGCGACATTAAACCCAGGAGACGAAGTAATTATCCTTGAACCTAATTACGTCTGCTACGAGCCTGATATTATTCTCGCTGGTGGTGTGCCTATTAAGATTAAACTTAAAAACGAAAATGAGTTTAGATTAACTTCAGAAGAACTAGAAAGTGTTATCACTTCTAAAACAAAGATTCTTTTGATGAATTATCCTAATAACCCCACAGGGGCTATTATGAATAAATCTGATTTAGAGAAGATCGCTAAGGTCATTATTAAACATGATTTATTAGTAATTACTGATGAAATATATAGTGAACTTACATATGAGGGTAAGCACTTTTCTATTGGGGCATTACCAGGCATGAGAGATAGAACCATTACCATTAATGGCTTCTCTAAAACATATTCTATGACTGGATGGAGATTAGGCTATGTCATGGGCCCTAGAGTAATTATTGATCAAGTTAAAAAGATCCATCAATTCGTTGTCATGAGTGCGCCTACTATATCTCAATATGCTGGATTAGAAGCTTTAAGAAATGGTGATAACGATATTGAAAGAATGAAGAAGGAATATGATAAAAGAAGAAAATACCTTCTTAAAGAATTCAATAGATTAGGTTTACCATGCTTTGAACCTAAAGGAGCGTTCTATATCTTCCCTGATATTAGAAAATATAAAATGAGTAGTGAAGAGTTCGCTACTGAGTTATTAAATAAAGAACACGTAGTAGTGGTACCTGGTACAGCATTCGGTGATAGTGGCGAGGGATTTGTAAGAATCTCTTACGCCTATTCATTAGATGCTTTAAAGGAAGCAATTAAGAGAATAGAAAGATTTATTAGATCGTTATAAAGATATACCACCCCAAGTCGGGGTGGTTTTGTTAATAGCAAGTGTTATAATTTTTCTATGGATTCATTTTATAAAATAATTGATAAATATGATTCTTTCTTAAGCGAAGAAAAGGAAGAGTCTTTTATTGTTAAAACATCTAATAAATCAAAAGTACTTTTATCTTGCCCTCATGCAGTCAGCCAATTTAGAGAAGGCAGGCTTAAATCTGCAGAAAAAGAAACTGGTATTATTGGTCTATTATTAAATGAACTATATGGATATCCATTAATAGTTAAAACCAGTAATCAAGATGATGACGCGAATTATGACCCTAGTAGTGATTATAAAGATGAGATTATTAATCTTGTTAAAGAAAATGGTTATAGATGTGTCATAGATTTACATCAATTATCTTACGAAAGAATAGAAGATGTTAATCCTGGTGTCGCGGGATATAGAAACTTTAAAAATAAAGAACTACTTAATTCCATTGTTAATATATTTAATAGACATGGTATCGATAAAGTATCTATCGATCATCCTTTTGGGGCTTATTCCCTTAATACGGTATCTAGTTATGTGCATAACCATACAGGTATAGATACCATCCAATTAGAAATCAATTCTAGATTAGTAAGTAAATACTGTAATAAGGAGTATATGAAATCTCACATTAAAGAAGTGACAGAGGCTCTTCACGAGATTATCATATTGTTAGATAAATTCTATGAAGAAAATTGAATTATTAATTGATAATGACAATGTTTTAGTGAAAAGAGGTAAAGAAGTTTTTGGCCATGCTTTCTCCTCAAAAGAGCAAGTTAATGTTATAAAGGGTAATTTGAGCCGCACTGACAGCTTTTTAAATAGAATCCATGTTTCTAACCAACTCTTTGAAAAAGTCGGTGCTGTCGCTCTTATTTATAACCACGATACTGAGCAATGGATGGAAGTATTTTGCATTTTAGATAATGAGCTTAAAGACAATGATATTAGAGTTACAGAAACTATTAATACTGAAATGTCTTTAGAAGACGCTAGTGGTGTTTCTCTTCTTACTTATAAGTCTTTATCCTTTAGTAAAATCATTAGACAAAAGGTTGATCAAATTAAAGAAGATAATATCGTCATCTCTGAAGAACTTATGAATGAAATAGACCCTCATAATGCTTATAAGCTCTATTCTCTATATAACACATCCACTGGTGAGAACATGATTATCAAAAAGAAACACATTAAGTTTGACAAGGGCTTAGATAAGAACACCATTCGTATTAGTAACTTACAAAGAACATTCTTAGGCTTTGAAGGCAGAGACTATATCCCCGAGATAGTGTGGTCTCAACTAATGAGTAGATGTAAAGATAGTGAAGATATGGCTCAAATACTTAAGGTCTATGATAAGAACACACATAAGGTTATTAAGTCAGAACAAGTACAAGAAAAAGATATTACTAAATTAATTAATAAAATGTTAGGCACTAAGCTGATGCTTTGCCCAATCATTGAATCAGTAGCCCCTAGAAGTGATAAAAGAGGTCCTATTAGAGTCATTACTGATTTCTATGTTGGCAAAAGCACAATCCTTCTCGCGGCGAAAAGACCATATGAAATAGATGAAGGTAAAGACATTGTTCGTATGTCTAAAAATAGTATGAATTTATTAGGCATCTCATCAATGGATACAGTGAGAATTACCTACCGTAATAAAACAATATCTTCAAGAGCGTTAGAACTAGAAGAAAAAGAAGCCTTCGCTAAAACTAATCCCCCGATGAGTGGTGATGTAGTTATTGGTATACCAGTTAACTTAAGAAAGAAATTAGGTATTAATAACGTCAACTCTAGTGTCAAAGTTGATAGAGATACACCATTTATTTTTAGAAAGAGTTTTAATGAGCAATTAGTCCCTATTCTTATTACACTTTTTACTTCATTACTAACATGGAGTGTGTTTGATTGGAGACCCGCTGTTATATCATTAGTGGCCTTGCCAGTTGTGGTGTACTTTAACTTGTCATCAAAGAGAAATTCGAGATTGAAATAAGAATTTGCAATATATTTCCGAATTAATCTAGAAATATTGTAAAAAAACACCTTAACTTTTCCCTTTTAGTATGTTTTACTTAAAAATATAGGAAAAGGTGAATTATATGCCGATGTTATCTGATTTTGTTTCAAACGAAGCTCCTTTAATTGTTGCTTTGATTTCCGCCTTCATATGTTTGGCGGCTTTTGTTTGTTCGTTTGCTGTAGCGAGAAGAGATTCCAGACACCATTTCGAAAAGACGATTGAAGAATGCTTAATGCCAATTTCCATTTTTATTCAAGATTCATTCGAAATGTATTCTTACAAAAAATATACTGGAGCAGAGTATATTCATAATGGCGAAAAAACCCTTCTCGAAAATTTGCACAAACTTAAAGTGTTCGCTCTAACAAATGGTTACAAGCATCTAGAAGAAGTGGCGACAATTAACACAGGAAAGAAAGAAACAAATCTTAGATGTTTCGCCTATTGTTTTTTAAAACTAGAAGATGTTTATATCAAATTCCGTGATAACCATATCACTGGAACGATTGATCCTGAAAAAGACGCCAATGATCTCGATTTCATAAGAAACGTCAATCTTCTTATGCAAGACTATTTAAAGTTATTGTCTAAATACATGTTTGGATTCAAGAGAAAATACATCAAATTCTTTAGAGAAAAGAAATATCATAACGAACTTAATCAATTGTTAGAAAGGTCAAAACAGTATGGCGTTAAAATCAAATAAAACCAAAAGAAAATATAATAGGTTGCCAGCCAAACAAGCACCTATTGATCCAGATGATTATCCAGTTATCCGCCCAATTCGTCCACGAATTGATCCAGATGATTACCCAGTTCCAGAAGGTAGAAAAGAAAAGAATAAGAAGTAATAATTACTTACGTTCGCTAAAACCAATCGCAACTTTATCTTTACAAATTATTTAAACAATAATCAATCGCAATTCTTTAATAATATTTTCTTCCTTGTTTATTCTTAAGTTATTTGGTTTGAAGCCTGTGTTTGTGTTTTCAAAGAATAAGTTTTTCTCCACGCACATATAATTTTGCAAAAAAGCTAGAATAAGTCTTTGTTTTGCTGCCAATTGTTTTATAATTGTTTTAAATGTGTTTGGGGTTTGTTTGATAAAAAATGACAATTTGTCAAATGAATCCATTATATTTTAGTCGAAAAGGAAATGGGTAAACATGGAAGAAGAGTTAATAATTGCAACAAGTGGCGATGTGACGTTTGAAACGTTGAAGAAAAAAAGTTATTATTCAGAAAGCGAAGCATCAAAAGATGCGAATGTATTTATAATACCAGAAGAACATTTGCGAGATGGTTACGACATTTTGTTTTTTGAAAATACTAAAAACCTTTTAAGAGCATTAAATGATCATGGCGATATTAAAGCGGACGTGCCTTGTTCGGAAGAAGATTTTAAAGAGATTGAATTGCATAGTGGATTATTGGAACTTGGAACGTTTTTAGTAACCTCTTTCATCTTTCCAATATTTGTCAATCTAGTATCTTCATTTATTTATGACTTGATAAAGAAAAATGATGACGATCCAAAAAAAGTAAAAGCAAGACTAAAGGTGAATGTTGATAAAAAGAATGGAAAGTCAATTAAATTTGAATATAAAGGTCCTGCTTCAACTTTCAATAGTTCGATGAAAAAGATTGAGGAAATTTTAGAAGAAAACGATGACTAACTATTCTCAAGAAAAAAAATACCTAGAGGAAGAATTGCTGGTGTTTGATAAATCCATCCTAGATGGAATAATAAGCAAAAAACGCATTTATGTGTCGCTGGGGGATGAATCAAACTCAAATTACTGTTGGTATTTAGAAAATGTATATCACATTAAAGAGAAATATATTTTTGCCTTTAATTTGGTTAAAGATGAAAACTATGAAGAAGCGTGGAAACTATTAGATGAGGTGGACACAGATATTTCTTTTATTTGTGAAAATTTCGACTTAGAAAAAGACGATCCTTTTGGTCTTAAAAAATTAAGAAAACAGATACATTGCATACAGCTTTTGTTTCCTTATGTCTTTTTCTTAAGTAGGGAATCGATAATTGAAGAAGAAAGCTGTTCTATTTGCGGAACTAAAAACGGGCTGAGGAACCATTGCTCACATATACCAGGAAAATTATACATGGGAGAGTTATGCATAATGAATGTGAGCAGAATCAAGCTTAAAGGCTATGCGATTGTCAGAGATCCGTTTGATAAGTATGCATTTTTAAAAATCAAAGATAGAGAGTATGATTATTATCTTTTAAAGCATCTCATGCTGAATATCCGTGGGCCGTACGATTATTTTACCGTCGAAACGCACAAAGAAAAGCTTCCTATTTTTCAAGGTGTCGGAAGAAATGACGCTTGCCCGTGTGGTAGTGGGTTGAAATATAAAAAATGCTGTTTGATGTCCGGTAATGACATGTACGACTTTAAAAAAATGCTTTTTACTCACCAACCTGTTGAAAAGAAACTAACATCAATTATAGGAATTGATAAAAGCATATATTACAGCAAATAAGAATAGCGGATATGCGCTGCAGGGTTTTATTCGGTAAGGGTTTTTATTTATTTTACTCAGCATAACAAAATTTGTTGTCTTCAATTTTTGGATATTTTCCTATAACGATACAACACACGACATTGAATATGGTTTTTGCTAGTTCATTAGATGCATTTGTTGTATGATTACTAATTGACAAACAGTCAAAACACAAACGCATGATAAAATCTCATACGTAGAATGCATGAAATTGTTAGGATTATAGAAATAATAGATTAACGTCAAAAGGTGTTTTTGGTATCCTATTTTTGTATTGATAGATTTTGTTTTAGACATGATGAAAGGAAGGGATTGTTATGAAAGAATATGGCGATTCTAGAGTGGTTTCTCAGAAAATGAATCAAGTGGTTGATTGTGTTAAAAGATTTCTTGCTAGAAGTAATTACGAGTTCTCTTGCTATTACAAGTACCCAATCCCATCTGAAAATGGAAAAATAATCTCTCTACCATGTTTTATTGTTTCTCCTTTGGGCATCATTAATTTTTGCGAATCCGAAGATGACAAGTATCAATTTGCTATGGCTTGCATGAAATACATCTATTCGAGCAATTCGATGACCAAAAAACTCACAAACGGTTTAAAAATAATAGATAATGTTGATGTTATCGAGTATCCAGGAGACTACTACTTTGAACAAAAGCAGATAATTTTAGATCAAGGAGATATAGATTTTTTTGAATCAAAAATCCAAGGCGCTTCTTCTATTCAACAACGTGACGACAGAGAAATAAATAAGAGTCACTCCATAGGAAGTCTTATTAAAGAACGATCTGCTCAAATTAACAAATTTTCAATCCCTCAATCAAATTATATAAATAGTTTAGATTTGTCCGTATACCACAGGATTAGAGGACTTGCTGGATCAGGAAAAACAATTGTAATGGTAAAAAAGATGGCTTTTATCCATTACCAAAATCCTGAATTAAAGCTTGCTTATGTTTTCTATACAATTTCTTTAAAACAGTATATTACAAATCTATTCCTAGAATTTTTCAAAGAATATACAACCGCTGAGCCTAATTTTGATAACTTATTTTTTCTTCATGGTTGGGGCTCTAAAAGTAATCCTGGCTTCTATTCAAAATTTTGCGAAGCTGCAAATTTAGAGTGCGAACCATATGATATGTTTGACTATAGAAGGAGCTCTTTTGAAACAGTTTGCTCAAGAGCACTTTCATCATATGCTTACGGCAACTTGTCTTTATATGATTATGTTTTTATTGATGAGGCACAAGATTTCCCTAAATCTTTTTTCGATGTAGTGCACATATCTTTAAAACCAAATGGTGCTTTTTCTTACGCTTATGATGAATTGCAAACATTGAGCTATTCCACAATGCCCAAGAAAGTAGATATTGTTCAACATAGAGAGTGTCGCGATGTTAATTTACCAACGTGTTATCGAACCCCGAAAGAAATACTTGTAACTGCACATGCTCTTGGGATGGCTATCTATTGTGAAAACGAAGATGCTAAGAAACCAATAAATGTCCCGGAAGACACTGATATATGGAACGCAACCGGATACGAACATAATCCTCGAACAATCCATCTTGGTAAGGATATTAGTTTTTATAGAACAGAGCCTTTTACAACAAAATACACTCCTGAAAACCCAGTAGTTATTGAAGCGTTTTCCAATGAAGAAGAACAATATAAAAGGGCGTATGATGAAATAAGCAATCTCCTTCACAAAGAAGATGTTGGAACTGATGATATTCTCATTATTGATTTAAAGCCAGGAGATATCGATTCCGATTTTTATGATTTTAGAAGCTTTTGCTATGACAGACTTAATAAGGGAAAAACGGTGAATGGAGATAGGCTGTTTGATTTACATATTGTCAATCAAAATGATCGATTGAAATTTAGAAGAAAGCATTCAATTCCGTTCACTTCTATTTTTAGAGCTAAAGGAAATGAATCGAATATAGTTTTCATTTTTAACGCTCAAATTTTAAGTTCGTTAATGTCACACTCTAGAAATAAATTGTTTACCGCTATGACTAGAGCTAAATTCAAAATTTTCGTTTATGGATTAAGTGGCGTTGAAGAAATTAAAAGAGAAGCAGAGATAGTAAAAGAAAAAGGGTACAAGTTGGAATTTAAATATCCTACCAAAGAAGAACTTAAAGACTTAGTGAAAATTGCTGCTAAAGAAGAAGCAGAGGCAACCGATATTGTTAAAGGTGTTGATATTATTACTAAGTTAAATAAATCGGCTTCAAACTCTTCGCTTTTTGAAGCCCTCAAAATTGTTTTTGGTGAAGAAAAAGCAAGAAAAATGATTGAAGCGGCAGAAGATGAAAACAAAGAATAAAACCGCATTTGATTGCGCAAAGCGCCAAATCAACGATATCCATAATAGGATTTATAATCTAAAACTGCTTTCCTCAATCAACTGCCCTAAAATAGTTGAAACTAGTAAATTCAGTACAATTGGTAAGACTTATTATGTTGATAAGGATAATTTTGATTCAATTGCCGAAAGGGTTATGAATGATGAAGATTATTTTATTCTATTCAATGACGGGTGCGTAGTAAATATAGCCTATACGTTTGATTCTAATGGCGAAGTATTAAAGCATAAACTAGATTTTTTTTCGGTATTTGATTCGCATATTTATTTACGAATCGATTATTCTTCGGACGAGGAAGAAAACAAAAAGAACAAGCATCCTACCACTCATTTACACACTTCCATAGTTAAAGACTCTTTCAGAATTCCTGCAAATATACCGGTTTCCCCTTATTCATTTTTGCATATGATTTTAAGATATTTTTATAACAATGAAAGCGATTTTACCAATTCTTTGGTTGACGCAAAATGGAAAAAGGCATGCAAAGAAAAAGTATATTTATCATCCTTTTTGAATGTTTAACTCAACGAGATCAAATCGAATTTAAAGTGAATTTTAGTTGTTCTTTTTCTTTGTAGCAAAAACTTCTAATGTTATACTTTCTTCCATGAGTAATGATTTTCAAAAGCAATACGAATACTACAAATCGCTAAATCTAAACATCAATATGGCGAGAGGTAAACCTTCTCCTGAACAATTAGATTTATCTTTACCTATGCTCGATATAGTTAATTCAAAGACTAGATGCTTTGATGAAGACATTGACTGCCGTAACTATAGTGCTTTAGAAGGTATTCCA
>CAMKQK010000003.1:0-48188 GCA_946414915.1 uncultured Caryophanales bacterium
GCGAACTATTTAGATAATATTCCTGGTCCATTAAGAGATCGTCTTGAATTAATTCAACTTTCTTCCTATACCGAAATCGAAAAGATGCACATCGCTAAGGAACACTTAGTGAAAAAGCAAATCGCTCTTAACGGTTTAAAAGAAGAACAAGTATCCTTCGAAGATGACGCTTTAACATTCATCATCCGTTCTTATACAAGAGAAGCGGGTGTTCGTGAACTCGAAAGAAAGATTGCTTCTTGCTTAAGAAAAGTGGCAGTCGCTTATGTTAAAGATCCAAGTATCACTCACACAGTGGTCACACCTGACAAAGTCAGAGAATACCTTGGTGTTCCATATTTCGAAGATACCCAAAAAGAAAAAGAAGCCCAAGTCGGTGTTGTTACTGGCTTAGCTTATACAGAATACGGTGGTGACATCTTGCCAATCGAAGTTAATTACTTCAAAGGTAAAGGTGCTCTCATCTTAACTGGTCATTTAGGCGATGTCATGAAGGAAAGTGCCTCTATTGCCCTTGACTATGTCAAGAGTAACGCTGAAGCCTTCCAAATTGACCCAGAATTATTCGCTAATAATGACATCCATATCCACGTACCTGAAGGTGCTGTACCAAAAGATGGTCCAAGCGCAGGCGTGGCCATGACATGTGCAATAATATCTTGCTTAAGCAAACGTCCAGTTTCTCCAGATGTGGCGATGACTGGTGAAGTGACCTTAAGAGGACAATCCTTACCAATCGGTGGTTTAAGAGAAAAATCTTTAGCCGCCTTAAGAAGTGGTATTAAGAAAATTGTCGTACCAAAAGACAATAAGAAAGATGTCGACGAACTTCCAAAGGAAGTTAAAGACACTTTACAAATCGTCTATATGTCTTCAGTAGAAGACGCAATTAAAGAAAGCTTTGTGAGATGATCAACTTTTTAAACGCGACATTTATCAAATCTTGCCCAAATAGAGACGAAAGACCTCAGGCGCAAAAACCTGAGGTTTTAATCGTCGGGCGAAGCAATGTTGGTAAATCATCTTTGATTAATGCTTTAACCCAAAGAAAGAAACTGGCCTTTACTAGTTCTAAACCAGGTCATACACGTCTATTAAATTATTATGATATAGACGGTAAGTTCTATCTCGTTGACGCTCCTGGATATGGCTACGCTAAAGGTGGTATTGACTTAGATAAGCTCTTCGCTGAAATGATGGATTCTTATTTCACCAATAATCTAGATTTAAAACTTGTTTTAATTCTTCTAGATGCCAGAAGAGAACTGAATAACGATGATATTGAAATCATTGATTACGTTAAGGAAAATGAGATTCCTTTCGCAGTCGTCATTACTAAGTGTGATAAGGTTAATCAAAAAGAGAAAGCCGCGCTTAATAAACATCTCAAAGAAATGGAACTTACTAACGAACAGGTTTATTACACATCCGCTTTAAAGAACAACACTTTAGACCTTTTGAAAAAAGGGATTGAGAAAAGCCTTTAGTTTAGTATAATAATTAACGTCCGTTGAAGAAGAGGAGTAATCTAATTACCGCTCATAGAGAGTCGAGGATGGTGGAAGCTCGACAGCAGGCTTAGATGAAGGTCGCTTTGGAGGAATAGTTACCTAGCGAAAATAGGTTAATGAAGTGCGTAGGCCTAATGTCTACGAACTAAGGTGGTACCACGCGTAAGCGTCCTTAGATAGGGCGTTTTTATTTTATGGAGGTAAGTTTATGTTAGATAAACGTTACGATCACTTACAAGTAGAGAAAGATAAATACCAGAACTGGAAAGAAAAAGGATACTTCACAAGTGGTGATATTTCTAAGAAACCATTTAGTATTGTTATTCCTCCTCCAAACGTTACTGGTAAGTTACATATTGGTCATACTTGGGACACGACGATTCAAGACATTATTGTCCGTTATAAGAAAATGCAAGGCTATGATGTTTTATGGCTTCCAGGCATGGATCACGCGGGTATCGCAACCCAAGCTAAAGTTATGGAAAAGCTCAGAAATATGGGCAAAGACGTGACAAAAATCACACGTGAAGAGTTTTTACAGTGGGCTTGGTCATGGAAAGATGAATACGCAAGCCACATCCATGAACAATGGGCACAAATGGGCTTAGCGTTAGATTATACAAAAGAAAGATTCACCCTTGATGAAGGCTTAAACTACGCTGTTAGAACAGTCTTCGTCACCTTATATAACAAAGGATTAATTTATCAAGGCGAAAGAATCATTAACTGGGACCCGGTGCAAATGACTGCGCTTTCTAACGTCGAAGTTATTCACCAAGAGGATAAGGGTTATATGTATTATTTCAAATACCCAATCGTCGGTTCTGATGAATACTTAACAGTGGCCACAACTAGACCTGAAACCATGTTTGGTGACGTCTGCGTTGTTGTTAATCCTAAAGATAAAAGATATACAAAATATCACGGAATGAAGGTTATCAATCCAGCAAATGGTGACGAACTTCCAATTATCTGTGATGAATATGTCGATATTGAATTCGGTACTGGTGCGATGAAATGTACACCTGCTCATGACCCTAATGACTTTATCATTGGTCAAAAGTATGGTTTAGAAATGCCAATCATCTTTAATAAAGATGCCACGATGAATGAAAAGTGTGGTCAATACAAAGGCATGGATAGATTCGTCTGCCGTGAAGCCTTAATTGAAAACATTAAGAAAGATGGTAACTTTGTCAAACAAGAAGAAATCGTCCACCCAGTTGGTCATAGTGAAAGAAGTAACGCAGTCGTGGAACCAATGCTTTCTAAACAATGGTTCATCAAGATGCGTCCTTTAGCCGATCAAGCTTTAGCTAACCAAAAGAAGAAAGGTGATAAAGTTTCATTCGTTCCAGATCGATTTGAAAAAGTCTTTATCCAATGGATGGAAAAAGCGGAAGACTGGTGTATTTCCCGTCAATTATGGTGGGGTCACCGTATTCCTGCTTATTATAATAAGCATACTGGTGAAGTTAAGGTCTTAATGGATCCACCACAAGATATGGAAAACTGGGAACAAGAAAGCGATGTTCTTGATACTTGGTTCTCCAGTGCTTTATGGCCATTCTCCACAATGGGCTGGCCAAACAAAACTCCAGAATTAGAAAGATATTTCCCAACCGATGTTTTAGTTACTGGTTATGACATTATCTTCTTCTGGGTTTCAAGAATGATTTTCCAAAGCTTAGAAATGAATGGTGTAAGACCATTTAAAGAAGTCGTTATCCATGGCTTAGTGAGAGATGAATTAGGCCGTAAAATGTCAAAGACATTAGGTAATGGCGTTGACCCAATCAAAGTCATTGCGGATTATGGTGCTGACGCTCTTAGATATTTCTTAACCACTAACAGTACACCAGGTCAAGACATGAGATATATCGATGAAAAGGTACAAGCGGCTTCTAATTATTTAAATAAAATATGGAACAGCGCGCGTTACGTGTTATCTATCTTAGGTGATGACTATAAAGAAAGCGAATTATCTTCAGATAAGATGTCCGCTCTTGATAAGTGGATTATTAATAGACTTAATACCACAATTAAGAATGTGACCATGAATATGGATAAATATGACTTCAACGCGGCTAGTAACCACTTATACAACTTCGTTTATGATGATTTCTGCTCACAATACTTAGAAATGTCTAAAGTCGCTCTTAATAGCGATAACGAAGAAAGTAAGAACGCCACAAAAGCGGTCTTACTCAAGTGCTTGAAGAATATAATTCTTCTCATTTATCCATATACTCCATTCATTGCAGAAGAATTATATTGCTCACTTCCAACACATTTAGAATCCATCATGCTTGAAACATATCCAAAATATGATAAGAAGCTTTTTGATGATTCTAAAGACTATCAAGTCGAATTATTATTCAATCTCATTAAAGATGTCAGAAACTACAAGATTGAGAATAAGTTAGCGCCTAACGCTAGCCTCGACTTATCATTACTTCTTAAAGAAGAAATGTTTGAAGGTTTCCTTGCTTACTTGAAGAGATTCTCTTTCTCTGATGTGAAACTCTTAAACAAAGATCAACACGTTGAAGGCGAATCACACATCTATAATGAAGCGGAATTATACATCGCTAGTGGTGTTGATAAAGCCGAACTCTTAGCGAAGTTAGATAAAGACATTGAAGCGCTTAATAACGAAATCAAACGTTGCGAAAACATGCTCAATAATCCAAACTTCACAAGTAAGGCACCAGAGGCTAAAGTCGCTCTTGAAAGAGAAAAATTAGCCAAACATCAAGAAAATTTGCAAGTATTATTAGAAAAAAGAAAGAAAATTGCATAATTTTAGGAAAATTTTAAATTTGACCTCCTATTAATTAAGTAGGAGGTTTTATTTTATGACTTATAAACTAATGACTACTGAAGAGATGCAAAATCACTATGTCGGTGAAGCCATTACATTAACCGCAGTGATGGCGGTACTTGCAGTCGCGATTGTCGCTGTTGTCATTTATCGCTTGTTTAGAAGTGGTAAAGGCGGCGTCTCAATTCCAGGTGGCTGGAAATTCTCTTGGAACTAATGAGTAAGATTAATGATTTATCTTCTTTTGATAAACCAAGAGAAAAAGCGGAACGTTTTGGTATTGAGAAATTATCAGACGAAGAGCTTTTAGCGTTAATCATCAACGTTGGAACAGTGGGGCACTCATCTTTAGATATCGCAAAAGATTTGCTTAATGAATGTGGCTCTTTGAACGGTTTACTCGCTAAACCATACCAATACTTTCAAACGTTTAAGGGGTTAAAGAAAGTTAACGCTTTAAAACTCGCGTCAGTGATGGAAATCGCTCGAAGAATCAATGAGAAAAGACAGCTCATCAATGAAGAAAATACTGTCGTCAATAGTGACTCTCTTTACCGAAGATATTCGCTTTCTTTGATTGGTAAAGAACAGGAATTATTTAACATTATTATTCTTAATAAGAATAAACAAATCGTTTATGAGAAGACTTTATACCAAGGAAATGATAATAATGTCATTATCTCAATTCGCGATATTGTGAGGCTTATTTTGCTCCATAATGGTTACTATTATTATCTGATTCATAATCACCCAAACGATAATCCGGAACCAAGCAAAGCAGACATCAATTTCACTTTAAAAATCCAAGCTAAAACTAACAAGATTGGGGTTAAGTTGCTCGATCATCTAATCATTCATCAAAATGGTTATTATTCTTTTTTACACGATAAACTACTAGCACAAGATAAAAATGTGTAAAATAAAGTTGCACGCTTTTATAACTTATGTTATATTACATGCGTTGTCGCCTCACTAGCTACAACCGCATAGAAAAGGTTTCCTAAACTTTATTAAGTACCTTAATAGCGAGTACTTAGTGAATTAACAAAAGGAGGGACATTATGTACGCAATTATTGAAACTGGTGGAAAACAAGTTCGCGTGGAAGTTGGTAGCAAAATCTACGTCGAAAAACTCGATGCCGAAGTCGGTGCCACAATCACCCTCGACAAAGTTCTCTTAATCGGAGACAAAGCTGTCAAAGTTGGCAACCCATACATCAAAGGTGCTAGCGTTGCTGCTAAAGTCGAAAAACAAGGCAAAAGTAAAAAAATCCGCGTCTTCAAGTACAAAGCAAAGGCTAACGAACACAAGACCATTGGTCATCGTCAACCATACACTTGCTTAGTAATCGAAGCTATCAATGCCTAATCATGATTAAAGTGATAATTGGCCGTGCATCTAATAATCAAATTAATTTCTTAGAAATTAAGGGTCACGCTAATAGCGCAGAGTATGGACAAGATCTTGTCTGTGCCGCTGTCAGTGCGGTAGTGACTGGAGGATTCAATAACTTAGTGAACGTAAATAATTACGAAATCAAGTTAGAAGAAGGACACGCTTATTTCAAAAGCGAACGTCCATTAGATGCTCATGATGAAGTAGTGATTGAAACAATCGTATGTGGGTTAAACACAATACGTGAAGAAAATCCTAAATTCATCGCTATCAAAACCGATAAGTAATTCGGTAGAAAAGAGGAAATAAAGATGTTATTTAAATTAAATCTCCAACTCTTTGCTAGTAAAAAAGGTGTCGGTTCCACAAAAAACGGACGTGATTCTGCTGGTCGTAGACTTGGCGCTAAAGTCGCTGATGGACAATGGTGCCATGCTGGTAGCATTATCTACCGTCAAAGAGGAACAAGAATTTACCCAGGTGTTAACACCAAAAAAGGTAAAGACGATACCATCTTCGCCACATGTAATGGTGTTGTGAAGTATGAACGTTCTGGCAAAGACAGAACAGTCGTGAAAGTCGTTCCACAAGAATAATTGACAAAATTGAACATTAAGACCACAAATTAGTGGTCTTTTTGTATGCTTTTCTTATATAATAGAAAAGAAAGAAGATTTTTATGTTTATTGATCGTGCAATTATTGAAGTAAGAAGTGGTAAAGGTGGCGATGGCGCCATTGCCTTTTTACATGAAAAATATGTTGCTAAAGGTGGACCAGCTGGTGGTAACGGCGGTCGTGGTGGCTCAATCTATTTAAGAGCGAGTAAAACCATCAACACACTTTTCAATTTCCGTCATAGCAAAACATTCATCGCAAATGATGGTGAAAAGGGCGGCATCAAAAATCAATACGGTAAATATGCAGAAGATGTCATCGTCGATGTCCCAATCGGTACTGTTGTCTATTTAGAAAAAGACAAAGAGTTCATCGGTGACTTAAACGAAGATGGCAAGATTATTAGAGTCGCTAAAGGTGGCCGTGGTGGTCGAGGCAATAGCTGCTTCAAGAGTTCCACTAACCGCGTTCCAAAGATTGCGGAAAATGGCGAACCTGGTGAAAGAAAAAGATTAATCTTAGAACTTAAGTTATTAGCTGATGTCGGTTTAGTAGGTTTCCCAAGTGTTGGCAAATCTACACTTTTAAGTGTAGTAAGTGCTGCTAAACCAGAAATCGCTGATTATCCATTTACCACAATTACACCAAACCTTGGTGTGGTCTCAGTGAAAGATGGTAGTTCCTTCGTGATGGCGGACTTGCCTGGATTAATTGAAGGTGCTCACTTAGGCAAAGGCTTAGGTTTACAGTTCCTTCGACACATCGAAAGATGCCGTGTCATCGTGCATGTGATTGATTTATCAGAAACTGGTAGAGATCCATACGAAGATTACAAGATTATTAACCAAGAATTAAAAGAATATGGCTTCGCTTTAGATAAACGTCCACAAATCATTGTCGCTAGCAAGATGGATGAAGAAGGGGCAAAAGAAAAGCTTGTTAAATTAGAAAAACAAATTGGTCAAGAAATCATCCCAATTAGTGCCATTACTGAAGAAAATATTGATAAGTTATTGTATAAATGTGCGGCGGTCTTAAAAGAAACACCGTTATTCCCACTCTATGATGAGAAAGAAGAAAACCTTGATCATAAGACCTACACACTTGAAGATGAAGAACCATACTTCACCATTAAAAGAATTGACGCTCATACTTGGTCAATTGAAGGCGATAAGATTCTTAAGTTCTATAAGATGACTAACATTTCTACTGATGAAGGTATGATGGTCTTAATGAGTAAGATTCGCTCTCTTCGCATTGATGATGAATTAGAAAACCGTGGTGCGGAAGATGGAGATACAGTCATCTTAGATGACTTTGAATTCGAATACGTGAGGTAATTATGAAATTAGAAGCTTACTTGAAAGTTGTCGAAGAGTTTTTAAAAGATTACCTGGAAAAAACACATTGTCAAAAATACATCTTAGGTATTTCTGGTGGTGTTGATTCCTCATTATGCGCTGCTTTAGCGAGAAACGCCGTTGGCAAAGATCGTTTGCTTTGCTTAATCCTTCCAATTGAAAGCGCTAAGCAAGACGAAGAAGACGCCAAGAAATTAGCAGAAGAAATAGACCTCAACTATGTTGTGGTTGATAACTCAGAAGCTTTCAAAAGCTTTATCAAGACGAACGAAGAACTCGGTGTGACTTTTGATAGAAGCACCTTAGGTAACTTCAAAGCGCGTCTTAGAATGTGCGCATTATATGCCTATGCACAAAAATATAACGGCTTAGTTATCGGTACAGATAACGCCGATGAAAGATATACTGGCTACTTCACCAAACACGGTGATGGTGCTTGCGATATCTTACCAATTGCTCACCTATTAAAAGGTGAAGTCGTGGAAGCAAGTAAATTACTAGGTATTAGCGATTATCTCGCTGAAAGAGTGCCAACCGCTTCATTATTTGAGGGTCAAACCGATGAAAATGAAATGGGTGTAACTTATAAAGACCTAGATAAATATATCTTAGGGGGCAAGGTTGCTCCTGAAGTTGAAGCACGCATCGAACACTTGCACAAAATAAGTGAGCATAAGCGTGTGGCCACTCCAATGGCACCAGAATTCGATAGAGGTGAATAATGAAGGTTAATAAATTAGAGACAATTTTCCTTTCAAGCTTAGTCAGCGCTTTTGCCGTTTTCCTCTTTATTATTCTCTTTATCCTCGTAAATTTATAAAATTATAGAAGGTAATAAATATGATTTATTCTTTGAAAGGCAAAGTTTTATTAACTGATGGCGACACTGTTGTGGTCGATGTTCATGATGTCGGCTACCAAGTTTTAGTCAGCCATATTAGTGACTATGAAGTCGGTCAAGACGTCTTCTTGTATACCTATAATGTAGTTAGAGAAGATGAACAATATCTTGTTGGCTTCTCATCTTTAGATGAAAAGAAAGTCTTCTTAGCCTTAATCAAAGTTAAAGGTTTAGGACCAAAGACCGTGATTGGCGCTTTAAGCGCAACCACAGTGGATGGTGTGAAGAATGCGATTGCCTCTAATAACGTTGCCTATTTAAAGAAATTACCAGGTATCGGTGCCAAAGCCGCTAGCCAAATCATCCTTGATCTCAAAGGTGAATTAACAGGCACTAAGGGTGACCCAACAGTTTACGATGAAGTGTATGAAGCCTTAAAAGAATTAGGCTTTAAAGGTGCAGCCATTGACCGCGTCTTAGCGACAATTAATGAAAAAGATGCCGCTCCTGAAGAAATATTACGTTTAGCTCTAGCTAAGTTAAAGAAATAGTATGTCCAGATTACTTGATGCAAATAGAAATAATAACGAAACTCAAGAAGAGCTTTCACTTAGACCACAAACTCTTGATGAATATGTCGGTCAAAAGGACTTAAAGGCCAATCTTAAGGTTTTTATTGGTGCTGCTCTTCATAGAGATGAACCATTAGATCATATTCTTTTCTATGGCCCTCCAGGTTTAGGCAAAACTACTTTAGCGTATGTCGTTGCTAATGAAATGCACGCGAACATTCATTTTGTGAATGGTCCGGCTTTAGAAAAACCAGGTGATTTAGGCGCTATTTTAAGCAATTTAAATAAAGATGGTGGAGATATCCTCTTCATTGATGAAATCCATAGACTTCCACGTATTGTGGAAGAAACGCTCTATAACGCCATGGAAGATTTTAAATTCTCTGTCGTTATTAACCGTGATACAAGCGCTAGAACATTAACCATTGATTTACCACCTTTCACACTCATTGGTGCAACTACTCGTGCAGGTAATCTGAGCGCGCCTTTAAGAAGTAGATTTGGTATCTCTGAAAAGCTTAACTTCTATGATATTGATGAATGCGTGAAGATTGTCAAAAGAACCGCCAGAGTTTTCAATACCACAATTGAAGATGCCGCGGCTTTAGAAATTGCAAAACGCTCACGTGGCACCCCACGTATTGCGAATAGATTATTTAGAAGAGTGCGTGACTTTGCTAACTATGCTGGTCAAGATCACATTACTATCAATGATGCTTTACAAGCATTAAAGGCCTTAAAAGTTGATGAATTAGGTCTTGATGATGTTGATATTAAATACTTAAAAACCATCATTGAAAGATTCAAAGGTGGACCAGTTGGTTTAGATACATTAGCGAGCGCGATTGGTGAAGAAATAGACAACTTGGAAGATGTCTATGAACCTTACTTATTACAAATTGGGATGATCGATAGAACCGCAAGAGGTCGTGTCGCTACTGACAAAGCTTACAAGCACTTACAAATCAGTTATCAAACAAAATTATTTTGATAATTTTATCTTAAATAGCCAAATTAATTGAACAAGAAATATCTTGTTCTTTTATTTTAGATTTTATCTATATAAAAATATTGAATTACTTATGTAATTAGGGTATATTAGACAATGACGTCGCTTTGCGAGCGAATGCATACACACGTATTAGGAGGAATAAATATGCGTAGATTATGGTCACATATTATCATAGCGGCTACTTCGCTATTGATGGTTGGGGCAACATTTGCCACCGTAGTTACAAATATAAACAGTAATATCGAGTTCGAAAAAGGTCGTGAATTAACTTTCCGTGTTGAAGCTAAAGACGCGGATGGTAATCCAGATAAAGAATATGTCTTTGCCGATACTACTGCTGTTAAAGAAACCGCAAAAATCATGGAAAAGAGATTAGCCGCTGCTAATATCTCCAGTTATAGAGTTGAGACACAAGATGTCGATACCATCAAAGTCACATTTGTGCAAGATACTGAACAACAATATGAAATCATTCAAAACTATCTTTCATTCAATGCGACATTAGCCATTTCTAACTCTAAAGAAACTTATGCTTTGGCCACTGAATTCCTCGATCCAAACAAAAAAGCTTATTTAGAGACAACCCCAGAAGGTTATCCAGGTATCATTATCCCAATTAAGAAAGATAATGAATTATTCCAAGCTGTTTATACCGAAGCTAAGGAAATGAGTGATAACAACACTGGTGAAGTGGAAGAAGAACAAGAACACCAAGAGGGTGAAGAAGAGGAAGAAAAGAAAACACACGCTTACTTATACCTCTGGTACGACTACGTCGTTGACTATTATTCATACGATAAAATCAAACAAGGCGCTGAAACATTCGATCAAACAATCGCCAATAAAGTCTTAATGACATTTGATGCCGCCAATCCATTCCTCGATGACGATCAAGATGAATTAAGAGCTTATGTCCATCCAAGTGGCGATGAAGAAAATGCTGAAGTAACTCCAGAAGGCTTAAGAGAAGCTTACGAAAACGCCCGTTACTACGTTAACTTACTTAACGCTGGTGAAATGGAATATCATGTTGACTTCTTATTCTCTAAGAGAGCCAATTACTTCGTTGAAGGTTTAGTCGCTTTAGACGCTCATGAAACAGTTGCTTGGAGTAGAACATTCATTGCGACACTTTGTGCAATCGTTGTGGTCTCCTTATTACTCGTCTATTTCTTCAGATTAGGCGCTAGTGGTGTGGCTGTTACATCCATCGTCTCTACATTCTTTGGCTTATTATTTGTCGTCTTATTAGGCGCTGAATATAACGTTGCAGGCTTAGTTGGTTTAATTGCCTTAGCCTTTGTAAGCGTTGCCTCTGGTGTCATCTATTTATCTAAGTTAAAAGAAGAATGCTACCGTGGTAGAACACTTAAGAAAGCTAATGCTGAAGCTGCTAAAAAAGCTTTATTACCAACAGTCGACTTACACGTCGTCTTAATCGCAATCGGCGTTGCCTGCTACTTACTAGGTGGCGTTGTGATGAAATCATTCGCTGTTGTCTCCATCTTAGGCGGCATTGCTTCCTTATTATTAAATCTTCTCGGTTTACGTGGCTTAGAATGGCTCATGACAAACGAACAATCATTCGCTGGCCGTTATGATTTATTCGATGTCAGTGCTGATCAAGTTGCTGATGGTTTAGATGAAAGCAAAGCCAAATACGAAGGTCCTAACGCTGATAAAGACTTCACCAAACGTCGTAAGCCAGTTGCTATTTGTGCTGCTGCCTTATTAGTGGCTAGTGTTACTACATTAATCATCTTTGGTATCAAAGATAAAGGTGCAGTTTATAGTTCCACATCTCCATACGCTAACAGCCAAGTTTATGTGGAATACAAATCCGAAACAAGCAATAACACAGCATTAACTGCTGATGTTAAAGAAAAAGTTGATGATATCTTAAACAAAGCTACATTAGGTAAAGATGCGTTTAAGAATATCGTTGAAGTTGAAACATTTGACTATGTCACAAAGATTGATACCACCAAATCTGGTAACGTCACTGCTTACTATGCTTACTATCGTTTAACATTCGATAGACCATTAACTGGCGAAGAAGAAGTGACATATGATGGTACAAAGATGACCGTCGCTAGATTCTTCTCTGATGAAGGTTTATCTGATGCTAGCATCACCTTACCAAATAACGTTGATATCTCTTTAAAGAATAGTGTGAGAGTCAACGCTGACCAACCAGCCTTTGGTCCAATCGCCTTAGCAACTGCTGTTGGTATCGCCATCTCCGCTGTCTATCTCTTATTAAGATATAGATTAAGCCGTGGCTTAGCTAACTTAATCGTCGCTGCTGGCGCAACTGCCATCTCCGCTGGCTTATTAAGTATGGCGCACTTCATTCAAGCGACATCTTATGTTTCTGTGGCGGTGCCATTTGTCGCTATCTTCACATTAACAATTGCTATCATCTTAATGAATAGAGAAAGAGAGCTCGTTCTTGAAGATCGTAGTAAAGATAATTCTGTTGAAAACAGAAAAGCACTCATGGTTAAAGCTACAGCGTTAGCTTCTACACCAATTACCATTACATTTATTATCGCCTTATATCTCGGCGTTAACTTCTTCGGCTTCATGATGACACCAATTAGTTGGATCTTCCTAGTCATCTTCTTAGGCGCGATTATCTCAACCGCCATTGTCCTTGTGACATTTGGTCCATTAGCCCAAGTCTTCTACAAGCTATTCTCTGGCGTGAAGATTATTAAGCCAAAAGCCAAGAAAAAGAAAGCACGTCCAGTTCGTGCTAATAAATCTGCAGAACCAGAAGAAGCAATCTTTATTGGTATTAACGATTAATTTATAAGGCTGCTTTAAAAAGCGGCCTTTATTTTATAAAATTTATTTATGGAACAATTATTTAAACGTCTCTTAGAATACTATCAAATCACGGAAGAAGATTATCAAAAGCTTATCGCTCCAGTTGATGAGAATAATTTCGCGATGGGTCATAGTTTTAAAGATATCGATAAATGTGTCGAAGTGGTGAAAAACGCTATCGCGCAAAATAAGAAAATATTTATCTATGGTGACTATGACTGTGATGGCATCATGTCCATCTCCATCTTAGTCAAAATGTTTAGCTATATTAACTATCCTGTTGATTACCATGTTCCAAGCCGTTATTTAGATGGTTATGGCTTAACCCTCAAATACGCTGAAGAATTAGTGAACGAAGGATATGGCTTACTCATTACCGTCGATAATGGTATTACCGCTTTCGAGGGCATTGAATACGCTAAAAAACATGGCCTAGATGTTTTAATCTTTGATCACCATCAAGCGGATGAAACTTTACCAGTTGCTGATTATATTCTTCACCCAGTCGTTTCCAATTTTGGTGAAGTTGCTACTAGTGCCGGTTTTGTGACATTCATGTTCGCTAAAGAATTCTTAGGTCATTACGATAAGTATCTAGCAACGCTAGCGGCTATTTCTGTGGTCTCTGATATGATGCCTCTTAGAGAATATAACCGTAATCTTCTTAGACTTGTCATTAGTGAGTATGAAGATGGTGAATTCTTCAATATCGACTTATTAAAAGAAAAAGAACCATTCACCGAAACCGCGATTGGCATGAAAATCGCCCCAAAAGTCAACGCTGTTGGACGTTTGATTGAAGATGAGGATTCTCTTAAGAAGACTGTCGAATTCTTCACCAAAGACGATAAAAACCTTCTTTTAAACTACAATGAGTGGATTAATTCCGTGAACAATGAGCGTAAAGACCTCACTAAGATTGCGGTAGAAAACGCTAAAGACATCGATACTTCTAAAGATTCCATCATCGCGGTGATTAATGAAAAGGAAGGTGTCATCGGTTTAATCGCTAATTACTTTGCCAAAAAGTATCATAAGCCAACCATCATCTTTGCCTTAGATCAAAGTGGTGATGTTTATAAAGGCTCTTGTAGAGCGCCTAAAGGCTTTAATGTCGTTGACGCTTTTAACGCATTAGAGAGATTTATGTTGACCGCTGGCGGACACGCTTCCGCGGGCGGTTGCTCTGTTAAAAAAGAGCTCTTCGAAGAATTCAAAGTGGCCTTTGATGAACTAGCCAAGAACGCCGTCATTGATGAAGGCGAAGAAGAAACAATACCAATGTTTATTAACGACATTAACCGTGAAAACTACGATTTAGTGCAATCATTTTCTCCTTTTGGAGAAACATGGCCTGCTCCTCGCTTTAAACTTTCACGCATTAGAACACAATCCTTAATGTATTCACGTGATACTCAACATATCTTAACTAGTATCGGTCAAACCTCACGTTTAACTGGCTTCTATTTCCCAAAAGATAAAGTCTCTTTATATCAATACGTGGATATGATTGGTACCTTGCGTTTATCTACCTACTACACAAAGACAACAGTGGAATTCCTCATTAGTGATATTTCTATGAGCGAAAAATAGCAAACTGTGTCATAATGTTTCTATGAAAAATAATCGTTTGTTAGTCATTCCTATGGTTTTTATGCTTGCTGGTTGTCAACAAGTCGATTTTGGTTACACCCAAGTCTCTCACGATAAAGGCTGGGAGTATTCTAGTGACATGACTAGTCAACCAAAAACCGCTGATTCGTATTCATATCGTCAAAATGATACGTTAGATAATTCTGGCTTAACTACTGCTAACTTAACTTTTGTAGGAATTACAACTTCAGAAACAAACGTTCAAGACATCGAAAAAATCAAATCTTTTATCAATATTGATAAAGAGATCTTAGAAAATATTGAAAACCCACTTTATTTCAGCACTAAGCAAGATGGTTTTGCTTTCTTAGGCGCTGATTCAAGTTATGTCGACGGGGAGATTACCTTAATCTTTACTCAAGACATCAAAAATATCGAAATTACCGCTAAACCATATAACTATGTTAAATCATCATTCGAAGAGACGTTCATCGTTGATGAGAATATCGCTTTAAGCGTTAATGATTCTGGTTACATTAAACTAGAGAGAAACATTAATGAAGAAGCCCAAACTGTTGATTCATCAACATGCTCCTTCCATCTTGCCACTCCTAGTAAGTCCATTCGTATAAAAGCTGGACCAGATCGCGCTATTTTAGAAAAAATTGTCCTATATTATTAAATATTTGGACAACATCTTAAAATAAAAACGCTTTTCAGTGTTATTTTAACATTCTTACATGTTAATATTTATTGCAACGAGAACCTACTATGCTATTCGGAAAGTACATTAATCGTTATTATCTCAAATACGCACCGTTATTCATCATCGGCATCATTGCCTTGATAGCGGTGGATTTTGTGCAGCTTTACATTCCACAGTATTTAGGCGAAGTCGTTGATATCTTACAAAATAATGGTGATACCGTAAAGATTGGCATCTTGGCTTTAAAGGTATTAGGCGTTGCCGGAATCATGTTCATCGGTCGATTCATTTGGCGTGTCACTTTAATTAACGCTGGTTTTAAAATCGAAGCCGATCTCCGTCATAAAATGTTCTTAAAAGCCGAGGCTTTACCAAGAGAGTATTATCATGATAATAAAGTTGGCTCAATCATGAGTTGGTTCACTAATGACTTAGAAACTATTTCTGAGTGTATGCAGTGGGGTATAATCATGATTTTCGATGCCTTATTCTTAAGTACAATTACCATTATCCAAATGCTCAGATTAGACGTCGCGATGTCTTTAATCTGCTTCGTGCCAATTGTCTTAATCATCATTTGGGGCGCAATTACTGAAAAATTCATGACTATCAAATGGGATCAAAGACAAAAAGCCTATGACTCCTTATACGATTTCGCACAAGAAAACTTTACTGGTATTCGTGTCATTAAAGCCTTTGTTAAGGAAACAAAAGAAATCCATGCATTCGCTAAAGTGGCAAGAAAGAATGCTGATGTAAATATCTCATTTGCGCGGATTTCCGTTATTTTCGATGTCTTCATTGAAGTCATTATCGTTTTGATTATTTCCATCACCATGCTCTTTGGTGGTTGGTTTGTCTATAGTTTTGTAAGAAATGAACCAATTATCATGTTTGGGGGAGCAATTGAATTAACTGCTGCTAAATTAACAACATTTATTGGTTACATTGATATTTTGATTTGGCCAATGATTGCCATGGGTCAAATCGTCAGCATGCTCTCTAGAAGCAAAGCTTCTTTAAAACGTATTAGCGCTTTCCTTGATACTGAAATACGCGTTAAATCACCGATAAACGCGATTAAACTCGATCGTGTGAGAGGTGACATTACTTATCGTAACTTCAATTTCCAATATCCAAACTACGAAGCAATTAACTTAAAAAATATCAATCTTGAAATCAAAGCCGGTGAAAGAATTGGTATTGTCGGTAAGATTGGTGGTGGTAAGACCACTTTAGTTAATCTTCTCTTAATGCTTTATAATGTCGAACCTGGCACTTTATTTATCGATGGCTATGACATTATGTCTTTAGACATCCATTCATTAAGAGAACAGATTGCCTATGTCCCACAAGACAATTTCCTTTTCTCTGATTCCATTGAACACAATATCAACTTTGGTATTGAAGGTGGTACAGAAGAAACTGCGAGAATGGGCGCTGTATTCGCTGGTATTGATGAAGACGTTAAGGGCTTCAAGACTGGTTATCAAACAGTGTCTGGAGAAAGAGGCGTTACACTTTCAGGTGGGCAAAAGCAAAGAATCAGTATCGCTAGAGCTTACGTTAAAGACGCGCCAATTTTAATCATGGATGACTCGGTTAGCGCTGTTGACACCAAAACCGAAGAAACAATTCTACGTAATATTAGTGAAGAAAGAAAAGGCAAAACCACTTTAGTGGTTGCCTCACGTGTTTCTACTGTTCAACACTTGGATAAAATCATTGTTTTAAATGATGGTGAAGTAGAAGCCTTTGATACACCAAAGAACTTATTAAAGATTTCACCAACCTATCAAAAGATGGTGACCTTACAAGAATTAGAGAGAGAAGTGGAAGGAGGTAAACCTGATGGCGGAAGATAATGAAAAGCTTTTTGGCGACCATAAGATTCCTACAAAAGTGATGTTTAAGCGTTTACTTCGTTACATTCGTCCAGAATGGAAGGCTTTCCTATTCTCTTTCCTTTTGATCATCCTCAATGTTGGCTTTGAAGTCATTACTCCTTTATTTATTAAAGAATTCACTAACGCGATTGCTGATACTAATGTGACTTTAGCCTATATCGTGGGCTTATCGATTGGTTATTTTGTAGTGAGCTTTGTTTCACAAATCATGATTTATTTTGAAAGCATGCTTTTGCAAAAGGCTGGTCAAAGAATTGTTTATAAACTCCGTATGGAAGTCTTTGAACATATTGAAAACATGTCACAAAATCAGTTCAATATGATGCCAGTTGGCTCTTTAGTTACTAGAGTGGCTAACTACACAACCGCATTAAGTGATTTATTCACTAATGTCTTAGTCTTATTACTACGTAATATTTTGACTGTTATTGGTGTTTACGCAGTGATGTTATTCCTCTCATGGAAGTTATCATTAATCCTCTTTGGATTTGTGATTTTAGTCTTTGCTGCATCCTTACTCTTTAGAAATATCATCACAAAGATCTACCGTAAAGAAAGACAGCTTACTTCTGACCTTAACACCTTCTTAAATGAGAACCTTTCTGGTATGAAGATTATTCAAATCTTTAACCAAGAGAAACGTAAAGAAAATGAGTTTAATGAAAAGAACGAGGCATTAAGAAAGACAAAGTTCAATGCAATTCTAGCACACGCTGTTTATAGACCAGCGATTAACTTCTTATACTATTCCGCATTAGCGGTAACCTTTGTCGTGGGCTTATGGCTCAAGTTAGACGCTGGTGAAATAGTGGCCTTCTATCTCTTCTTATCGAGATTCTTTAACCCAGTGCAAACAATCGCCGATCAAATCAATCAAATTCAAAAAGCCACAACTTCTAGCGAGAGATTATTTAACCTTCTTGACGTACCACCAGAAGTTGTTGATAAACCACATCCAATCAAGATGGAAACATTTAATGGCAAGATTGAATTCCGTAATGTTTGGTTCGCTTACGAAGGTGAAGATTGGATCCTTAAGAACGTCTCATTTGTTATCGAACCACGTCAAACTGTAGCCTTTGTCGGCGCGACTGGCGCTGGTAAAACCACAATTCTATCTTTGATAGTGAGAAATTACACAGTTCAAAGAGGTCAAATCTTGATTGATGATGTCGATATTAACGATATTGAGATTAAGTCATTAAGAAAAGCGGTTGGACAAATGCTCCAAGATGTTTTCCTCTTTACTGGCACAATCAAGAGCAATATTACCCTTCATGACGACAACTATAGTGATGAAGAAATTAATAGAGTATGCGAATATGTAAACGCTGATAAGTTCATCAATAAATTAGAAAAAGGCATCAATACCGAAGTCTTAGAAAAGGGTGATAATTTCTCTCAAGGTCAAAGACAACTTCTTTCATTTGCAAGAACAGTTTTACATAAACCTCAAATTCTCATTCTTGATGAAGCCACCGCGAATATTGATACAGAGACTGAAAAACTCATTCAAGATTCTTTAGAAAAGATTAAAAACATTGGCACAATGCTTGTCGTGGCTCATAGATTATCAACGATTCAAAACGCTGATCAGATTATTGTTTTACAACACGGCGAAGTCATTGAAAAAGGCACGCATCAATCACTTTTAAAGCAAAAAGGTTATTACCACAAACTTTATCTTTTGCAGTTCACAAATGACTAGTTTGATACCCCTTTATTAATATAATCTCTTTAATTTTCTTGAGAAAAGTAAAGAAAAAGGGTTAAGATATAGGGTATGGAAAATAACAAAGCGCCAATCAATGGTGGATACCCTCTACATACCTTTCAAGAAGTCGAAGACATCTACATGGTTTATATCTCCTCCAAGGAAGATAGAGCAAGAATCGAAGATGCCTATCATTTCATTTTGGAAAAGCATGAAGGACAAACCAGAAAAAGTGGTGAACCATATTATCATCACCTCATTGAAGTCGCTTATATCTTAGCCTCCTTACAGTGTGGTCCTAATACGATTATCGCTGGTCTTTTACATGACGTTGTCGAAGACACTGATACTTCCGTGGAAGATATTAAGAAGAGATGGGGCGAAGAAGTCAGCCGTATCGTTGACGCTTTAACCAAGATTCAACGTTTAAAATTATCAAAGATTACTGCGGAAGAGTTTGAAGCGGAAGATCACCGCAAGATTTTCCTCGGCATGGCTAAAGATATCCGTGTCATTTTAATTAAGCTCGCTGATAGATTACATAACCTTAGAACTTTAGGAGCGCTTTCTCGTGAAAGACAAATTGCTATTTGTAAGGAAACAATGGAAGTCTTCTCACCAATCGCTGAACGTTTAGGTTTAGATATCATCAAAAGCGAAATGGAAGACCTCTGCATTAAATACCTTGAACCAGAGAAATACGCGAATATTAAGAAACTCTTATCCAAAAAGACCGCACTTTTAGTGAAGTCTCTTGATGGTTTGAAAAAGAGAATCGCTGATGTCTTATTTGAAAAAAAGATTCCATTTGAAATCTCCTCTCGTGTTAAATCTATTAATTCTATTTATAGAAAGATGTACATTAAAGGCCATCCATTTGAAGAAATCTATGATATTTTGGCCTTAAGAATTATTACTGAAACTGAAATCCAATGTTATGAAATACTTGGTTTAATCCATCAGATGTATAAACCTGTTCCTGGTAGATTTAAAGATTACATCGCGATGCCTAAACCAAATATGTATCAATCTTTGCATACCACAGTCGTCGGTGGTGATGGTAACTTCTATGAAGTCCAAATCAGAACTAAAGAAATGGACAACATCGCTGAAACCGGCATCGCTGCGCACTGGGCGTATAAAGAAGGCGGCTATAACTCACAAGTCGAACAAAAAGAAATAGAGAATAAATTACACTGGTTTAGAGAATTCGTTTCCTTGTCCAGTGAATCCGAAAACGAAGGTGCATCCGAATACATGGATAACCTTAACCGTGATATCTTCGAATCTCACGTCTATGTCTTTACCCCTAAGGGTAAGGTTGTGGAACTTCCTAGTGAATCAACACCTGTTGACTTCGCTTATAGAGTGCACACAAAAGTGGGTGACCAATGCGTAGGCGCTCTCGTTAACGGCGTGATGGTGCCACTTAATACCGTTCTTAAAACTGGTGACATGGTGGAAATCAAAACAAGTAGAACTTCCCCAGGTCCAAGTGAAGGTTGGTTAGACTTCGTGGCCTCATCTAACGCTA
Organism: uncultured Caryophanales bacterium; assembly: GCA_946414915.1. Lineage (GTDB taxonomy): Bacteria > Bacillota_I > Bacilli_A > RFN20 > CAG-826 > RUG14515. Next base: position 20,422 of record CAMKQK010000003.1, read on the forward strand.
AATCGGCAATTAGAAAGTTTATCGCTAAGAAGAACGCCGAAATCATGCGTGAAGACCGCATTATTAAAGGTAAACAAAGCTGTATTGACGCTTTCCACGAACGTGGCATTGAAGAAGCAGAAATGGTGAAGATGCTTAACACTGATAAGGTGCTAAATGAGTATCGCGTTCCTGATCTTGATTCCTTGTATGTCGCTGTATTTGGTAGAAAACCAACGGCAAACGCTATCGTGGAATTCTTAAAGATTAAAAGACCAGTCAATCTTTCACTCAATCTCACCAAGAGAAGAAATGCGAAGTATGATGGCTGTCCAGTATACTGCAAAGGCGCTGGTAAGATTGCTATCGCCTTAGCTAACTGCTGTACCCCAGTTCCAGGTGATGATATCGTCGGATATATTACTCGTGGTAAGGGTATTACAGTCCATAGAAGAAATTGTCCAAATGTCGTCAATGAAACCGAAAGACTTCTTGAAGTCTTCTGGAGAGACGATATTGAATTTGCCACTTATCCAGTCGATATTGTAATCGAAGCAAGTGATAGAAATAACTTGCTCATGGATGTGATGGCTGTTCTTTCTAACGCGAAGGTGGGTGTGAACAATTTACACGCTCGCAGTAATTCGCAAAACTTGTCCGCAACGATCAGTGCGACAATCTTAGTTTCTGACGCTAAACGCTTACATGATATCTTCATTCTTTTGAAAGGTATCACTGGTGTTTACCGCGTCGATCGAGTCATTCATTAAAGGAGAAATTATGTCAGTTATTAACGTTAAAGGCACACACGACATCATTGGTGAAGAAGCCAATGCATTTGCCTACATTGAAAATCTCTTAAAACAAATATGTGATTTATTTGCATATAACGAAGTTAGACCTCCAGTCATCGAACATAGCGAGCTCTTTGTTCGTGGTGTGGGTGAAGGTAGTGATATCGTCCGTAAGGAAATGTACACATTCCTTGATAAAGGTGAACGTTCCATCACATTACGTCCAGAATTCACCGCGGGCATTATGCGCTTAATCGTGCAAAACAAGTTGTTAGCCACTAACGAATTACCTTATAAGGTTTATTACTGTGGTCCAGTCTTCCGTTACGAAAGACCACAACTTGGTAGATATCGTCAATTCAACCAATTCGGTGTGGAAGCCGTTGGTAACAACTCTCCAGAAATCGATGTTGAGACAATTACCTTAGCCTATACAATCTTAAGTTCTTTGAACTTAGAAGGCGTCACAATCAGCATTAACACCTTAGGTGATGATGAATCTAGAAACGCTTATAAAGAAGCCTTAAAAGCTTACTTTGCTAAATACTTAGATAAGATGTGTCCAGACTGCCACAGCCGTTATGAACTTAATCCTTTAAGAATTCTCGACTGCAAAGTGCCTGAAGATCAAGAAATCGTTAAAGGCGCTCCTAAGATGAAGGACTATTTATCCGCTGCGGCGAAAGAAAGATTCAACCGCGTCTTAGCCTTACTTGATGAGTTAGAAATTCCTTATCAAGTCGATGATACTCTAGTGAGAGGCTTAGATTACTATTCAGAAACCGTCTTTGAATTCCATTATGTTTCTAAGACTGGTAATGATTATGGCGCGATCGGTGCGGGTGGTCACTATGATAAACTCGTCAAAGAACTCGGTGGTCCAGATGCCGCTGGTGTCGGTTTCTCCTTCGGTGTGGAAAGATTATATAGCGTCCTTAAGGACGATAACCTTTTACCAGAAGATGTCGTTAACCCAGTGGAAATCTATATTATGCCTTTAGGCATGAACGCTAAAGCGATGGCCCTCAGTGTGGCTAGCGAATTACGCTTAAATGCTTATAGAACTGATATCTGTTATGAAGATGTCAAACTCGGCAATATGTTCAAGCGTGCAGAAAGAAAAGGCGCTAAATTTGCCGTGATTATCGGTGATGACGAAGTCAACAAACAAGAAGTCATCATTAAAAACTTAACTTCTACGGAACAAAAGAGTTGTCCGTTAGATAAATTAGTCGAAACTATTTCTAACGAAATGGGCGAAGACAAATAATTATTAAGATAGGAAAAAGCTTTATGGAAAGAAGTCATTACAGCAACGAATTAGGACTCAATAACGTTGGTGAGAAAGTCACTTTACTCGGTTGGGTCAGTAAAAGAAGAAATCTCGGCTCTTTGTTATTCATTGACTTAAGAGACCGCTTTGGCATCGTCCAAATCGTCGTTAACGACGGCTTAGAAATTCCTGATGTCAGAAATGAATACGTCATTCAAGTGAAAGGTGAAGTCGCGAAAAGAGCAACACCAAATCCAAAGCTCAAAAGTGGTGAAATTGAAGTCATCGCTAGCGAGATCGTTCTCTTAAACACAGCGAAAACCACACCTTTAATCATCGCTGATGAAACAGACGCTTTAGAAGATACAAGATTAAAATATCGTTATCTCGACTTACGTCGTCCTTGCATGCAACATTATTTTGATGTGCGCGACACCATTAAAATGACCACACACAGTTTCATGCATAGACATCACTTCATCGAAGTTGAAACCCCAATGCTTTGTGCATCCTCACCTGAAGGTGCTAAAGAGTATTTAGTGCCATCACGTGTGCATAAAGGCCAATTCTATGCCTTACCACAAAGCCCACAAATGTTTAAGCAATTACTCATGGTCGCGGGTTTTGAAAGATATTATCAAATCGCCAGATGCTTTAGAGATGAAGACTTAAGAGCGGACCGTCAACCAGATTTCACCCAAATCGATATTGAAACAAGCTTCTTAGATCAACAACAGTTCTTAACCTTGATGGAAGAATTAATTAAAGATATCTTTAAAGCCACAATTAACTATGACGTCAAACTTCCATTAAGACAAATGACTTATAAAGAAGCCATGGACCGTTTCGGTAGTGATAAACCAGATACAAGATTCGGTATTGAGCTCAATAATATCAAAGATATTTTTGCCAATACTACATTTGCTGGTTATCAAACCGCTGAAGCCATTAAGGCTATCGTTGTTAACGGTGTGGCGGATCAAACTTCCCGTAAAGTTATCGATAACTTAACTCTTGAAGCGAAGAAATTCGGTTTAGGCGGTTTAACAGTCCTTAAAAAGGAAAACGATGAATTAACCGGTTCATTCGTGAAATTCCTTCTAGAAGACGAAATCAAGGCTTTAAACGAAAGATTAGCTTTAGCCAATAATGACATAGTAATCATCGCTGCAGGCAATGATAATCGTGTTACGCCATTATTAGGTGCGCTACGCTTAAAGTACGGACGTGAACTTGGTCTTATCAAAGCAGGAACCTATGATTTATTATGGGTCATTGACTTCCCAATGTTTGAAAGAGACGTGGAAAGTGGGGCAATCGTCGCTACTCACCATCCTTTCACCCGTCCAAGAGACGAAGATGTCAAATACTTAGACACTGATCCAACAAAGGTCTTAAGCTATGCTTACGATATCGTCATTAACGGTTATGAAGCTGGTGGTGGTACTCTTCGTATTTACGACCAAGATATGCAAAGAAAGATCTTTGAGGTCTTAGGTCTCAGTGATGAAGAAATCAAGGAAAGATTTGGTTACTTCGTTGATGCCTTACAATACGGTACACCTCCACACGCAGGTATGGCCTTTGGCTTAGACCGTTTGGCGATGATTTTAGGCGGCACAGACAACATTCGTGACGTCATTGCCTTCCCTAAGAACTTAGCGGCAGTCGACCCAATGACGAATGCGCCTACAACTGTTACACAAGCGCAACTTGATGAATTAGGCATCAAATTCGACAAATAGGTTATAACACAGTTATACAAAAACTATTTAATTACTAGATAATTACTAATGCAGAAAGGTTTAAACAACATGAACAAAAATGATCAATTAGCGATTGCGACAATCAGATCACTCTGTATCGACACCATTAACAAAGCCAACTCTGGTCACCCTGGTATGGCGTTAGGTAGCGCTCCTGCTCTCTACACCTTATTTACCAAACATTTAGTGGCGACACCAAAGGACAGCAAATGGTTCAATAGAGATAGATTCGTCCTCTCCAGCGGACACGCTTCCGCTTTACTTTATTCCATGCTCCACTTAAGTGGTTACAAAATTAGCATGGACGACATGAAACAATTCCGTCAAATCGACTCCTTAACACCAGGTCACCCAGAATATGGTTGGACTGATGGTGTGGATGCCACATCTGGTCCTTTAGGACAAGGTATCTCTCAAGCTGTTGGCATGGCGATGGCCGAACAAATGGTCAATAAGCTTTATAGCTTTGGCGATGATGTGTGCAATCACTACACATATGCTTTATGCGGTGATGGCTGCTTACAAGAAGGCATTTCTCAAGAAGCTATTTCCTTAGCCGGTCACTTAAAACTCAATAAATTCATCCTTTTATACGATGCTAACCAAGTCACACTCGATGGTGCTTTAGACTTATCTTTCTCCGAACAAGTCAAAGCCAGATTCTTAGCCAGCGAATGGGATGTCATCGAAGTCGAAGACGGTAATGATGTCGACGCGATTGACGCCGCAATTAGCAAAGCTAAAAAGAGCAAAGAAAAACCAACCATGATTATGATTCATACTGTCATCGGTTATGGTTCCGCTAAACAAGGTACAAACAAAGTCCACGGTAACCCATTAGGTGCTGAAGATGGTAAGAATGCCAAATTATCCTATGGATTTGACCATGAAGACTTCTATGTCCCACAAGAAGTTTATGATTTATTCAAAAACACCTTTGGTGCTCGTGGTGAAAAAGCCTATAACGAATATAACGCTAAGTTAGCCGCTTTAGCCGCTGATAAGAAGACCAAAGATGAATACGATCGCTTCATCTCCTTAAACGGTGTTGATGTTGATAAATATTTACCAGGTGTTTACCCAGACTTCGTCGAAGGTTCTGCAACTTCCACACGTGTCGCTTCTGGTAAAGCCCTTAACTACTTAATGCTCAGCATGCCAAATCTATTTGGTGGTTCCGCTGACGTTGCTGGTTCTGTCATGACAAAGCTTGATAATGGTGCAAACTTTGATGCCAATAATAGAGCTGGTCATAACATCAACTGGGGTATTCGTGAATTCGCAATGGCGAGTGCACAAAATGGTATGCTCTTACACGGTGGTGTTCGTAGCTACGTCGGTGCATTCTTCGTCTTCTCCGATTACATGAAACCAGCCATTCGTATGGCCGCATTAAGCCATGTTCCAGCCATCTACTTATTATCTCACGATAGTATCGCCGTAGGCGAAGATGGTCCAACACACCAACCAATTGAACAATTAGCCATGTTACGTAGCATCCCACATATGGATGTGATTAGACCAGCTGATGAAAGAGAAACTTATGGTGCTTGGTTCGCTGCTTTACAAAGTAAGAATCATCCAACCGCCATTATCCTTTCCCGTCAAAACCTTCCTTTATTAAAGGATAGTGACGGCGAAGCCTTAAAGCGTGGTGCCTATGTTGTTAGTAAAGAACAAAAGAAAGCTGACTTCGTTTTAATCGCTACCGGTAGTGAAGTTTCCTTAGCAGTTGCCGCTCAAGCATTATTACTTGAAAAAGGCATCGATGTTCGTGTTGTCTCTATGCCATGCTGGAGCTACTTCGAAAAGCAAGACGAAGCCTACAAGAAAGAAGTTATCAATCTTCCAAAGGCCAAATGTGTCTCTATCGAAATGCTTTCAACCTTTGGTTGGGCTAAATACGCCGACACAAATATCGGCTTAGATGAGTTCGGTGCTAGTGCTCCTGCTAAAGACGTCTTCAAGAAATTCAATTTCACTCCAGAATACGTCGCAAGCGTCGTGGAAAAGCTCTAATCCATCGATACAAAACACAAATTATAGAGAAGTGGAGAAATCCACTTTTCTTTTTTTACCTTTGCTAAACGAATATATTTACTATATATTATAAGTAGGTAAGGTTTATGGCAGACTACGTCTATATTGAAAACTACGCAAACAAAGGAAAAATTGGTATCTCCATCAATGTCTTTGACAACTTGGTGACCAATGCTTTAAGTAATGTTTCCGGTATCTCTATGAGCAGCGCTCATATGAAGCGTAATCAAAAGATTCGTTTAAATAGACCAGTCCAAACAACTATTAGACACGGTATCGTGCACGTTTGGGTCGCTGTGGATGTCACTAAAGGCACCAATTTACAAGATGTCACTCGTAATATCCAAGAAGAAATCACTAATGCTTTCTTAATGACCACTGAACAAGTGCCATTTGATGTCGCGGTCAATGTTATATCAATTATCTAATCAATCAAAACGCTTTTTTTATGGAAAAAATATCTCGTAATCAAGAAAACTTTATAATCATGACTGTCATTTATGACGAAATTGCTGACCAAGTGGCTAGCAGGGAACATAACTTCCGTGATGTCGATGAAATCATTACAGAAATGACTGAGGATCCTCGTCCATTCAAGGAACACAGTGCTTATGTGCAAAACATGATTTCTAGTGTCTTAAATAACTATGGTTCAATCATCTCCGCTTTCCAACCACATTTAAGAAACTGGAAGTGGGAAAGATTACCATTGTTAACCCAATCCGTATTATTGATGAGTTATGCGCATTTCTACTATGTAGAAAAGATTGATAAGCGCATCGTCATTAATACCGCTGTGGAACTCGCTAAAAAGTACATTGAAGAGAAACAAGCTAAATTCATTAACGCGATATTAGACGAGGTGCTCTGATGAATAATGATCGCCCAGTCTTCACCGTCAGCGATATTAACCAATACATCAAAGCCGTCCTCAGTAATGATGAGAACTTAAAGCTCATCTATGTGAAAGGCGAAATCTCTAATTTTAAAATGGCAAGTAACGGTCATTTTTATTTTTCCCTAAAGGACGATAAGTCATTAATCGGAGCGATGATGTTTTCTAATTACGCTTCAAAATGTAGTTTTAAGCCAGAAAACGGACAAGAAGTCGTGGTCTTTGGTTCCATTGATGCTTATCCAGGTAGAGGCACTTACCAAATTATCGTCTATCAAATGGAAGAAGTGGGAGCAGGCGCTCAGCTTCTAGAATTAGAAAAGCTTAAAAAGAAACTCCTAGAAGAAGGCTTATTTGATGAATCTAGGAAAAGAAAGATAAATCTTTATCCAACCGCTATTGGCGTCATTACTGCGCCTAATAGTGCGGCAATTAAGGACATTTTGTTTAATCTTAAGCGTAGATATCCAATCGCAGATATTTACGTCTTCTATAGCGCTGTTCAAGGGGAAAATGCCCCTAAAGAATTACTCAAAGCCTTTGAATTAAGCCAAACTTATCCTTTGGATACCTTACTCATTGGCCGTGGTGGTGGCGCTAGTGAGGATTTAAGCGCTTTTAACGATGAGAAACTCGTGAGGGCGATTGCTAATAGTAAGATGCCTGTTATCGCCTGTGTAGGCCACGAAATCGATTCCACACTGGTGGACTTTGTCGCCGACAAAAGAGCGAGTACCCCAACAGGGGCTGCAGAATTAGCGACTATCGACCGTCGTGAGATCGAAGAAAAGCTTTCATTTGCCTTGCAAGATATGGAAGAGAGCTTGAAGCAAAGAATCCAAGGGATGAAAGATGACTTATCTTCTTACAAAGAAGATTTAGATTTAGAAATCCGTCAATTAGTGGCCCATTATTCACAGTTATTAAGTCAAAAGAAAGCCACATTAGAGGCTCTTAATCCAAATAACGTTATCAAGCGTGGTTTCTCCTTAACAGTGGATGAACAAGGGAAGCCAGTTAGTGATATCAAAGCCGTCAAAAAAGGTCAAAAAATTAAGACTATCCTAAAGGATGGCGTCATCAATAGTGAAGTTATAGACACGGAGGAAAAATAACATGGAAGAGAAATTTGATTTTGAAAAAGAGATGAAAAGACTTGATGAAATCGTCACGAATATCTCCTCAGAAAAACTCCCATTAGATGAATGCTTAACCCTCTATAAAGAAGGTCAAGAGATCGTCAAAAAATTGGAAAAAGCCCTCAAAGAAGCCGAAGAAAAGGTCGAAAAAGTCATTGAAAACAAATAATTCGATAAGTGGTTTGTTAGTTTTTAATTAGTAGATATAATGCTTTGCATTAGAAATATTATCCTGTGAAAGCAGGGTTTTATTTTATTCATAATTTTAGTTAACATAATCTTCATATGCGCATATAATGTAGGTATGAGCAAGGTTATTGTCCATATTGACTTGAACGCATTTTTTGCTAGATGCGAAGAAATTAAAGATCCATCCTTAGAGAATAAGCCAGTCGCTATTGGTCATGATGGTAGAGGCGGCATTGTTTCTACATGCTCATATGCAGCACGTAAGTATGGTGTCTCCAGTGCAATGCCGATGTTTAAGGCAAGGCAGTTATGCCCAAACCTCATTATTATTCCTGGTGATTATCATTACTACTCAGCGATGAGCAAGAAGTTCTTCAACTTTGTGAGACAATATACCAAGTTAGTGGAGCCTGCTTCTGTTGATGAATGTTTCGCGGATTTTACTGACGCGGTTAAAGAACAAAAGGATGTCGTGTCTTTCTTTAGAAAGTTACAAAACGATTTATTTAAAGAGACAGGTCTTAAATGTTCCATCGGTGTTTCCACAACGCGTTTCTTAGCGAAGATGGCTAGTGACTATCAAAAACCAATGGGTTTAACTATCATTCATAAAAGAGATATCGCTAATATGTTATTCCCACTAAAAGTGGAATCAATGTTTGGTGTTGGTAAAAGAACCGCTCCTAGATTAAAGAGCGTTGGTATCAAAACCATTGGTGACCTTTATAGAAGACTAGAAACAGATGATGAAGAAGTAAAGAACATCTGTGGTAAATTCTTCTATACACTCAAAGAGTGGCTTGAAGGTAAGGGTTCAGACGATATTGAATTAGAGAAATGGGATCCAAAGTCTATTGGCAATTCCATAACGCTGCCTTATGACACAGATAACGCTACTGAGATTAAGAAATATTTCTTATCCTTAGCTAAAGAAGTATCCGAAAGAGCACAAAGAGAAGATAAACTTGGTCATACAATTCAAATCGTGGTCAAAGACCACACTTTCAAATCATTTAATAAATCAATGACTTTAGAGAATCCCACCAATAAATGGCAAGTCATCTATGATAGTGCGTGTTCTCTTTATGACAAGCATTTTACAAATATCACCCTTAGACTAGTCGGAGTTACTCTTCAAAACTTAATTGATTACACCGATATGGCGGTGCAAATGTCACTTTTCGACTATTCTAAGCACGAAGAGGAAAGCAAAACTAAATTACTCATTAATGAACTGAATCGTTCCTTAAAGAAGCCATTATTAAAAAGAGCAAGCGAGGTGAAGAAAAATGGAAATCGTTGATGCGATTGATTTGTTTCATCAATACGTTCTCATAGAGAAAGGTCTTTCTCCTCAGACTTGGGTGTCTTATTTAGAAGACCTACAAGCCTTCTTTAACTACTATAACGATAAGAAAAATACTGAGGACTTGTTAGAAACTGATTTATATGAATTCTTAAAGTTTGAACTCTCTTTAGGCAAGTCTGTTTCAACCGCGTTAAGAAGATTATCTTCCACGAGAAGTTTCTATCTCTTTCTGAAGAAAGAAGGCTACTATTTAGGTAACATTCCTGAAATAGAAACGCCTAAGAAGCCTAAACATCTTCCTAACTGTTTAAGCGAAGAAGAGATTGACCGCTTATTAGAAGCTCCTGATATGGAATCGCCTTCTGGTATTAGAGATCGTGCGATGTTAGAAACAATGTATGCTTCAGGCTTACGTGTTAGTGAATTATTAAATCTTAAAAAGGGGCAAGTCAATCTGACTAAAGGTATTATTACAGTTTTTGGTAAAGGGGCTAAAGAAAGAAAAGTTCCTATTGCGGAATACGCGATTGATTTCATTAAGAAATACATTAACGAAGTCAGAAACAAAAGTGAGCACAAAAGTAGCGAGTATCTATTTTTGAATAGAAGCGGAGAACCTCTTAGCCGTATTTACTTCTTCAAACAAGTGAGAAAATACGCTGAAATGGCAGGTATTGATATGACCATATCTCCACATACACTCAGGCACTCATTTGCGACGCATTTGCTCAATCATGGAGCGCAACTCAGAATGGTGCAAGGCATGCTTGGACACACCAATATTGCCACCACACAAATATATACACATGTTTCTAGCGAGAAACTTAAATCAGATTATGATAAGATAATGAAGTGAGGAATTCATATGAATAATTACAAATATAAAAGAATATTTGTCATCGTTGCTGATTCTATGGGAACCGGCTATTTAGATGACGCTGATAAGTTTGGCGATAAAGGCTCCAATACTTTATTACACATCGGTGAAAAGATGCCTAACGGTTTAAACGTTCCTAATTTAAATAAATTAGGTATGGGTGACTTAGATCCAATTAGAGGCACAAGCAAGGTTGATCACCCACACGCCTATGTCTCCAAAGCTAGAGAAGTCAGTAATGGTAAAGACACCATGACTGGACACTGGGAAATCATGGGTATCAACACCCAAGTCCCATTTCAAACATTTACCGATACAGGTTTCCCAAAAGAACTCATTGATGAATTAGAAAAAAGAACTGGTCACAAAGTGATTGGTAACAAAGCCGCTTCTGGTACAGAAATCTTAGTGGAACTCGGTGAAGAACAATGTCGAGACAATTCTTTAATCGTCTACACATCTAGTGACTCTGTTTTACAGATTGCCGCGCATGAAGAAGTTACAGGCTTAGAAGAATTATACAGATGCTGCGACATCGCTAGAGAAATCTGCATGAAACCAGAATGGATGGTGGGAAGAATTATCGCTCGTCCATACGTTGGCACAGATAAAACCAATTTCAAGCGTGTTACCGGTCATAGACATGACATCGCTCTTAAGCCAAGCGCTCCAACAGTGATGAATGTTTTACAAGATAACGGCTTCATGACCAGCTGCATTGGTAAGATTGGTGACATTTTCGACATGTATGGCGTCGTTAAGACACAAAAGACAGTCTCTAACGAGGACGGCATGGATAAGACCATAGAAGAGGCTAAAAACCATGATTTCACCGGTCTATGTTTCGTCAACTTAGTGGAATTCGATAGCGAATATGGTCATAGACGTAATCCAATTGGCTATGGTGAATGTATTGAAAGATTCGATAAGAGAGTAGGGGAACTCCTTCCTTTCTTAAAAGAAGACGATTTGTTAATCATCACCGCTGATCATGGTAATGACCCAACTTGGACTGGTACAGACCACACAAGAGAAAAGATTCCTCTTCTTATCTATAGCAAGAGCATAAACAACGGTGGATATTACCCAGAAAGAATGTCCTTCGCTGATATTGGTGCAACAATCCTTAAAAACTTCAATATTAAGAAGCCAGAACACCTATTGGGTAAACCAATAGAAGAGCTATTCTAATATATATTAGAAGAAATGTGAAAAAAGGGCCTAAATATTAGGTTCTTTTTTCATTTATTTAGATACTTTCTTTTTCACACACATAGGCGTATGCTCTTGTATTTGTGCGCATGATGCACGCGCTTTATTTAAAAGAAAAGGAGACCCAATATGGACGAAAAACAAAGCAAAGAATTGATTGAAAATGAAGAAGAGTATGAAGGAAACGAAGAGACGTTGAAAAGAACATTAACATTCAGAAAACGCAAAGAAGAGCTAAAACAAAGATACCTTGAAGGCGATGAACTGTTCGATATGAAAAGATATATCAACAAGCATATTTACCTTTACCGTAACTTTGAGCCAACATTCGAAGTCGAACCAGGCGAAATCTATTATGCAGACTTTCCAGTTGGATTCGGTTCTGAGATTCACGGCAGACATCCAGTCGTCGTTTTAAACAAATCCGGAGTCAAGTATCCAATCATGACAGTCATCCCATTAACAAGCAAGTCTTGTAACAAGGTAAGCGACTTTGACCTTGGCGTTATTGAAGGCTTATCCAAAAACAATGAGCATTCAATTGCCGTGATTAACCAGACAAGATCCATTGACAAAAGAAGAATCGTTGTCGAGGAAGTCATTGATAGTCTCATGGCCAGAGAAAGAAAGAATCCTTGTGAACCAGGAGAAGAAATACGTATTGAAACACTAAAGATATGTAGGTTACCAAAAGAAAAGTTAGATCATTTACGCAATAAGGTGAAAAGATTCATCGGCTACAACAAGATCTCAAGCAAGAGAATCTAATTAGTAGTTTTCTAGTAGTTTTAAAATTGCTAGATTTTGTGTAAAACTACACAGCAGTTTATGGATGATATATCTAATATTGTCACATAACTGTTTTTTCTTTTACTCTGTAATAATGTCTTTTTTAGATTGTTTAGTTAACATAATGGCAATTATGCGAAGTAAATATAAAAGAGGAAATTGATGTGGAAAATGTGGAAAAGTGAGTTTATCCACAATCGGCACTTCTCTCTTAAGATCTATACCAAAACAGCCATTTTTCCAATTGCCTATTTTTGTGATTTTCAGCGATTTTGTATCAAAATGTGTGTTAAGATACTGGCAAAGAAAAAGGCCTCATTTCTGAGACCATTTATTCGTTCTTTTTGCCCTATTTTATTCGTCTAAATAATAGGCGAAACAGTCTGCGGTGAATCTATTGTCCACCATTTTATCCTTGCTAATTAGGTATTCTTTATTGGCCTTTAAGACTGTAATGAAGCCCTTATCAAAGTCTTCGTACATCGCCTTAATAAGGTCACTAGAATCGTATGGGCGAGTTGGTTCTATCTTATCGGAAACGAAAACTAGCTTCTCTAACCAGCCCATTTTCTTTCTTCCAGTCGTATGATACTTGATCGCATCTAAGATTTCAGTGTCCGCAACGCCGAATTTATCACGGGCCACCATTGCTCCTAAGAATTGATGGTAAGCATAAGCGCCAATGTCTAAGAATCCTGGATAGAATTCCTTCATCATTCTTAATGATTCTTCATCACTAATGCCTTTAGCGATGTCGTGCAAGATTCCAGCGACATAAGCTTTAGAGAAATCTAAATGATGATGCATCGCTAATTGGTAAGCCATATGAGCGACTGATTTAGAATGTTTAAAGCGACTCTCTTTTAAGAGAGGCTTAACTTTCTTAATGAAATATAGTTCGTTATCTTCGATATATCTAATGACATCTTCTTGTAAGAAGGCGCTTCTTAGCTCTCTAATGTCAGATGATGAAACATCCGCGGTAGGACCAGAAATCGCAATCATATGGTATTTATCCACGTTGACTTGATTAAGCTCGTATTTTGGCCTTTCATAATAGATTATTTGGGTGTTTTTAGCGATTTCTTCAGGCTTTGCCCATTCATGGAAGGCATTTACCTGGTCTTGACCAATTAAAAAGTAGAGTTTGTCGTTAGGATACTTCTTCATAAAGTATTCAACTGTCTGATAAGAACGAGGCTGTTCTTTTTGGTCGAGTTCAAAAGTATCCACGCTGAAGCCTGGAATATTTTTGATGGCAAGTTGCACCATCGCTAATTTGTGCTCTTGGTTAATGGAAGAACTTTTCCAAACCGCAATTTTCGCGGGTACGAAAATAACTTCACCTGGATATGCCTGTTGCGCCATGATGGCCATATTGATATGTCCAAGATGAATGGGATCGAAACCACCACCGAAAATAATTCTGTTCATTAGATTTTGATCTTTGGATTTTCTTTATTCCTACGGAATAGGATAATAACTCTACCCATCACATGGACGAGTTCAGCGTTTAACTTATTGGAAATATCAATAGCGATTTCCATGATTGGTAAGGAACAACCTTTCATGACATCGATTTTGATTAATTCATGTGCAGTTAAAGCTTTATCAAGCATGCTGATAAGAGTTTCAGAGATTTCATTTTTACCAATTTGGTAACGAATTGTTAATGTGGACGCTAAAGCTTTTAGGTCACGTTTTTGTTTTGGTGTTAACATATATTTTACTTTCTAATCTTTGCTAAACTTTCTCTAAGAGAAACGCCCTTTGGTAAACGGACACGAATCATTTGTCCTTGGGCAATAAATGATAACCAGCCTAAGCCTTCAATGGCGATATCGTGCCATTTGTTATCATTTTCCATGGCAAACTCAAACATATCGTAGTCTAAGAAGCTGACTAATCTTTCAGAAACTGGTCTAGCGAAACGACGAATATTGTTTTCGTTAATCGCATCATCAAGTTTCTTTAATTGCACTTTCTTAGTTTCCACGCCTTCTGCGGCATAGAAGCGATAATTTGTGGTCTTGCCTTTAATAACTTCAAAGGCGGCTAAGGAACCTACCATGAATGCATCGCCTGCGCTGAGCATACGATTGGTAACTTTAATGGCTTTCTTTGGAGTAATTTGTCTGATGACATCTTTTTCTAATCTACCTTGAGCGGATGTTGTTTGAGAAATACCTGGTAGTTCATAGAAGAATGATGAACGGGATAATGGGATTTCTAACACGCTGACGCTTGTACCTGGGTAGGTAATAGTCTTAATTTGACGTGTGGTTTTGTTTTCAAAACCCTTCATCGCTTTATTAATAATGGATGTTTTACCAGAGGTAGAATTACCGATCATGTAAACGTCATGACCTTTTCTAGCCACGTTCATCGCATCAATTAATTCTTTAGAATCCATCTTGCTAGCAGCGCCAAATAATCTGACACTCTTTGGTTTAATACCGTATTCATTGAATCTTTCAGTTAAGTAAGCCACTAAGGATTCATCCTTCATGTTAACTGGGAATAAGTCGCGTTTTGTACCGACAACAGTAACATTAAGTTTCTTAACTTTCTTAGCGATTTCGCTATTTAATTGACCATTGAATGAGAACAAATCGACAACCCAAATAATGTAGGCGTCTGTAGCGAATGCGTCATCAAGTATTTTCAATACTTCTTTATCAACTTCTTGCTCAAGTTCGCTGTTATTGAAAGCCTTCATTGTTTCAAAGCATTTATCACAGTAAATGATTTGGATTGGTGTGGCGCGGTGTAATGATTCAGGGATGATATAACCCTTTTCATTCTCATTTTCACATTGCAAAATTGCACCGCAGTGATAACAACGTAATACTCTACTGCTCTTGCCCATATTTTGTCCTCCAATCTGGCATTTTGCCTTTTTTCACTAGATGTTTTCGAATCGGTCTATCTAATAGACGATTGAAATGGGTGGTAAATTGATCTTCTTTGACAACCTTTTCGGTTAATACCACACGGATATGTGCTCCTTTAGCCGCAAGTACGTCTGTCATAAGTTGATCACCGACAAGCATGACTTCCTCAGGCTTGTAACCATTTTCCTTTAGGAACTTTTTGATTTTCCCTGAGAATGGCTTACGTGCGGAGTTGATGCACTCGCAATTTGCAGCGTCTGCATATGTCTTCACACGCTTACCGCGATTGTTAGAAACAATCACTACATGAAGACCGCTTTCTTTAAGAGCGTTAAGTTGATTAACCGCTCTTTCCGTCGGTAAAGATAAACGATAGCTGTCCAACGTATTATCTAAGTCTATTAAAAGGACACTAACGCCTTGTTTCTTATAGAAATCCACTGGGATCTCGTAGATGGATTGGGCGTGTGCGAAGGGAATGAATTTGCTGAACATATTTATCTATATATAAATAATAACCGATTTTCTTCCTGAATGTGAGAAATATTAATACTTCTCACAAGCAATAAGCTAATTCTGTCACAACAAAAAAGCCTCATTTCGAGGCTCTCATTATTATTAATTGTTTTGCTATATAACTATGTTATATGTTTTACTAGTTTAATACTAACTATCTACTTTAGTATTCTATTCATCCAAATCATCAAAAATGGAGATTTGTTCAAAGCCTTCCTTCTCTTCTTTGACTTCTGGAACACTAACTTCTTCTTCGGCATCATCTTCAGAATCGGCTTCAGTAATAACAACTTCTTTTTCCTTCACTGTGATTGGATGAGAGATAGTCTTCTTATTGATGATTTCAATGTTAGTGTCTATGACACTATCGACTGTTGTCTTAGAAGGAATATCAATATTCTTCTTCGCGTATTTAGCAAGATCGGTTAAATAGAAATCAGTTAATTCGAATTCAAAATATTCGTTTGTGGACATGAAGAGATTTATTTTTAATAAATCTGCCTTATTAACTAGCTTAAAGGCGCTGACAACATGATGGACATCACTCTTAAAGCATGGCATCACTGTTTGGACTTTACCCAATCTAGCGGTCAAATTCACGTGTGCATTATCGAAAATACGATAATGGCCTTTATCAGTGAATAAGATAACTTTATTCTTTTCTTCTTCGTCAAAGGCGATTAACGCTACTGCGTTATTCTTACCTAAGCCAGCCACGGATTTAACACCACCAGCTTTACTAGAAAGAACGGATAATTCGTTTTCGTTGAAGTATGTGACATTACCATTACTTGTTACAACAAGTAAGTTGCTGTTACCGCTTAAGATTTGGATATCGGCTACTTCATCACCATTGAGTAAGCGCATATTGCGTATTGGGCGCGAGCGCTTTCCTTTTTCAATCATATTTAAAGGCATACGTTTAATTTGGCCAAACTTGGTTAATACGCCTAAATAGATGTCATCTCTGAAGTCACTAACGGCAATACCTTTAATAATCTTCTCGCCTTGATTCAAGGTTGAGAAGGTATTAATATGACCGCCTTCATCTTTCCATCTGTTTTCTGGTAATTTGTGAACAGGGATGCAAATGTAGTTACCTTGATTTGTAAAACAAATCAAATAATCGGTTGTATTGATTAAACCTTGAGCGATTAATTCATCGCCATCCTTCAAACCTGGAAGAGGATTTTCACCGCTGCTACGATATGACTTAAGTGTGGATCTTTTCACATAACCATCACGTGTTAAAGCCACCATTACGTCGTCTTTAGCGATTAATTCACGCTTATCGATTGGTCCAATTTCTTCTTTTTCTTGGATAGCGGTTCTTCTATCATCCCCGTATTTATCAGCAATCGCTTTTAGTTCACGAACTAAAACACGGTTGAGTTTGTTCTCATCTTCAAGAATGCCTTTAAGAGTTTCGATATCTTTAAGGAGTTGGATTTTTTCATTTTCTAAAGTAACTTCATCGGTATGAGATAACTTATATAAAGGCATGGTCACGATTGCTTCTGCTTGTTCGTTTGAGAAACCATAACGATTCATTAAGTTAACTTTTGAATCCGCTTTATCTTTACTCTTTTTGATGATTTCCACGACTTCATTGATATTTAAAGAAGCTTGGATTAAGCCTTCAACAATGTGTAATCTAGCTTGATATTTTTCTAGGTCGAATCTAGATTTTCTTGTTACAACATCAACTTGGTGAGCGATATATGCATCAACATATGTGAGAAGATTTAAGGTCTTTGGTCTACCATCAACAATAGCCACCATATTTGTGCTATATGATGAGACTAAACCGGTCTTACCATTTAAGTATTGTAAGAGTAAATCGACTTTCGCATCTTTCTTACAATCGATGACGATTCTAATACCTTTCCAGTCAGATTCATCACGGACTTCTAAAAGACCATCAACCGCTTTGGAGTGGATAATTTTATCAATTTCAAAGACCAATTGATTCTTTTGTGTTTTGTATGGGATTTCAGTAATGACAATCTGTTGATTGTCTTTGTTTTGTACAATCTCTTCTTTGCTGGCGATTTCAATACGACCTCTACCAGTTAAATAGATGTTCTTTAATCCTTCACTTTCGTAGATGATACCACCACCTGGGAAGTCTGGACCTAAGACAAATTGCATTAAGTCTTCAACAGTGGCTGTTTTATGACCAATACGATAAATTACTGCATCAATAATCTCTTTGAGATTATGAGGCGGGATTTCAGTAGCCATACCAACCGCAATACCTTCTGTACCATTAGCAAATAAGTTAGGGAATCTAGCAGGTAAAATTGTTGGTTCAAATTCGGTATCGTCGAAGTTAAGTTGCATATCAACTGTCTTCTTATCGATTTCACGAATAAGCTCATTAGAAATCTCGCTTAAACGAGATTCAGTATAACGGTAAGCCGCTGGGGAATCGCCATCAATAGAACCGTTGTTACCTTGGAAGTCGATTAATGGATATCTAATCTTCCAATCTTGGCTCATTCTCGCTAAAGCTTCATAAATTGATGTATCACCATGTGGGTGGAATGTACCCATGACCGCACCAACGGTATGAGCGCACTTTCTAGTAGGTTTATTAAAAACATTATTGTTTTTAAACATTGTGAAAATGATACGTCTTTGAACCGGCTTTAAACCATCTCTAACATCTGGAATAGCACGATCTTGAATAACGTATTTAGCGTAAGTCGCGTAACGGTCGCCCATCACATCTTCCATCGGTTGAACGGAGATATTTTCAACGTAATTTTCTTCGACTAAATCAATCTTTTTTCTAGCCATAGATTACTTGACCTCCTTGATGAAAGTATCGACTTTATTGAAGTCAACGTTCTCTTCGACCCACGCTCTTCTAATGCCAGCGTCACGGCCCATCAAAACGGTAACTCTCTTTTCTGCTAAGAATGGATCATCAATCTCAACACGGACTAATAATCTGGTCTTTGGATCCATTGTTGTTTCTTTAAGTTGGATAGCGTCCATTTCACCAAGACCTTTATATCTGGAGACTTTATAACCACTACCAACTTTCTTTTTGGCTTGTTCCAAGCCATCATCATCCCAAGCATACTCTTGGGTGACTTTTTTGCCATCTTCTTTATAGACACGATAAAGAGGTGGAACAGCAATATAAACATGACCAGATGTGATAAGTTGGCGCATATAATGATAGAAGAACGTTAATAATAACGTTTGGATATGCGCACCATCGGTATCAGCATCGGTCATGATGATGATTTTGCCGTATTTAATATCATCTAAATCGAAGTTTTGTCCAAAACCCGCACCAATAGTATTAATGATGGTTGCAATTTCTTCGTTATGGACTAATTTTTCCATAGAAATGGAGTCTGTATTAAGTGGTTTACCACGAAGTGGTAAGATTGCTTGATGTAATCTATCTCTACCCTTCTTAGCAGTACCACCAGCGGAATCACCTTCAACGATGAATAATTCGTTTTTAGCGTATTCTTTGCTCTGTGCTGGGGTTAATTTATCACTTAAAATGACTTCTTGTTTTGGCTTTTTGTTGCTTCTCGCTTCTTCTTTAGCTTTTCTAGCAGCTAATCTAGCGTTTTGAGAAGCAACACACTTATTGATAAAGTTGAGAGTGAATTCTTTGTTTTCTAAAAGATAATAAGTAAACTTATTATAAATGAAGTTAGAGACCACAGAAACCGCTTGAGGAGTACCTAATTTGCCTTTGGTTTGGCCTTCAAATTCAAGTAAAGCTTCTGGGATTTTTAATGAAACAACAGCGGTTAAGCCTTCTCTAATATCACTACCTTCGAGCTTTTTACCTTTAGTTAATTTGAATTGTTCAGCGAAATCATTCACGGCTTTAGCGATACCTGTTCTAAAACCGGTTTCATGAGTACCACCATCTCTTGTTCTTACGTTATTAACGTAAGAGTAGATAGTTTCGTTATAGTCTTCGTTGCAGTATTGTAAAGCAATTTCAATGTCGATTTGTGTTTCTTCATCTGTATCAGAGAAGCTGATCACTGGGGACATTGGTTGCTTATTGATATTGACGTTATTGATATATTCCACTAAGCCGTTTTCATACAAAAAGTTTTGAGTTTGTCCGGTTTTTTCGTCAGTTAGAACAAATTCCACGCCTTTCATTAAGAAGGCACTTTCTTGTAAGTGGCTAGCGATTGTATCCCATTTGAATTCAACAGTTGAGAAGATAGTAGCATCTGGTTTGAATCTCACTAAAGTACCATGTTTCTTGCATGTACCAACAACTTCAAGAGGAACGACAAGATTACCACCATTTTCGAATTTAAGGTGATAAATACTTCCGTCTTGATAGACATTAATGTCTACCCATTCACTTAAAGCGTTAGTAACTGAGGCACCAACACCATGTAAACCTGCTGCGGATTTATAAACAGCGTTATTGAATTTACCACCAGCATGGAGTTCAGTAAAAACAACTTCGACCGCTGGTCGACCAGTTTCTTTATTGATACCCACAGGAATACCACGACCTTCGTCTAGGACACTAATGGATCCGTCTTTATGCATGGTGACGCAAATCTTCTTACCATAACCAGATAAGGCTTCGTCAACTGCATTATCGACAACTTCCCACACTAAGTGATGGAGACCAGCACTATTGGTTGAGCCAATGTACATAGCAGGTCTTTTTCGGACACCCTCAAGACCCTTCATCACATGAATATCATCAGCTGTATATGTTGTTTTTTTGATATCAGACACTATATTTTCCCTTTGCAAGACTTAATTATATACAAATTAAGTTGCAAATATAAAGCATTTTAGTAGAATAAATAAGTACGATTTGGAGGTACAAAAATGAATATATTTGTAAATATATTGGTGCCAGTGATTTGTTTGCTAATTGGTTACCTTATGGGTAGTGCAAACATCTCAATTCCATTAGGAAAAATGGTCTTTAAGCAAGATCCACGTGAATTCGGTTCACATAATCCAGGTGCCACAAACTGTGGTCGCTTATGGGGCAAAAAATACTTCCTTATCGTTTTCTTCTTTGACGTATTTAAAACAATTTCACCACTTTACATCTGTTGGGCGATTTTATCATTCGTTCCATTTAATAATGGTTTACCATTATTACCAAGTGCCTCTCAAATGTATGCTGGTAACGTTGATGGTTATATGATTCAATGGCCAGTCTATTGGGTCGCTGTTGTTGGCGCAATGCTTGGCGGTATCTACCCATGCTTCATTGGCTTCAAAGGTGGTAAAGCTGCCTCATGTATGGTGGGAATTACCTTGACTACATCTTGGTTATTTGGCGTTATTGGCGCGTTATCATATTATTTCACATTAAAGAAATCAGGCTATGTTTCCTTAGCGTCCATCATCACTTCTATTATCAACGCTGTGGTGACTTGGATCTGGGCAATTATCCTATTACTCAAAGTCATTCCAGTGAATACTTATTGGTTATTCTTTGTTAACTGGGCGCCACTTCTTTACTGCAATTTTGTCTATGCGATTTTGATGACAATTATCAGCATTGTTTTGATCATCAGACACCGCACAAACATCGGTAGAATCAAAGCCGGTAACGAAAGACAAATCACTTGGATGAAAGTAAAAAGCAAGTAGTTATTTAGTAGAGTTAATAACTTTGTTATTATAGACAAAAGCACTCATGACAGAGTGCTTTTTGTTTTCTTTAGTTTTAAGGGTCTATAAACCACCATTAACGATGCCGACAAAGGAATACTCATAACTTGCATTTTCGATGTCCAATATGAGCGGTTTTAGGCGACCAAATTAACCAATAATAACAAGAATGGATAGCTTATTAAATGAGTGTTGATAATCCACCATTATCTCTTGCTTTGTTTCTTTGTGTAGCGCATTAAACAAATAGATATAAGGAATAATATAAAGCGGTTCTTTAAGACTTCTTCCGTGACTTTGAATAACAAGCCACCATTATCTCTTTTGTGTCTCTAGACGCCCAAAAAGGCATAATAAAAACACTCTTACGAGTGTTATTATTTTTGGTTCATGTTTCTCATGATTTCACGAATTTGTTTTTCGCTTGGGGTTCTGCCCATGCTTCTAAACATCGCGCGAATCATTTTTTCATTGACCGGTGGGTTGTCTCTGAGTTGCTTTTGGAAAATGTAGCGGGTCACAAAGAAACCGATAATTGCACCAACAATAACCATGCCGATGCATAATAAGACGATTTGCCAAGGTTGCATTGTCTGCTCCCCCTATTACTAGGCTCTACCGTCGTATTCGCCAGTATCTGTACGAACAAGAACTTCTTCGCCTTCTTCAATGAATAATGGGACTCTGACCACTAAGCCTGTTTCTAATGTAGCTGGCTTTGTTGGTTTGTTGACTGTATCACCTCTGACGCCTGGATCACATTGTGTAATCTTTAATGTGACTTTAGCAGGTAAGTTGACACCGAGGATTTCACCATCATAAGAAGTAATTTCCACGACTTCGTCGCCTTTTAAGAATTGTTTTTCCCATTGGAGACGTTCAGCTGGGATTTCGACTTGTTCATAAGTTTCTTGATCCATGAAGACAAAGAAATCGCCGCTGTCATAGAGATATTGCATTTGTCTTTTGTCTAAACGAACGTTTTCAACCATGTAACCAGAGTTACGGGCTAATTCGTTAATTGTACCTGTACGGACGTTTTTAACTTTGACTTTAGCAACCATCTTTCTCATCGCAGTTTTATTTAATAAAATATCTAAAACTTGGTATAAATTGTTTTCATCAATGAAATAGTTGCCTGGTCTTAATTCTGTAACATTAACCATATAATTTAACTTTCCTTTCAATAAAATTCCTTGAATATTATATCAAATATTCATTATTTGACAAATGGATTTACTCTTCTCTCTATGCTTAGAGTAGAAGATGGGCCATGTCCCCCATAGATTTTGGTCTCATTTGGTAAGGCTAATATCTTCGCCATTGAGCGGTTGAACTCCTTTGGCATTGCACTTGGTAAATCGCTTCTACCAACCCCATGCATAATGATGAAATCACCAGCAAAAAGTAGGCCACTATCTTTTAAGTAATAACACACTGAACCTGAGGTATGATAAGGGACGGCAATTACTTTAATATCTTCACTTAAAAAGTGAAGAACTTCGTTATCCGCTAAGGTATTTGCCTTGCTTTTGACGATGCCATTTTCCCCTAAAAAATCACCACAATTAGCGTATGTATCTGTAAGTTTATCTTCATCATCAAAGCCGATGTACAAAGGCGCATTAAAAGTGTCGACTAATAAATCTGCGCCACGCATATGATCGATATGACCGTGCGTTAAAAGAACGGCTTTAAGGTTAAGATTATTTTTCTTTATATAATTAACGATTCCGGGATATTCTTTGGAAGGGTCGATGACTACACAGTTGCTCTCTTGGTCATATAAAAGATAGGTGTTTGAGAATAAACCATCATCTTCTTCGTATATGAATGGAACAACCTTAATCATAGGCACAAAAAAATAGGCATAGCCTATTATTTCTTTTTCTCACGATGGAGAGTAACTTTTTTGCAACGTGGGCAATACTTCTTTAATTCTAAACGATCAGCGTGTTTCTTTTTATTTTTAGAAGTGAGGTAATTTTCCTCGCCACATTCTGTGCATTTAAGTGTTAATGAGATTCTATCATCTTTGCTTGCCATTTGATTTTCTCCTTCAAAGTCGCTTAAATATCTTACCACAGGTAAAATATAATGCAAATATATTTTTTATGAATAAACTAGGTTATAATATCGGCATATGAAAAGAACAGAAACTAAACAAGTGAAAATTGGTCGTCTTTTAATAGGCGGACAGAATAAAGTTTTAATCCAATCCATGTGTAAGCATAAAACTTCACACATCGATGAAGTTGTTAAAGAAATCAATGAATGCGCAGCATTAGGCGCTGATTTAATGCGTTTATCGGTCTTAGATGTAGAAGACGCTCAAGCTTTTAAGGAAATCAAAAAACAAGTGAAGATCCCTCTTATCGCGGACATCCACTTCAATCCTGATTTTGCCATTATGGCGATTAAAAATGGCGTCAACAAAATTAGACTTAATCCAGGAAACATCAATGATGAAGCCAAAATCAAAGAAATCGTTGAACTAGCGAAAAAGAAGAATGTCGCTATTCGAGTGGGCGCTAATTCAGGCTCAGTAAACCCAGATGTCGATAAATTTGATATTCCTTTATCTCATAAATTAGTGTTTTCTGTTAAAAAGCATGTCGAATTATTAAAAAAATATGATTTTCACAATATCGTTATCTCTTTAAAAGCTAGTAACGTTAAAGAAACAATCGATGCCTATCGTATTGCTAGTGAAATCTTCCCATATCCATTACACATTGGTTTAACAGAAGCCGGTCCTTTAGATATTTCCTTAATTAGAAGCACCGCTGCTTTATCACCTCTTCTTCTAGAAGGTATCGGTGACACAATTAGAATTTCTATTACCGGTAAAGCTCAAGATGAAGTCATCGCTGCGAAACGTTTACTCCATGACTGTGGTTTATACGATAATTATCCTACATTAGTGTCTTGTCCAACATGTGGCAGAACCCAAGTTAATGTTAAAGAGCTAGGCAAGAAAGTCTTCAAGTACCTAGAAGATAACAATATTAATCTTCATGTTGCGTGTATGGGCTGTGTAGTCAATGGGCCAGGTGAAGCTAAAGGCGCAGACATCGGTATTGCCGGTGGCAAAGGTCAATATGTCATCTTCAGAAAAGGCGAAGTCATAAAAAAAGTGCCAGAAGCCGAAGCCTATGACGCTTTAATTGAAGAAATTAATAAATTACGCTAGATATTTATCTTTCCAACCATCAATGAATTTCTCGTCCCTGAGCATTCTGATTTCATCAGAGTAAGGGGCGTTTTCATTAATGTAAGGTGTTTCTAAGATCTTTGGAATATTCCTTAATAATGGGTGATTAGCGATTTTGCATAAGGCTTCAAAGCCGATTTCGCCATATCCAATATTCTCATGACGGTCTTTATGAGCGCCTCTGATATTCTTAGAATCGTTAAGATGGACCACTAAAAGGCGGTTTAGACCAATGATTCTATCAAACTCGGCTAATAACTCATCTGGATCGTTAACGTTGTAGCCAGCGTCATGTACGTGACATGTATCAAGACATACGCCTAAACGGTTTGTATACTTACATGTATCGAGAATCTTTTTGACATCTTCAAAGCATGTTCCAATTTCAGAACCCTTGCCTGCCATAGTTTCTATGGCAATCATCACGTTAGTGCCGTCTTGAGAAAGAACGATGTCTAAGTTCTCAGCTAAAGTTTTGATGGCTTCTTCAGCACCTAAGCCTAAATGGTTACCTGGATGTAGGACAATCATCTTAGCGCCAAAGGCAGCTGTTCTTCTTAATTCATTAATTAATGTCTTATTGGTGAGTTCTAATAAATCAGGACGATTCTTATTCGCAGGATTGATAATATAAGGCGCATGGACGACAATATGGTTTTCGTCAAAGCCTTGCTCCTTGAGCAAAGCACGTCCTTCTTCAATCTTTAATTCTTCTAATGGCTTACGATAAGAGTTTTGTGGAGCGCCAGTATAAAACATAAAAGCTGTAGCTCCATAGCTTAACGCTTCTTTAACGCTACCTAAATAATAATCAGGAGCGTTCATACCAACGTGAGAACCAATTAATAAATCTTTAGCCATATTATTTCTCAATTCTAATATCTTTGATACTGACTGTTTCTAATGGTCTATCGTTTGGGCTCGTTCTCACTGATGCAATAGCATCAACAACTTCAATACCTTTGGTAACGTGACCAAAAGCCGCATATTGACCATCTAAGAATTCACCATCTTTATGCATGATGAAGAATTGGCTACCAGCGGAATCTGGATCCATAGCTCTCGCCATTGAGATAACACCTCTTTTATGACTGATTGGGTTATTAACTCCGTTAGCGGCAAATTCACCTTTAATGCAATAGCCAGGACCGCCTGTGCCGTTTCCTTTTGGACAACCGCCTTGAATCATAAAGCCTTTGATGACTCTATGGAATGTTAATCCTTTATAAAAACCCTTATTTGCGAGCTTTATAAAGTTATCAACGGTAATAGGTGCAGCGTCTCTATCTAATTCGACTTCAATGGTGCCAAATTTGTTGATTTCAATAATTGCTTTCATGTTTTGATAATCTCCTTATATCAAAGATATATATTTACTAACTATTTACTATAAAATTACTTCAGGCATTTCCTCATGATCCACCATTAAGACGTTCAATGTTGGGTCAATTTCAAGGAGTATTTTCTTCATTTGTGGCATGAAAATCTTCTCCACTTCGTGAGGAACATCTAAGTAATTGAAATACTCATTAACAATCGCGCGTCTTACATGATGAGGAGCGTCACCTGATATATAAATGTCACAGCCTTCATCTCTAGCAATGAACCAGTCACGAGAACCGCCACCACCAATGATGCCGACTTTCTTAATATTTGCGTTGCCTTCATTGATCAATAAAGCATAATCAATGTCAAGTTTTGCTTTAGCAAATTTAGCAAATTCTTTAATTGGCATGGCCTTATCTAATTCACCAATACGCATACAAAAGTCTTTTTCTTCTGGGCAGTAGACATTTTGTAAGCCTAAAGCTTCCGCTAAGGCGTCATTCATGCCATCTTTACCGCTATCGAAGTTTGTATGCATGCTATAGACTGGAACACCTAGAGCGTCTATTTCGTTAGAAAGTTGTTCTTTAAGCTTATCCCATTTAAAAACCTTGGCTTTAGTGCCATAAATAAATGGATGGTGAGTAATGATTAAATCTGGTTTATTTTCCTTTATTAAAGGAAGAACTTGATAATCAAAGTCTAAACAGAGAAGGATATTGTGCACTTCTTCAGGTAATTTACCTGTCATAAGACCAACGTGGTCATGATAAAACTTCGCGTAGCGTTTTGGGAAACGTTTTGAAAGTTTTAAAAGGAGTTTCCTGGTGTTCATAGATATCTCTCCAACTTATGCTTTTCTGCGTTTAGAATATCGATTCTTGCTTGAGGGAGATTGCCACTAGCGATGATATTATCAATCTCGCTAATGCGAGTTTGATATTTTTCTTTGAAAGTCGCAGATTTCTCTCTTCTTAAGATTGGCCCGAATTCTAAATCTTCTTCACCGATGATTGCTTGATCCGCTCTTACGAACTTGATGATTTCATAGAAAATACCATCTTCTTTGACGATCTTTTCATCGGCAATAGCAAAACCCATCATGCAAATTTCTTTTCTTGCCATAGGCACTGCATTATGAGCGTCGATAATAATTGTTTGCACTCTGACTAATTTTTCAGGGTGCGCTTTTAAAATGTTAACGATGTTTAATCCACCCATGCCTGCGATGACGATGGTTCCCACATCACGAGTGATGTCTTTAATTCCATCGCTAAAAAGGGGCGTAATCTTATCGTTGACGTGATATCTGATAAGATTATTTCTTAATCTTTCAAATGGTCCTTCTTTGTTTTCAACAGCGTAGCCTTTTGTCACGATACCAGATTCCACTAAAGCAATCATGAGCTTACCATGATCGCTACCGATATCGGCCACCACTGATGCCGGGACCATATCATGAATGATACGCAAGCGTTTGGATAGTTTAATCATTAAATCTTTTCCTTATAGTCGCCTAAACGTTTGGAACGCGTTGGGTGTCTGAGTTTCTTGATGGCTTTAGCTTCAATTTGACGAATTCTTTCACGAGTAACGCCGAATTCACGGCCGACTTCTTCAAGAGTTCTTGGTCTATTGTCGTCTAAACCATAACGGAGTCTAATGACTCTTTCTTCTCTATCGCTTAAATCTTTAAGGATGCTGTAGAGTTCTTCTTTTAAGAGTTGTCTGGTGGTGAAATCAACTGGTGATTCACTTTCCTTATCTTCGATAAAGTCACCTAAATGGGAATCGTCTTCTTCACCGATTGGTGTTTCTAAGGAGACAGGTTCCATCGCGATACGTTGAATTTCGCGAATACGTTTCGCGCTTAATTCACCGTTCATCGCTTCAGATATTTCTTCGGCTG
>CAMKQK010000004.1:0-44013 GCA_946414915.1 uncultured Caryophanales bacterium
CAGTATTCACGGATTTGGTTACGGTCAAATTCTAGAATATAGTTTCCGCAATACCTTCTAACTCTTGCCATATTTAGTTAGAGGAGGCTTCAGCGGCTCTTTGGTCAGTGATGTTATCGATAGCGATAACGAAAGCGACGAAGAACGCTAAATCTTGATCGTCATCAAGAGTTAAGACGAAGGAATCTCTTAATGAGATTTTTCTTGAAACGTGACCGATTTCTTTACCGTTTAATTTAATTTGATAATTGAAACCTAAGATATTGCCACAGATTTCTAAATCGCCTAATGATGATTCGACGAAGTAACGATCGTGTAAGGACCAGAATTTTCTTCTAATCTTCGCAATCATATTGCCATCCTTATCATAGACCATGGCTTTATGAACGAAGAATGTCCAGAATTTGTTTCTCACAGTGTATAAGAGTTTGCCTTCCATATCTTGGACAAATTTCTTTCTTGTGAATGTCCAGAATTTGCCTTTGACATAAAGAACGTCTTTTTCGTCCATGTCTTTGACTTTGGAACCACCTCTTAAAGAGATCCATTTGTTTCTAATACTTACTTGTTGCATATAAACACCTCACTTGTAAGGTCATAGAAAATTGGTTGCTAAAACCAATAGTTATGACATTTCTTAAAATCTTTACCTAGTTATATTTTAATATAAATAAGGATTTATAGAAACTATTATTTTTGCGACTGATTTTGTATTTATCGCAGGGGTTTACTTTAAACTATTATATAGAATAAAACAATAAGAATTTTGCGTATTTAAAAAGGAACTGCTTGTCCCCTATTTAATTAACTCTTTAGCGAGATTGTATTCCCCGTTTTCAATACGGCCCATTAATTCCTCGTAGGTGAGTGGTTTACCGTATAAATAACCTTGGAGTCTACCACAGCTAGCTTCTTCTAAGAAGGCAGCTTGTTCAGCGGTTTCAACACCTTCACATAGTGTCTTCATACCAATTTGATCCGCCATCGCGATGACTGATCTAATTAATGATTTAGCCTTTTCGTTACCGTTAAAGCCCATCAAGAATTTCATGTCGAGTTTTAAGACATCAAATTCATAGTCTTTCAAAACGTTGAAAGAAGAATAACCACTACCGAAGTCATCGAGCCATGTGGCAAAGCCTTTTTCATGGAGACGATTAATCGTGTTCTTTAAGATATCTTCTTCATCAGTTAAAGCGCTTTCAGTGATTTCGATATGGAGTAAATCATGAGGGATGTTATATTGTTTGACTGTTTCATCAACGACTTGGACGATATCAATAACACCAAAGTCCGCTCTAGAGAAGTTGATGGAAACTGGTAAGACTGGTAAGCCTTTATCAAGATTCTTACGAATGTCTTGGCAAACAAGTCTCAAGATTTCTCTATCTAACTTATAAATAAGTTGTGAGCTTTCTAAAACAGGAACAAACTTACCTGGAGAAAGGAATCCATATTTAGGATCAATCCATCTCGCTAATGCCTCAACGCCACATAAGGTTCTACCTTTAGACCAGACTACTGGTTGATAGTAAGCTTTTAAGTAACCATTCTTAATCGCCTCATCAATATGAGTGACGATATATTGGGCCATTAAGTAGTTATCATGCATTTCATCATCGTAGTAATCAAAGACGTGATTACCAACGAGTTGTTTTAAATTGCCGTAGGCATATCTCGCTCTTTCCACACAAATACGGACACGTTCATCAGGATTTGTGGTGATATAGATACCCGCTTTCATGCCAATACGGACATCTGGGTCTCTTGCCTCGAGCATTTCGTTAATTTTATTAATCTTTTCTTCTAAATTCTCATTTTTGGTGAATACCACAAAGTGGTCGTCAGATTGACGAGTGATCAAGGAATCTGGGAACACTTCAGTAATTATTTGACCTGTTTCTTTTAAGAAAAGGTTGCCTCTTTCAAAACCTTTTTGGTCGTTGTAAATCTTGAAACCTGTGAGGTTTAAGAAGAGATAAGCACCACCACCTTGACCTAAGTCACTTTGGTGCATTTTATCTCTGCCTAGAATGCAGAAATATTCAAACGATAATAAGCCAGAAATCTTATCTTTCGTGGCTAACTCTTCGAGTTCTTCATCTTTTTTAGCTTCACTAATACGTTGGTTAAAGATGGAAATACAGACCATGGTTAAGGAGATGAAGAATGTGATGTAGTTAATCTTGTCACCTTCTGGCACCACTCTGCCACCGAAACCAGCGACACGGTTAATAGCGAAATAGAAGCCAAGGAACAACGTTCCTAAAATACCAATTGAGATTAATGGATTCCAAATTAATAAGCAACCGATATAGATGGTAAACATTAAGAAACAAATTATTTGTTTGTTTTTATCATCATTTATCAATACATTGGCGGTTTTACCGTTTAAATCAACATCTGTGTAAACTCTAGAACTAATAAAATCTCCATAGGAGACCATCACACCAAACATCAAACAAACAAGCGCAAATAAGGAAATGATTAAAACAGAACCTAAATTAGCGTTTCTGCCACCTTTATAACGATAGACGTTAGCGATAATAATGCCAACGTCAAACAAGAAAACAGAGACATAGAATAGTAATCTAAATACACCGCGGATGACTTTAGCCTTACTAGGGTCCGCAAAGTTGATTGACCCATATTTAAATTCCAACGGTAATAAGCAACACAAAGCAATAGATAATCCCGCAGCGACGATTGAGACAATCATCTTTCGAAGCGATTTTCTTTGACTCACGTATTGAGCGGAATAAACTAGCATTGCTAGGCCAAAGAACATCATCAAGAAATAAAGCGATGTGTTAGAGAACACTACTCTAAACCAACTATAGGTATTATTTGGGTCCAAGAGTGTTGGAACGATATATTTATTTGTTTGTCTAATAACAAGCCAAACTTCAAGAACAAAAATAACGGAGGACATGAAGATCGCGGATCTCATGTTCGCTTCGTTCAAATAATTCTTTACATATTTGGAATTTTTGCGAATACCAAAAATATCTAAAAAACCATTCCAAATTTTTGATAACGTTTTCATCTGCACTTTCAGTATATCGTATTTCGCATGTTACACCTACACATTTTTGTATCGCAAATGAGCGTTTTTCCATCAGAAATAAAAGAAAACCCACATCGCTGCGGGCTTTTTTGTTTTTGGATTATTTTATTGTTGAATGGTTCTAAATCTAACTACGAATATTCCGTTTGGGAACATCCCTTGTTCAAATTCACCAAGATATAGCTTCGGATAAAAGTAGAATTGAACAAGATAGTATTTAGAATCAATGGTGATTTCATAATACCAGTTCACATAGCCTAACTCTTTTAAGTCGCCTTTCTCATCAGTTAAGTCTGATAAGGCAAAACCATATTGTTCTAAGGATTCGCGATAAGAAGCAACTTGATCACCGATTAAGTAATCTTTGTAAGTGATATCAACAGGTTCACCTTTTAAAGACATGATTTCTGAATCGTGAGCGTAGCTTGCACCACTTGGAGCAGGAACATCATCACCAAACATAATGTGTAAGGCATCTTTTACATCCTTAGGGAAATCATTAGTGCTCACTAATGGAGTGGCTTCCGCTAAGAATTGTTCGACAAGTGGATTGGTGGTTGTACCTAAATCCTTAACAAATAAGGTGGAAGTATAAGTGCCGTAACCATCTGTGACTAATACACAAGTAAATGTCGCACTTTTAGCGTCTGGAGCAACTGTTAAAGTGTTTGTGTATGATTTTGCGACTTCGGTATAAATACCTTGACCCGCTAAAACAGTAATTGTTTCGCCTAAAGAAGCATTTCTTGAAGTGAAGACAAAATCTTCATTTGTAGCAGACCATTTATCAGCGTCTAAGCATAAATCATAAGCGGTAATGAAAAACTCAGTAATCTTTGTGTCTTTATTTAGAGTTTGACAGTTTGTAACCTCAATATTTCCTTCTTTGATTGTGTAGTCATACATACCTTGATCAAGA
Organism: uncultured Caryophanales bacterium; assembly: GCA_946414915.1. GTDB lineage: Bacteria > Bacillota_I > Bacilli_A > RFN20 > CAG-826 > RUG14515. Next base: position 3,987 of record CAMKQK010000004.1, read on the forward strand.
TAGACAAAGTGTCCTTCATCATCATAGTATTCTGTAAATCTTCCTAAGTAATGTTCACAAAGAATTTCATCACTAATCATTTTTTCTTCAAGATAGTCCTCTACCACGAATGTAGAGTTCTTAAGGGCCAAATCATTATGGAAAGTATTGAAAGCCTCAAGGGAGGAGAGTTTTCCATCCCCTCCTTGAGAACTACTACTTGATGATGAACTAGAGGAGCTTGTTGAGCTACTAGTAGATGAGGAAGTACTACTTGAAGTAGATGAGCTAGAACTGCTACTGCTACTAGAAGATGTACTGCTTGGAATAGATGTACTTGAAGTAGAAGTTATGCTAGATGAACTAGAGCTTGAGCTACTAGTAGATGATGAGGTTACGCTGGTTGAACTTATCACACTGGTAGATGTTGTGGATGAATTATCCGCTATCGAAGTAGTTGATTCTTGGCTTGATGAAATCACTGGTTCAGATGAAACGCTAGAAGTAACGCTAGTAGCAGTACCTGAACAAGCAGAGATTAATAAAGCAAAGAGAAGTGATAAGTGTTTTTTCATAATTAAACATTTGCCTTATACATAACAGAGAATACTGAATCGGTTGTTCCAACTGTTAATCTCATATCACCTATATCAATATAGCAACTGTTAACGTTCTTTGGATTTTGCGTGAAACCATTAGCCACACAAGCAGCACTAATAGCGGCGCGATATTCATTTGTGAAACTGCCGCTTGCTAATTTTACCGCTTTTGTTGTCGCTGTATTGAAGTGAAGAGTAAACTTGCCACTATAGGCAACATCATAGACGTAAGGAACTAACGCAGCATTGTCTTCGCCAACCATAGAAATAATTCTGTTGTAGAATTCTGGCAATTCTTCAGCCCAAGTTGTTGGATGTGGAGCTTCTTTTAATGTTGGTAAAACTTCTAATAATTTTTTCTCAAAAGAACTATTTAAGGTTGTTGAGCCATACATGAAGTTGCTTGTGTATTCTGTAGCAGTTGGAGCACTGTCATACTTGTATGTAATACCAGTGATATGGCCACCACTAACTTTTAAAGTGATTGTATTATCTTGTGCGTATTTGTTATAAGAGAATTCATTGAATAAACCATAACCAGCGTTCATAACGCCTTCTTTGAAGACAATGTTGCCATCGACATCAAATGTCATGGTTTCTGGAGCAACATTGAAGCCTAATAAAGAAGCAAATGTTTGTCCTTCTTCAAGTTCAACGTCGCCTTCAAATCTAGCATTAACTTCACCGCTTTCATCTTTGGCAGAGAATTTGAAAACGCTGCCATCGCTTAATTTGTGGTAACCATGATATCCATCGAGTTTACTATCCTTGTATTCTTGGACAAGAATTGTATCAGATGTAACCTTGATGTTTTTCCAGTTCTTTGTATTGGCATAATCACCCATGAATAGTGTGAAGTTGGCGTCTTTGCCTTGGATTTCATCTAAGTAAGCACCGATTCTTACTGTATCAGCATCTGCTTCAAATGGTTTTGGATCTTCGATTTTTTCATATGGTAAAACTTCGATTTCCATGACGAGTTTTCTATAAACATACTCTGGAGTTTCAGCATCTGGATCAGAAATATCCACTAACATATTGGCGGTTTCACATGTGAAAGAAGTAATTTTGCCATCTTTTTCGTGAGCGGTAATATAAGCGATTTGATTATCGCCAACACTCGCCCAGGCTAAATTACAAGCTACACTATGTGATTGAAATCCTAAGTAGGAATATGCATGTTCGCCAGTTTGTCTAAATTGGTTGGTATCCAAAGTAGCAAATGGGAAAGTGAATGAATCCCATTCTCCATAAGAGGTTGTCACAACTTGGTTATCTGGACCAATACCAATGTATTTGGCATCGCCATTATCGTTTGTGTAGAAGTTATGGATTATTTGATTGCTTTTAATAACGTTTTTGTCTTCGATTAAATATTTTTCATCGAAGTTATATTCACTAGTACCTAATAATTCTTCATTTTCACCAGTGATTGTTTTAATTGTGGCTTTAATGTGACCTTCTCTGAGCATGAATGAAGAAGCGACTTCTTCGCTCATGCCTGTACTTCCAACAGTCACTTTGTTAAAAGCATCGTCCACTACTGGAGCTTTTGTTTGACCGACATTTGTGTAAACTAAATCGCCAAACATGGAAGTAGAAGTATAGTCAATGTTACCATCTAGACCTGCGTATAAAAGGTTGGCAACTAATTCGTATTTATCATTAAATGAGTATTGGATTGCACTGGCAAAATAAGCTAAGTCTACACCAATAACGTTGGCCATAAAGCCAATCAAATCTTCGTTATCTGTGACGAAGTGGCCGTCATGTTCTTCAAATTCCACCTTGTCAATGTCGATGAAGTATAAGCCATCAACGTCATAAAGGTCAGTAGCGATTACGAGATCATCATCGATGTTATAGACGACATCGTTACCAATGACCAATTCGTCACCCACTAATTTGATATAGTGCGCAACTTTTTCGTATGGTTGATTTGGAATGATGTTTGTGAATAAACCCATACCTTCATTGAATAAAGTATGGAATGAGTAATTTGGAGTTCTATAGAAATCCGCTGAAGAAACGTTACTTCTAATTTGTAATGTGTAGTTTTGGCCTTCTTTTAATGTTTTAAGAGCGGCTTTGACTTTAGCTTCTGTTTGAGCGAAAGCAACACTGATGGTGATTGTACCATCATTGTAACGACCTTCTTTTGTACCTGTAACAACATAGGTACCTTCTTTACTAGCGGTGAACACACCGTTTTCAATTGTGGCGCCTTCAGTTGTGGTTAATGTGACACCTTCAACGTTAGAGTTAATGGTGACTGATTCATTTAAATCAAGATTTGTTTTTTCTGCTGTTAAGACGATGTCTTGTTTAGCTTCTAAAACAGTAATTTCTAATGTGCCATCGATGAAATCGCCATCTTTATGAGCAGTGATAACATAGTTACCATCTTTTGTGGCTTTGAAAACATTGTTTGTAATTGTAGCGCCTTCGCCTGTTGTGAATGTGACACCTTCAACATTAGAACTAATTAAAACTTCTTCATTAATTTCTAAAGTTGTTTTTGGAGCAGTTAAAGTAATTTGTGTTTTAACCACGATACTAGGAGCACTGCTACTGCTGCTAGAAGATGATGATGGGGTTGTACTAGTTGAAGCACTTGAAGATGTGCTAGTTGAAGTACTGGATGTTGTGCTTGTTGTAGCACTGGATGATGATGATGTTGTTTCAGAAGTAGTATTGCTAGAGGAATTACTACCTGAAACTTGGCTATCACTGCTGGTACTTCCTTCACCGAAGCAGCCTGTTAACATAGCGGCTGTGACAATACCAAGCACGATAGATTTGATGCTTTTTTTCATAGGATTTTTTCCTTTCTTCAACAGTTAAAAACCTACTCATTTATTAAAGGTAAATCAAGCATTATTTATAAAATACTTAAATTTTATAATGAATAACAAAAATAGTTGCTAAAACCTTGGAATTTAAGGATTTTCATGTTATGATGAAATTTAAAATAAAAACAACCAAATAAGGTTGTTTTTTAATTTCCGCATTCGATTGAGATCTCGTTAAACGTTTTAAGGAGGTCTTCAATCTTGGTTTTTTCTTTATCTTCACCACTTTTATCGATGACGATTTTGCCTTGATTGAACATCAATAATCGGTCACCATATTCCACTGCGTAACGGAGATTATGTGTCACCATCAATGTGGTGATTTTCTTTTCTTGAACGATGCGGTTAGTTAACTGCATTATTGCTTCACTTGTCTTTGGATCAAGCGCAGCGGTATGTTCATCAAGAAGTAATAAATCAATTGGTTGTAATGTCGCCATTAAAAGGGCTAAAGCTTGTCTTTGACCACCAGAGAGTTTCTTGACTTTGGTGTTCATCTTTTCTTCTAAACCTAAGTTTAAAGACTTCAGCATTTCATGGTATCTTTCCACTTTCTTCTTATTTAAAGCAAAAGATAACCCATACCCGTGTCCCTTATTTTCCGCTAAAGCAAGGTTTTCAGCGATGGTTAAATTAGGGGCTGTTCCTAAGGAAGGATCTTGATAGACACGACCAATTTTTCTCGCTCTACTATGTTCCTTTGCTTTAGTGATATTTTCTTCTTTTAAGTAGATTTCGCCGTTATCCAATGGAGCGGAGCCACTGACTAAATTCAGTAATGTTGTTTTACCAGAACCATTACTACCAACGATGGAGACAAACTCGCCTTCTTTGATATCTAAATTGAAATCAATGAATAAAGGCATTTCATCAATGGTGCCTGTGTTGAATGTTTTATAAATGTTTTTAAAGGATAGTAAATTAGGCATGATTCACTCCTCCTTTTTTATTCTTCTTCTCTTTAGAGAAGACATAAGTGTTTAAGATTAAGATAATTAAGAATGCTCCCGCCATCACGAGTTTTAAATATAATGTTGGAGCACCTAAAGCAATAATCGCGTTTAATACTGCGGTATAAATAAGGGCACCAATAATCGCTGCGGTTGTACCTTTAATAACCTTGAGGTTCTTAAAGATTGCTGTACCGATAATGACACTAGCTAAAGCGATAACCACCATGCCTGTACCAGAAGTATTGTCATAGTAAGTCATGTATTGGCTATAGATAGCGCCCGCTAAAGCTACTAATCCATTAGCGAGACATAAACCAAGAATCTTATAAAAACCACTATTGGAGCCTAAGGCAATGCTCATTTGTTCATTGTCCCCGACCGCTCTTAGCATATAGCCGCTTTTAGTCTTAAAGAATAAATCCATTAAGACCTTAATTAAGATTACGATTACTAACATTATGATGATGTTAGCGACGGCTAGTAATGTGAGGTCGTCACCAAATAATCTGGTGAAAGAGTTATTGAATAATGTTGTTTTATCACCATATGGAATAAGAACATTACCTTTAGCAATCGCAAAGTTAATGGATAATAAAGCTGTCATCGTGATAATGCCAGAAAGTAAGCCACTAATCTTAAATTTGACGTGAATAAAGCCAGTAATAAAGCCTGCTAAAGCACCAGCGGCAAATGCCGCAATAATCGCGATAACATATGGACATCCCACTTGAATTAAGCTGAAGCAGACAATTCCACCAAGAGGAAAAGAGCTATCAACTGTTAAATCAGGGAAATTTAAAATCTTATAACTGATATAAACGCCTAATGCCACGATGGCGTAGCATAGGCCTTGTTGCATGATGGTAAGTAAAACACTGACGAACATATTAGTCCACGTTCTTCATATCCTTCACTTCTGGTAAAGTGATGCCTAATTGTGTAGCAACTTTAGCAGAGTAGCAGTTAAAACTATCTTCGATTTTGATAGCGATATCATTACTAGCAGTAGCTTCACCTTTTAAGATTTTAGCCATGATAGCGCCGGTTCTTTCTCCTAATGTCACATAGTCTAAAGAAGCACTGGCTAAGCAACCATTTTTAACTTGATCAATTTCACTACCAAAGACTGGAATCTTTTTAGCGTTGGTTTTCGCTAAGATGATTTCTAAAGCACCCACTACTGTGTTATCAGTGAGGTTGGTTAAACAATCGACATTCTTATTTAAAAGAGTGTCTGTTGCGGTCGGAATCTCACTAGCATTAGTGATGGCTTGTCTGACGATTTCGATATTTAAAGCTTTAGCCTTTTCATCTAATGTTTCAATTTGGCTTAAGGAATTGGCTTCGCCAAGAGTGTACATAACACCGATTTTATCAACATCTGGAATAAACGACTTGATCAAGGATAATTGGCTATCAAAATCTAATAAGTCACTAGAACCAGTCACGTTTTTCATTTCAGTTAGGCCCGCTGATTTCGGATCGCTAACTGCACAGTAGACGACTGGGATAGAACCTTTAGCAGCACTAGCAGCGGCCATCGCACTTGGTGTAGCGATTGCGCCAATAATGCTTGTTCTCTTGCTCACAAAGCTGCTAGCTTGAGCGGCGCTTACTGCGGGATCAAAGTTACTATTTTGACGGTCAATAACATAGTTATTAAATTCTTCTTTGAGTTCGTCTTCTAAACCTTTGATCATACCGTTATAGCAGTCATTTAATGATTCATGAGTGCCAAATTGAATGATACCAATGGTTTTCTTATTTGAGTTACAAGCGGTAAAAGAGAGTGAGCCCGCTAATAAAGCGGCTGACATAAATAATGTTTTAAATAGTTTTTTCATTTTATAAATCCTTCTTTCTTAAAAATTGTTCACGAGTAAATAGACATAAGTCCCTATGTCTTCACCATCGTAATGTCATCTTTAAGAAATAAGTCATCTAATTCTCCTATTAAACAAAAAAGCTTTTTCCCAAAAGGATAAAAGCTTAAAAATCTTTTACTATGCCACCTTAATGGGTTTCGTGTACTAACATACACTATCACATGGTTACGGAGTGATGCCGTCGAGTATTAGTCGCCCTCATTGGTCCATTCGCTTCCAAGCAATTATTCTGTTGCACCAACCCAGAACTCTCTATAAATTACTTTTGAAAGGTACTATTCCACTTCATCGGTTTGATATGTATAACTGATTATCTCTACTTTTTATAGGAATTGTCAATATTTTAATGTTTTAGTTTTTATAGTAAAGAGCGTTATCCACTATGACGCTAATAACCATTTCGAGATTCTTAATGTTTATTTTGACATCATATTTGCCTTCTTTTTTGAAGGTAACTGTATACCATAATTCACATGTTCCTGAGTTTAGGTTAGTCTCAGTGTTATTTGTTTTATCTTTGTTAAAAGTTATTTCATAGGCATCACTTTTCTCATAAGTAAGGCAATCGTTAGCGTAATCTGAGTCAAAAGTTAAAACGCCATTAAAAGAATACATTATGAATAAATCATTAGCTCTTTCAGTAGCGCAGACAAAGCGTTGTTCTTTTGTTTCTTGGTCGCCGACTGCCCACGAACCATTATTAACATTTTTAAAAACGGCACTACAAGAATGAGGATTAAATTCTTCATCTTTCCACACTAGCTGTGGTCTTTCTTTGTCAGTTAATACTGTCGCAGTTCTTCTATAATTTATGCCTTCCTTATAGGTAGTTGGATTATGCTGACCATAAAACTCTTTGATAATTAAATAACCATCTTTTTCTCCTAAATAATAGGATTTGCCATTATCAGGAAGGAAATACTCAAGATAGGCATTTTTCTTAATGTCAAAGAAAGCATAACCATGATAATACTGGGATTTATTTAAATAACGAAATTCAGTGCAGAAATCACGTCGTCCATCGCCGTTTACATCAGCGAGATAGAGAGAATCATAAATCTTAAAAGAACCAATATAAAAATAATCACCATGGCCTTTGACTTCTAAGCCTTCATAATCTTTGGTGTTAATAGTTAAAGATTTATTAAAGTCAGGGGCTTCTTCATAGCCATTATAAATACACTCCGCTTCAACTAGTTTACCTTCATGATATTTATTACAAGCAGATAAACAAGGAATCATCGCGGCAATGGCAACAATTATTTTTAAATAATTCTTTTTCATAGTTTCTGCCTCTGGATTAAGGTAGCAAAAATACATATTTTTTTCAATAATAATCGAAGAAATTTCAACCACTACAAATCATTGCTTAAAATAGTTGTGGTTAACTAGGTCAATAATTGAGTAAAATGATAATGATATAGGGAGAAATACCATGGAAATCATTAAGAAATTAGAAGGAAAACAACTTTCCATTGCTTTAGTTGGCGAATTAAATAGCATTACCGCACCTGCCTTTGATCAAGTGATTAGAGATAGCTTAAAAGATGTGACATCACTCGTTTTAGATTTTACTAAACTTGAATACTTATCTTCAGCGGGTTTAAGAGTCCTTTTAATGGCGCAGAAAATCATGAGCGCGCAAGGCGACATGGTCATTAAAAATGCTAATAAACAAATCCTCGATATCTTTGAGATGACAGGTTTTGCTAATATCTTAAACGTTGAACGTAATTAGATTCTTTCAACCACTACTTTTTCTTGGGTAATGATGTGAGGGGTCACTCCGTTTACGGCTTTACGGCAATAGTCGAGAGTCTTCTGCATCTTAGAAGCCACAATTTTGATTTTTTCAAAGAGTTTGTCATCGTCTGTATGGACTTTCAAGATAAACTCTTTTTCTTTCACTTCTAAATCTCTAATGGCTTCATGTTTCATGAATTCCACTAAATCAATTTCTTTAGTGATTTTATTAATGTCATAAGTAGATTGTAAGTTTCTTTGTGCGGTGACATCGATTTCATCAGCGAGTCTCACTAAAGCGGATAAATACGGTAAGCAGATGGTGTTACCATTAGGTAATTTTAAAGCTTTTGGATATTCTTTTCCATCTTCTAAATCGGTTTTACGGTGCCCTCTAGAGATTTGGACAACCGCAAACATGTGTTCCTTACTAGGGAAATCAAAAAACGCAGCGTATTTTTTAATTAATAAGCCAGAATACTCGTTATGGAATGCACGGATAATATCTGGGCGGTTATTTCTGTCGTGTGTTTCAAAATAATCTTTGAAATCGATTTGTTTAGTGAATTCGTCATAGTCTCTTTCACTGATTCCCATACCAGTATCATGGAAATAGCAACCCATCAAAATAGCGTATATTTCATCAGCGTTTAAATTATCAATTTGTTTACCGATTAATTTATTACAGAACTCAATAACATTCAAAGAATGGAGCTCACTATGGTCAGTGAAATCAGGAAAGATTAACTTATAGTTAGAAAGGATTCTTTCCATAGCGAAAACTGTATCGCTAAACCTAGAATGGAGATCCTTATCTAATTCTCTTAATCTTCCTTCAAGAAGGAAATCATATTTATCCATGTTAATTCCTTATAGATATATTTTACCTGAGTAAGAAAAAAAACGCTAAAAAAGAAAAAATTCTGACACTTTTTATCGTATCAGAATTATCTTCTTACGTGGGTCGAAAGCACCATTTTGATACAAAGTGAGAACACTTGCATACAATGCATACACTTTATTTTGATTTCATTATATGCTCCATGAATACTGATCTGGTTTTCATTCCCATTTTTTCATAGAACTTTAAAGCGGCGTTATTGCCTGGCCACACATTTAAAGTAACTTCATAGCAATTATTCTCTTTTGCGGTTTCCACTACTTTTTGATATAAAGCTTCGCCAATACCTTGTTTACGATATTTTTCATCGACACATAAGTCATCTAAATGGAAAACCTTTATAGGATACATATTTGAGGTAGGTACTCTAATTTGACACATCGCATAGCCCACGACATAGTCATTTATAATAGCCACATATATTGGTTTAGTATCATTGTTAATCATTTCTTCAAGTTGTTCTTGATTATATTTGGTTGTTCCAGACATGAATAAATCTGGTCTTAATTTAGCGTGGATTTCTAAGACCTGAGAAAGTAATTCTAATAATCTAGCAATGTCTTCTTTTTTGGCTCTGCGAATTTCCATTTGCTTTATTCTACAAAAAATAAAAGAAAAACGGTACTGAATTCAATACCGTATTTTTTCTAATGGGTTGAAAGCACCATTTTGATACAAAGTTCGTACAGTTCGTACAACTTTCGTTTATTAATACCAATAGAAATATGTTTTTAAAAAGCGACGCATTTCTTTTAATTTAAACTCATAAGTAGCACTTTCAAGACTACCTTCATAAGAAATACAATCAAGGTCAAAATCATAAAAATATAAGTAAACTATTGTGTTTTTAGAATCGTTAAATCCCACCATCATAAACGATTTGACAGTTGGAAAGCCTTCTCCATCTTTATTTACCCAATATGTTAAATCAGGGACGATTCGTAAATCGTATCCTTTATAATCAAATTCAAAAAGCATAAAATCCGATCTTTCTTTATCTAGGTAAAGAGTTTCATATTTTTCATTTGTTAATTCTTTTTGTGATTCATAGTTATCTCCATAAAAAGCGAACAAAGAAATGGAATGATTCTCAAAACTCATGAGGAGCGATTGAACTTGATGCTGATAGGCAAAATAAACACTATCATAATCACCTAACTCAGATAATCGAGGCATCACTACACTTGCATTCTCAGTTGTATCAAGGCGATTGTTATAGTGGCTAGTGTTTTTATCTAAAGTCCAAATAGTTGGGGCAGCAATTGTATTACAAGCGATATCTCTAACTATAGTCAATCCGACAATAATAAATGGGGACATTACAACGGTGATTATGGAAACAAATCCAGCGGTAACATAAGGGGCTCTCTTTTGCCTTCTTACAGCAGAATTATTTATACCATTTATAAAATTTGATTTGGACGGGGAACAAAATAATAGAATTGAAAGGAAAACAATTCCAACAACAGTGAAAGATATTAAGCACAATAATTTTGGCGCTCCAATATCATTTAATCTTCTCGAGCATAAAGAAAGGAACTGTGCAAAAAACAAAACAAGCAAAGCAATTGCCAATATGATAGAAAAAGGGCTGAAATAGGCTTGAAAGCGGTTTAGAAAAAAGAATATAAGAATGTTTACAAAAAACAATAGCAAAGAATCAGAGGTAAATACCTTATTTGAATCTTCGCTTTTGTAATCAAATAGTTTTGGAAAAAGGCGAATATATGGGATGTCTTTAGCTTTCATAAAACAATATTACCATATTAGCGCATTTTTATACCTTTCGTTTTTTGGCGTTTTCAATCGTTTTCACTTTTTAAGCAAAAACAAAAAGAGCCGATAAAAACAGCTTCAATTAACACACATAAACCTTAATTTATAGTAAATACTGCTAAAAATGCCCTAAAAATGAAAAATTCTGACACTTTTTATCGTATCAGAATTGTTCTTCTCTAATGGCGGAGTAGGAGAGACTCGAACTCTCGCACCAGTTAACCCGATCTACTTCCTTAGCAGGGAAGCCCCTTCACCAACTTGGGTACTACTCCAGTGCGCCCCTTATCTTAACATAAAGGGCGATTAGAATTAAATAAGAATTTTAAGAAATTAATAGGCCTTCGCAAATAAAACAACTTTTTTTGCCTTTTTACCGCATACTGGGCATGTGTCTGCGAACGCGATTTGGTTAAATGGCATGCAGCGTGCGGTCGCGGTTGTTAATTCTTTAATCTTGTTTTCACAAGCTTCGTCACCACACCACATCATCTTAGCGTAACCGCCTTTATCTAAAGCGGCATCTAAGTCCTTAAGGTCAGTTACTTCAGTCACGTGTTCTAATAAGTATTGGCTGGCCTTTTCATACATTTCTTGATGGATTTGTTTGAATAATTGAATGACGGTGTCCACCATTTCTTCTTTCTTAACGGTAAGTTTACGGCCATCGTGACGTACAGCAATTGTGACCACACCAGCTTCGATGTCTCTTGGACCGATTTCAATACGGACTGGGACACCTTTCATTTCGTATTCAGAATATTTCCAACCTGGTGTTTTATCAGATTCATCACATTTGACTCTGACACCAGCGTCTTTTAACATCTTTTCTAATTCTCTTGCAGCTGGGATAACACCTGGCTTTTGTTGCGCAACAGGAATGACCACGGCTTGGATTGGAGCGACGTATGGTGGTAAGGATAAGCCATTATCATCACCATGTACCATAATAATCGCGCCTAATAAACGTGTAGAGACACCCCATGATGTTTGATGAGGATTGTATAACTTACCATCTCTACCTTGGAATTTGATGCCAAATGCTTCGGCGAAGCCTGTGCCGAAGTAATGGGTTGTACCACTTTGTAAGGCTTTACCATCTGGCATTAAAGCTTCGATGGAATAGGTTTCTAAAGCACCAGCGAATTTTTCTTTATCAGTTTTTCTACCTTTGGTGAATGGAATCGCTAAGATGTCACGACCTAAGTCATCGTAGATTTCAAGCATTTTTAATGCTTCTGTACGAGCTTCTTCTTCGGTTTCGTGCATTGTGTGGCCTTCTTGCCATAAGAATTCTGCACCTCTTAAGAAAGGACGTGTGGTCTTTTCCCATCTCACAACAGAACACCATTGGTTATAAAGTTTTGGTAAATCACGATATGAAGAAATAATCTTTGCGTAGTGTTCGCAGAATAATGTTTCACTGGTTGGTCTAATGATTAATGGGTCATCAATCTTTTGACCACCACCGATATCGGCGATTAAACATTCTGGAGCAAAGCCTTCAATGTGATCTTTTTCTTTTTGTAATAAAGATTCTGGGATCACAGTTGGCATGTAAACGTTTTGATGTCCTGTTTCCTTAAATCTTTTATTTAAATAGTTTTGGATTTCTTCCCAAATAGCGTAGCCATAAGGACGGTAAATGATAAATCCTTTAACGGAAGAATAATCCATTAATTCTGCCTTACGACAGACGTCAGTATACCACTGGGCAAAATCGTCTTCTTGACGAGTAATTGCATCATTTTTTACTTGGTTATTTTGAGCCATAATTTTATCCTCTCTGATGATTTGAATCATCCATAGTTATAAGTTTTTCAATCTTCTTCTTTTCTAATGGTAAGAGCATATCGTTACTGGAAGAGATTGTTTCAGAAGAAACGATACTCACACCTGATTTAATAATCAGTTCTATTGATTGCCAGCCTTCTAAATCGGTGGCGATAATAGGTCGATGGTACTTAAGCAATGATTCGATAAGAGAGTGAATGGATAATCGTACACGATTATTCTTCTTAATTTCACCAATCATCATCGAACCAGCGACGAAGTAGTCAAAGTTGTAATAAACACTTGGATCTAAGAGCAAGTTTTTATCCTTCATTAACATCGCAAGTTCAAAGTGGCCGCTTCTTAATTTCTTTAATGAATCATTAAGCAATTCAAGGTTAGAAGCGTTCTCGTTAATTTCTTGCTCGTTGAACACTAAGACTAAGTGAATTAATTTTGATTGAGGAATTTGTGAAAGAATCTCGTACATATGTTCAATGTCTTGTAAAGAGACAAGCATGAATAGTCTTAAGTCATCAGATTGCTTTTCACTGGCGAACTTAGGAATGACGTAACGAGAAATCATCGCAAAGAACTGTTTATTCATATCCACCTTTGCCGCATATTTACTCATTTCTGCAAATGAGGCAAATGGGGAATCATAAGCTTTAATGTATTCGAAGTAACCGATAGTCTTACGTCTATTGACATCAAAGATTGGTCTAAATAAGTAACGTAAGCTATTTGGTTTCATGAGGTTTTCCACCTCTTCACGATAGCGATCAAGTTCAATAAGTGGCGCAGCTTGCTTTTGATAAAGCAAAATTTCTTGTCCGTTATGTTGCGCGGACATACAAGCTTCTTGAGCTTTGACCACCATAGAATCAAAGTCTTGATAGTATTGAGCGTTTTCTACAACACCAATGGAGAAGTTAATTGAATCAGAGAAACCGTTAACACCAATACACTTTTTAATGTTATGGGCCATCGATGTCGCTAAAACCATCGCTTCATCACGAGAAGCAATTCTTAAATCAAACATTAATAATTCGTTTTCACCACCATCAATGATTTGACGAGACACTCTTGGATTAGAGGCATATGGATAAATGACATTCTTTAATGTCACGATCATATAGCGTTCAATCTTATCGTTTGATAAGAATTTTTGTCTAATGTAATAGAAACGGATAGCGAAAGTGAAACCCTTTAAACTCTTTTCTTTAAGGATTAAGGATTCCATTGTGCTTCTTTTAACCACACCGATAAATGGAGATTTTTTCTTCTTTTTAGAGGTGGAGTTATTTGGAGTGATGTATTTAAGAATGAAGGATTCTAAGTGGATGATACCTTCATTTGGATCGTACTTTTGCAGTTTTAATAAAGAGAAATATGTACTACGTCCATGGTTAATGACCACGTCTGCTTCTAAATAGTTATCAGCGTTTTTATAGTCAGTACAAATACTGAAGACCCAGGATTTGATTTTATCAACATCATTAACGTGGAAGTGAGAATAGAAAGCGGTCATGTCTATTTCTTTCTTGCCCTTTAAATCAGAACGATTGAAATAGGTAACCTTGTTATTCTTTACATCAATGATGTAAATTCTTAGCGTTGTGGATTCCGCTTTGATGCGTTTATCGTAGCTTTGATCCCTTCTGCCAAAAAGGATGTAAGTGAGCACTAAAAATGTGATAAATAAAAGCACCAACATCATTATGATGAAGAAGGCTTTAAATGGTGTGTTGTTAAAATTGAACCATTCCATACCAGTCTATTATACTTTGTCCGCATGAATTTGACTAGATGTCCAAATTCAATTTAATAAAGTTCCAATTAGCCGAATAAATGCTATAATAACTTGCACGGAGGAATACCCAAGTGGTTGAAGGGGGCGGTTTCGAAAACCGTTAGAAGGTGCAAGCCTTGCCAGGGTTCGAATCCCTGTTCTTCCGCCAAAAGCAAACAAAAAAGCCTAGCGAACTAACTAGGCTTTTATCTTTTTTGAGGTTAATTATTCAAGTGGCTTGATATAGAAGTTACCGTACACTTGCTTTAACGAAGTAACACCGATGAAGACGTGTTCATCAACCTTCTTAGCGACGTTAACAACTTTACGCACTTCAGAAGAGGAGACCGCCATCCAAAGAATGATCTTATCAGCGCCAGAATAAGCACCATGTCCATTAATTATTGTTGCAGAGTGTGGGAAGTTAGCAATAATGATTTCTGGCATATGGACTTTGCTAGTAATGATTTGGACAAGCATTTTCTTATTTCTTAAGTTGATCGCATCAATAATGAGGCCGACTTCAAATAAATAAATAATAGAGAAGATAATAGAATATAAGGAATAAATAAAGTTGAAATTGTTATCGATAGCTTTTAAGAAACCGTAGGTTATAACAATCACACCATTAATCATCACGCCATATCTACCGATTTGTGTAGACTTTCTCGCACCGATATAGCACGCGATAACATCAATGCCGCCACAAGAAATACCGCCTAAAAATGCGAACGCACTGGCAAGGCCTGTGGTAATACCTCCGAATACGACACGCACAATCACAGGTTCGAGTGGTTGAGCGCCATCTGGGAAAGTAAAATTTGCAACTTGTTCGCCTACGTGTGCGGTAGAGAATAAAGAGATAAACACTGATGAAAGTACAACATTAACTAATGTGAAGATGGTAAAACGTTTACCAAGTTTGAAAAAGCTAAAGATTAGTAATGGGACATTCAATAATGTGTAACCAATAGATTGAATTAAGTTGTTACCAACTGGTTCACCACGTATTGTTTCAATAATCCATGCAATGATTTGAGAAACACCAGATACACCACCAGTGGCTAAAACAAAGCCACCTTTTGTAGAAGGTGAAATAAAGCAAGAGAAACCAAAAGCGAACACTACCGCGGCAATAGTGGCAATAAAGAAACCACGTATGTATTCAAGTACGGTTTTGATAATGTAATGATCGAACAAGAAGTTGTCGATTTGTTTTTTAAAACGAGTCCACTTAGATTTAATCACGGCATTATTGTATACCTTGTTTTACAAAAAACAACAAAATATGATTGTTTAGAAGTTTTTTTCTAGTATAATGAGAAACGTTGCTCGTCTCGGATGGGCGTATGTAAGATACAATTGGTACAATTGTTATTGAATTTAAAATTTTCAAGTGGTAAGATTATCACGCTATATGTAAATATAGGAGGCTTAAAACATGGTAGTATTAAGAGCAATCGGTGGATTTTTTGCGAGAATCGGCCGTTGGATTAAAGAAACAGCATGGATTCAACCTTTGTTGATCGTCGGTGCTATCTTCGCAGTTATCTTTGCTATCCCACACATCATTGATGGTGTTAAGGGTTGGTTCGATTCCAGCGATGACGCAAATAAATATTTCGCTAAGAGTCAATTAAGTTTAAAGAACGCTAATAAATTCGATTCCAATAATGCTGGTTCCGAAGTTGACAAGTTCTTCACATATATCGAAAACGGCGATGTTGAAAAACTCAAAGCCGATAAGAGAGGCGAAAGATTCTTCGTTGCCTTCGTTAAAGATGACAGCAGCTGCAACGATTTATATGGCGGCTTAAAGACATTCCAAGAAAAATGGAAAAACAACGATAAAGAATTCGTTGGTGATAAGAAAGATGCTTTAGCAGGTGACTTCAAACTCTGGACTATCTACACAGATACAAAAGAAAAAATCGATAACGAAGAAGTCAACTTATTCGATAAGGTTTGGTTAAACCACTACAGTTTATTTGAAAACTTAGTTGATGGTACATACTTACCAAAAACCTACTACGCTATGAACAAGAACTACAGCGTCAGCAACTATGAAAGCAATTTCACATCTGATAGCTTAGATACTTGCCCAATCAACACACCATTACTTATGTACTTCGACTTCACTGCTGATTGCGAAAAGAACGGTATCGCTCTTGCCAATCAAAAAGTTAAAGGCTTAAGTGATGTCATCTTCACAGTCGATGGTTCTTCCGATTTAGAAAGAGCCCGTACATTGAAGAAATGTTGGTCACACACCGATTTATTCGGTAAAGTGCTTAAGAACTAACCGCTGATGCGGTTTTTTCTTTTCTCTGATATCATTGATGTATGTATATTAGTTTTCCTCTTAGTCAAAAGTGTTTAAGCATTACCACCACTACTAAATTAGGTAATCTTGCATATCAAGTAGATAACGGTGAAGGTGTTAAAGAAAGACGCTTACATTTAGCGAGTCTTCTTAATCAACCTATCGAACGCTTTACTTATGTCCATCAACATCATAGCGATAAAGTAATGTATGTTTCTTTAGAAGAAATGGGTAAAGGTAAAGATAGCTTTGAAGATGGTTTAGACTGTGATGCCTTATATACATATGAAAGAAATATTCCTCTATGCATTTTCCATGCTGATTGTGTCCCTATCTTCTTTATTAATGAAAGAGTAAATCTCGTCGGTATTATTCACGCAGGATTTAAGGGCACAATGAGGCACGTTGCTTATAAAGTTATTAATGAAATTCTTAATAAAGAACAATTAGATATTAAAGATTTTAAATTCTATATTGGTCCGTTCCGTCAAAAAGAGTCTTTTAAGATTGATGAAGAAACTAGACAAACCATCTTAGAGGCAGGCTTTAAAGACGCGATTAAAGATGAAGAATTTGATAATGGCTACGCCAATAGAATGGATCTCTATTCTTTAGGTGCAGACGATTCACAAATCAAAGACGACCATCTCGATACATTTACTGACGAGAGATTTTATTCAGCCTATAAGAAAACACCAGTGGGAAGACTGGTGTCATTAATCTACTTAAAATAACTTATTTTAATCTTTTGATAACAGACGCTGGAACAAGGCTAGAAACATCAACACCACTTTGATATAGTTCCATGATCATCGAGGAATTGATGAAAGACTTTTCCGCTTTGCTCGTTAAGAAGACCGTATCGATTGATGAATCAATGAAATCATTAGCGGACGCTAAGGAGAATTCATATTCAAAATCAGTCACCGCTCTTAGACCACGGATTAAGTGTTGTGCATTATGGTTTTTTGCATATTCAACGGTTAAACCGTCATAGCTGTCAACCGTAACACGTGGATCACCTTCAACGGCTTCCTTAATCATCGCCACTCTTTCTTCGACTGAAAAGCGTGATTTCTTAGCGTCGTTAACAGCGACAAGCATAATCACTTTATCAAAGATATTAAGGGCTCTTTTTAAGATTTCTAAGTGTCCGTTGGTAATTGGATCGAAGCTTCCTGGGTAGATGGCGATTTTCATTTGTTACCTCCAATAGATGAAGACTTTGATTTCTCCATAATGGTAGTCTTTCTTCTTTATATATTCAATATTTTCTAAGTTCACATCACGGTTGGCCTCAATAACGATAACCGCATGTTCGTTTAATAATTCTTTACTAATTAATAAATCAACGATTTGTTGATATTGACCTTGTTCATAAGGTGGATCAAGGAAAACTAAATCAAACTTTTCATTAAGAGTTTTGAATCTCTCTAACGCGTTTATATCTTTATCCTTAATTAATATATATTGTTCTGGAGTAATCTTAAGATTATCAAGATTGCCTTTTGTGGTTTTAATGGCAATTGGAGAAACATCGACGAAGGCACATTTATTCGCTCCTCTTGAAAGTGCTTCTAAGCCCATTGCCCCACTTCCAGCGTATAAATCTAAAGCGTGAAAATCAGTGATATCGCCTAACGCAGAAAAGATGGCTTCTCTAATCCTATCTTTCGTTGGTCTAGTATGTTCCATATCATCGGGATAAGTGATTAAACGATGACGGTATTTTCCTCCGACGATACGCATTATTTGTGCCCCTTTTCTTTTAAATGTAAAGACAAGTCTTTAAATAGTATCTCATTAAGCTCAAACATTAAGTCACGAACTTCACTATAAGCTTTAAGATAAGACCTCACTAATGGATGGTTGTCTAAGGCTTCTTTTTTGAGGTGTAATTCACGTTGATATTTCTTTAATTCTTCACTATCTTTTGCGTAGTGATTTAAAGCGTCGCTATAAGAAGAAACAGCGACATCTTTTTGATAGGAAAGAGCCATCACTTCTTCGTTATTATCGAGTTCTTTTTCGAGTTTATTTAAAAGGATAATTCTTTCGTCATTATCCAGCATTTCTTTTAATTCACTAGCGAGATAATAAATGTCATTTGCCATGCTTTGATTATACACAATTTTTCATTTGACATAAACTTTATTTATGTCGATAAATGTGATAGTATATGCTCATGAAGCTCAGAATTGTTAAAGACAGTAACCCAATTATGAAGAAAAAGTCTCTCCCAGTAGAGCTTCCATTAAGTAAGGAAGATAAAGAGACTTTAGATGCGATGCTTGAATACTTAAAGTTATCGCAAGATGAAGAATACGCGATTAAGCATAATATCAGAGCTGGTATTGGTTTAGCGGCTATTCAAATCGGATTACTCAAAAGAATGTTTGTTATTTATTATGGAGAAGGTGAAGATCTTGTCCAATATCAATTAGTGAATCCAAAAATTATTGAGTACTCCGTCCGTAAGTGTGCTTTAAAAGACGGGGAAGGCTGTTTAAGCGTGGACGAAGAACATAGAGGCTACGCCCACCGCTACTACAAGATCAAAATGCAGGCTTATGACGCTCTTAGAGATAAGGATGTCGTTATCACTGCTAGAGGCTTCGATGCCATCGTATTACAACATGAGTATGACCATTTAGATGGTCTCTTCTTCTATGACCGTATTGATAAAAATAAACCAAATACGCAGCTCATGAATGAAGAACTTATATAATTTATTAATTTTTGCTATAATTAATAAAGAATTCTCACATAAATAATGAAAGGAGACACTATGGCTAATACACTTTCTATGCCCATTTCTGTTTATGCCCTCGGTGGTTTAGGCGAGGTTGGTAAAAACATGTACTGCATCGAAAACGAAGAAACAATCGTCATCATTGACTGTGGCGTACGTTTTCCTGGTGTTGAATTTCCTGGTATCGACTATGTCGTCCCAGATTTTACACATTTAAAAAATAACCGTAATAAAGTAAAGGCTTTATTTATCACACATGGTCACGAAGACCATATCGGTGGTATTCCTTTCTTAATTCAAAGTTTAAATATTCCAGTGATTTACGCACCTAGACTAGCAGCAGCTTTAATCAGAAACAAAATGGAAGAAAACCGCATGTCTGATCGTTTACCACTTATTGAATATACTGATGATACTGTTGTTAAAGTCGATTCATTCAAGATTAGCTTCTTTAGAGTGACCCATTCCATCCCAGATTCCTTTGGTGTGGTTGTTGATACTCCTGAAGGTAGAATCGTTTCCACTGGTGACTTTAAAGTGGACTTAACACCAATTGGTCCAGATATCAACTTAACCAAGATGGCTAAATTAGGCCAAGAGGGTGTTGATTTATTACTTAGTGACTCCACTAACGCGGAAAACGAAGGCTATACACCAAGTGAAAAGAACGTTTTAGACGCTATTGATGATGTTTTCTCTAAAGCCGCTGGTCGATTAATCGTTTCCACATTCTCTTCCAATATTTCTCGTATTCAACAAATCTGCGAAGTCGCGGCTAAATACGAACGTAAAATCGTTATTATTGGTCGTTCCATGGAGAAAGCCATGGATATCTCACGTGGATATGGTTATATCAAGATTAAAGATGACATGATTATTAATCCTGAAGAAATTAAGAACTTCAAGAGTAATCAAATCGTTATTATTTGTACCGGTTCACAAGGTGAACCAATGGCCGCGTTAAGTAGAATTGCTAACGGGGAACATAAAGATGTTCACATCTCTCCAGGAGACACTGTCGTCTTCTCTAGTTCAGCAATTCCAGGGAATGGCATTATGATTGACCACGTTGTTAACCAATTAACACGTTGCGGTGCGGATGTTGTCACTAATTCCATTCTTAATGACATCCACTCCTCTGGTCACCCATCAAAACAAGAATTAAGACTCGTCTTAAAACTATTTAAACCTAAATATTTCATGCCAATGCATGGTGAATATAGAATGCTTTTAATCCACGCGAAGATTGCTAGCGAAGTTGGTGTTCCAGCGGAAAACTGCTTTGTTTTAGATAACGGGGACTGTTTAACTCTTTCTAGAGGTAAGATTTCTCGAGGCTTCCAAGTGGAACACGGTAACACCTATATCGATGGTAAAGACATTAAAGGTTTAGCTGACGCTGTTATGGCGGACCGTCGTATCTTAACTGATGATGGTATGGTCGTGGTCACTATCACTATTGATTCACACAATAACCAACTCATTGATACACCAGTCTTTGTCCTTAAGGGTGTTGTGGCTTCTCATAGTAAACGTAATGTGAACGCTTGTATTAAACTTGTTGAAAAGGGTGTTAAAGAAAAACTCTTAACCAAGACAAGCTTTGCCGAACTTAAAGCAATCATTAAAGATATTACTGGTAACTTCTTATACGAACTCACACGTTCTCATCCAATGGTTATCCCAGTAATTCTTACAAAGAATTAAGATGATTATTTTAGCGAGTGCATCACCAAGAAGAAAAGAATTAATGAAAAAGGAGATTTCCTCTTCTTTTTCTATTATCGTCAGTGATATTGATGAATCTTTATCTTTTAAGAAATATAGCGATGTGAAAGATATCGTTAAAGACATCTCTTTACGTAAATGTTTAGCGGTCTCCGATAACCATCAAGATGATTTAGTCATCGCCGCAGACACAGTTGTGGTTTTAGGAAATGAAATAATTGGCAAACCAAAAGATCCAAAAGATGCTTATCGTATCTTAAAAGAATTATCTAATAAAGAACACTATGTCTACACTGGTTACGCTTTAAAAAGAGGCGATAAATTAGTGCAAGGTATTGTGAAAAGCACTGTTTATTTTAATGAATTAAATGATGAATTAATTAACGCCTATATCGCTTCTGGTTCGCCATTAGATAAAGCGGGAGCGTATGGTCTACAAGATAACGATAAATTCCCAATTGTGAAAAAAATCAGTGGTTCCATGAATAACATTATTGGATTCCCCACTGATGAGATTAAACAAGATTTAATTAAGTATTTTAATTATTAAGGCCGTCATTTATCGCTTTAGCGATATCTTCAGCGTTATTCTCAATAACTAATGTTACTTTATTAGACATGACTAGGACACTTTTAACTCCTAGTTCTTTTAAATTATCCTTATTAATCTTTTCTTTATCTTTTAAGACAAGATTGATTCTTGAACCGACTTGAGCGACGCTTTCAATGTTTTCTTTTCCGCCTAAGTTATCAATCCATAAAGAGTTATCGACTTTCACAACTTTCTTCTTTTTAAGGAAGATAATAATGACCACGACTGTGGCGATCATTAAGATACCCGTGGCCACGAATAAAGCGATTAAATACCATGGGAGTTGAGTGTTTTCTACTAATAAAGGTAAATTTAATTTCATAGCATATGTTATAATAATTCAGTTATTGGAAAAAATCTATGGCTAAAACAAATAAAGAATATGAAACACGAATAATGTTAGATGAGGAGAGATATTTTTTCATCGTCACTTATTACATGAATATTTATCCAAGTAAACATTTCTTACAAAACGCGAACTATTATTTCGATACTGATGACCTCTATTTAAGAAGCCAACATATGACCTTAAGAGTGAGAGTTATTAATGATGTGAAAAGTGAACTCACTTTAAAGATTAAGGGCGAAGACGGAGATGAAGAAATCAATGATGGCTTAACTCCAAGAGAATCTGAGCTTTTGGTTAATGAAGGTATCTTCCCTTATGGACAAGTCAGAAATAGATTAATGCTTCTACCCTACTCATTAGATAAATATCATAAAATTACTGTTTTATATAACCGTCGATTAGAAATTGAATTTGATGACTATCTTTTAGTGATTGATAAGAATACATATGGCGACCATCTTGATTACAATTTAGAGATTGAATCTAAACTTGGCATTAATCACGCTAAAGCCATGATGAAAGAATATATTGAGAAATTTAACTTAACTGTTTCTAAAGAAAAATACGTCGGAAAAGCCCGACGCGCGATTGACGCTGCTAGAAAGAATAATTAGTTATTAGCAGTTTCTTTTAAGTCAGAGTGACCACAGTGATCATACTCTGGACAGTTATTGTTTTTACATGCCCATTCCGCGAGACGACGAGCGTGTGGAATGAAGGATCTAATATCATCAGGGTTATAACCCACTTGAATGCGATGGTCATCAACAATGATTGGGCGTTTTAAGATGGATGGATTGTCCTTAATAAAGGCCACTAATTGTTTAACGGTCATAGAGTCGATATCAAGGTTAGATTCCTTGATGATCTTACTCTTCGTGGAAATGATGTCTTCGGTACCATTTTCACTCTTCATTAATATATCGGTTAATTCCTTCTCATTTAAGGTCGCAACAAAGATGTTCTTTTCAATGAATGGGATATTCTGATCCAAGAACCATTTCTTAACTTTGCGACATGAACTACAAGAAGGTGAAGTATAAATTTTTATCATATACCTGTAGTATAAACCACAAAGCCATTATCTAGCAATTGAAATTAGTCTCGTAAAAGACTAAACTAAAACACGAGGCAAAACATATGGCAGAACGTATTTTAACTGGTATCAAACCAACAGGACAATTAACATTAGGCAATTACATTGCGGTTTTAAAGAATTTAAAAAACATGAATGATCGCGGTGAATGTTTCATTTTTATCGCGGATTTACATGCATTAACTCTTCCAATTGATCCTGAAGTATTAAGACAAAATTCTATCGACTTAGCCGCTTTCTATTTAGCCGCAGGTCTTGATCCAAAGAAGAATGCGTTATTCCTTCAAAGCAGCGTTTCCGCTCACGCAGAATTAAACGCTATTATGCAAAACTACTTATACATGGGTGAGTTATCTCGTATGACTCAGTTCAAAGATAAGTCCGCTAAATTAAAAGAAAACGCTATTGGTTTAGGCTTGTTTGCTTATCCTGTCTTAATGGCGTGCGATATCGTTTTATACGATGCCACTACTATTCCAGTTGGTGAAGACCAAGTTCAACACATTGAATTAACACGTGACTTAGTTAACCGTATTAACAATAGATATGGTGAAATCTTAACCATGCCAAAAGCGGAACTCCGTAAGGTTGGTAAAAGAATCATGTCTTTAAGTGATCCAACTGTGAAGATGAGTAAATCTGATCCAAAAGGTGACATCTTCTTAAAAGATGAACCAGCGGTCATCCGTAAAAAGATTATGTCCGCGGTTACTGATATGGGCTGTGAAGTTAAATACGATGAAGAGAATAAACCAGGTATCTCTAACTTATTACAAATCTATTGCTGCATGAAAGACATCTCTATTGAAGAAGCAGAAAAAAGATTTGAAGGCTATCGTTATGGCGATTTCAAAAAAGCGGTCGCAGACGCAGTCATTGAAGAACTCGAACCGTTCCAAGCTAGATATAGAGAAATCGTCGCTAATAAGAGTTACGAAGAAGCGCTTAAAGAAGGCGCGGAAAAGGCTAGCAAGATTGCTAATCAAACACTCAAGAGAGTGCAAAAAGCTGTCGGCTTATTACAATAATTTATTAATTATTAATAAAAAGCAAGGTTTGATGCCTTGCTTTTATTCTATAAATGAAGTACTTCTTTGATGCCTTTATAAAGGGCTTCTGGGAAGGAATTATCAAGAGGCTTTTCTTTTAGCTTGGTGCCGATATAGAATTTTACTTTTGGTTCTGTACCAGATGGTCTCACAGTGACGATGCTACCATCTTCCAAATAGAGTTTCACAACATTAGATTTTGGTAAATTGATTGGGGATGTGCTTTGTTTTGTTAAACGCACACTCTTTTCAATGTCATCTACTTGCACCACTTTTAAGCCGTTGATTTCAATGAATGGATCATTATGAAGAGCGTTCATTAAGTTTTCCATTTTGGCTTGACCTTCACTACCGAAGAATTCCATGGAATATGTGAGGTCTTGATGATAACCAAATCTCTTACTTAAATCATCCCAGGCTTCATCAAGTCTCATGCCTTTTAAGAAATAATATAACGCCATTTCGCAGTACATTAAGATAGCTTGGCAGCCATCTTTGTCTCTTGCAAATGGAGCGATTAAACAACCATAGCTTTCTTCATAGCCAAATTCAAACTTTGGACCATGACCAAGTTTTTCATAGTAATCAATTCTATTACCGATAAATTTGAAACCAGTTAAGAATTCTTCGACTTTCACACCATAGTGTTCTGCGATATCTCTTCCCAAGGAAGAAGTAACGATTGTGTAGTACATGACACCATTATCTGAAAGAGTGCCTTTAGCTTTCTTTTGAGCGAAGATATAGTCCATTAATAAGGCTGCACTTTGGTTACCGGTTAATGTTTGATAACTACCATCTTTGGCTTTATAGCCTAAACCCACACGGTCACCATCTGGGTCAGTCATGACAATTAAATCCGCATCAATCTCTTTAGCGAGTTTAATTGGTTCAATATACGCTCTTGGATCTTCTGGGTTAGGAGATAATGTACCAGAGAAATCTGGATCAGGGTCAACTTGACTCATCACTGGATAAATCTTATAGCCTAAATCATTAAAGATACGCATGGAATTAACGTAGGATGTACCATGATTTGGGGTAAAGACTACTTTAAAGTTAGATTTATCTAAATCCCTATTAATGGCGATAGATTCCACTAAACGGACATATTCATCATCGACTTTATTATCTAAGAGAATATTTTCTCCTCTTTGTTTAGCGACTTCGTATTCGACTTCTAATTCATTTGGAAGTTCATCAATGAGTTCTAATAAGCGTTTGATTTTATCAGGGACTAATTGGCAACCCGTTTCATCATAAACTTTATAGCCATTATATTGTTTTGGGTTATGGCTTGCGGTAATCATAATACCAGCACACGCTTTAAGATAACGGACCGCGAATGATAATTCTGGTGTTGGTCTTAAAGAATCAAAGATATATGTTTTAATACCAAAGTCATTTAATGTTTCAGCGCTTAAAAGAGTAAATTCACGCGACATGTGACGGTTATCATGAGAAATAACCACCCCTTCTTCTTTGGCTTTTGGGAATAGCTCTAATAAGTATTTAGCAAACGCCACAGTGGCTTTTTTCACTGTGAAGTTATTCATTCTATTTGTGCCTGGACCGAGAACACCTCTCATACCAGCGGTACCAAATTCCACATCTTTAAAGAAAGCATCATCAATTTGTTCTTGATTCATGTTTCTTAAGATTTCTTTGTCTTGTGCACTGACGCGATTAGAATTCAGCCAACGTAAATAATTCTCTTTTGTGCTCATAAATAAATCTCCCTCATTTATTATTGTCTAACATAGTTAGGATATTTGCAATTTCTTCTCTTGGTTCAGCGGTAAATTCTTTTCTACTTAAATTAGTTAATGGTTTTGGTAAATCACCAAAGCCAATCTTATAAGCGTGTAAGAACTGCTTATTAAAACCATACTTTTGTTTAAAGACACGGTTAGCTTGGAAATCACCGTATTTTTCATCCCCGATGATTGGATGATTAATATAGGCAAGATGAACACGGATTTGATGGGTTCTACCCGTTAAAAGCGTGACATCTAATAAAGAATATTCTTCATAGTTTTTAATGACCTTGTAGACTGTTTTTGCGGTTTTACCACCTTTTTCTATAGAGGCTACTGTCACAGTGTTAGTCTTTTCATCTTTTCTTAAAGGCGCATTAATGGTGTCTTTTTCTTTTTCCATTTTACCCACGACTAAAGCAAGGTAATGTTTATTAATCAAATCGTGATTTTTGAATAGTTTAAATAATAGTTCTAAAGCATCATGGTTCTTACCAAAGACCACAATACCTGATGTATTTCTATCTAATCTATGCGCTGGACCTGGTTTGAACGCTAGTTCTTTAGAAGGATCGTATTCACCTTTATAAATGAGATATTCGATGACCATTTGGTCTAAGGATTCATCTTGAGGAGCGCTTTTTTGCACCAATAAGCCACGTGGTTTATTAACGAATAAAACATTATCATCTTCATAAACAATCCAGTCTTGGATTTGATTATTTGGTTGATAGGCTTTTTCTTTTAAAAATTCTTCGAATTGCTCTTCTTTAACATAGATAGAGACTTCATCATTTTCTTTAATAATGAACTTACGGTCTTCATGATGACCGTTCACTTTGACATCTTTTTTTCTAAATAATTTATAAATAAAAGAGTTAGGAGCACCCACGAGAAGTTTTTGAGTATACTTCTCCAATGTTTGTCCTTCTTCGCTCTTTTGAATGATATATTTACGCATAACATTATTGTATAAATAAATATTTATCAAATAAAGAGTGCATAATTAAAAATTTTTGTTATAATACTATTCGCACGTTCAAATATTGTTCAGCCATACGGAGGAATACCCAAGAGGCTGAAGGGGCGGGCTTGGAAAGCTCGTAGACATGTAACAGTGTGCGAGGGTTCAAATCCCTCTTCCTCCGCCAAACAGTAACTAACACGTCAATAGACGTGTTTTTTATTTCCCGTGTGGGATCTTTTTCCATTTCACTTGCTTCTTAAATAAAGTAACTATATCGATTGGAAATTGTAGCGCAAGGAACAACGGGAAGAAAAGAAATCCTAATATCTTTTTACTTAAAGGATAGTCCTTAAATTTTGCGTTAGCGGATAATCTCACTAATAAGGCAGTTATATAACTAGAAATAATGAAGAACACTACTCCTTTAATAAATGAGAATAAATAGCCGGTGTTTAAAGAAAAGAACATATTATGGAACCAGCTTTCATTAGTGTTCCAATATAAAAATGCATCATATAAAGAAACGTTAAATAATGGGGAGAATAAAAGGGCCACTACTTGTAGGACCGTTAAAAACGATATCACTATCGTAACATAAGAATGGAAAGTTAGGCTCACAAATAGCGAAACCTTATTTTTATTCTTTCTAGAAAACAAAGCCACGAATAATTTAGGGAAACAGCGTTTGCTAATGATATGCTGGCCCTTGCTCCAACGTAAGCGTTGATTCCACATGGTTTTGAAATTCTTTGGCTGTTCATCATAAAATGTTGCGTTATAGCAAAAACGGATTTTCTTCCCTTTTAAAACAGCGTTTGCACTATATTCGATATCTTCGGTAATGCTGGTAAATTCCCAGCCATTCTCTAATTGTTCGGAAGGGATCACAAAGCCACATCCGGTCACTCTTCCAGACACGTTAAGATTGTTTCTACCAGAAAAGGTCAACATACAGGATGTACCAAAATAATAACCATATAACGAAGGTAATACACCATCATTAGCGTTTAACAAACTACGGAATGATGAAATAGCGACCTTTTTGTTGTAATAAACAAAAGCGTCATTAAGCTTATCAAAATAGTCTTTAGCGACAGTATTATCCGCGTTAAAGAAAATGAATCCATCATAGGATGGAATGTTATCTATATGACTAAAAGCGTACTTATAAGCTTGACCTAATGTGTTTTCTTCTTTGTTATTATCAACGATGACAAATGCCCCTAATGATTTAGCGATTTCTCCAGTTCTATCTGAGCAGTTATGAGCAATGACATAGATATCTAATTTATCTTGAGGATAGTCTGCGCTTCTAATGCTATTAATCACTCTTGCGATAACGTTTTCTTCATCTTTCGCAGAGATGATAATACCATATCGACATTTTTCTTCCACTTTTGGATAGTGTTTCTTATGAAAGGTGCCACTAATGGCAAAAAAGATAAAATGGAATAAGTAGATACTGAATGCTACTCCGATAATAAGAAAAACAAGATTAATGATATTAACGTAATTCATACATATTTTTATTGTACAACTTTCGTCCAATGGGTTAAAAGTTGAATATTTGTATAAGCAGATTAAAAGTATGTTAAACTATGAATGATGAAAGAACATAGAAAAGTCGCTATTACCAACGCTAGAACAATTAACAAAATGCGCTGCATTGTTGGTTTAATTATATGTTCAATTGTGGTGATGTTAACCATTATCGCATTAGTGCTTAATATCATTAATTTCTTTAATGAAAGTACACCTGAAGCGGGTCTAGGAACATTGAGAATGTTCACCACTATTTCTAATATCATCGCAGCTTTAGCCGCGGCTATTTGTATACCTTTCCAAATTGATGGATTAAGAAAAAATAAATATAAGTTTCCTAAATGGATTGTGGAAGTCATGTATATCGGTTCTGTTGGCTCATTATTAACCATGACTATTGCGCTTGCTTTAATCGGTCCTACAACTGGTTTCGCCTATGCAATGTTTGGTAACTCTAACGTCTTTATGCATACGCTTAATCCGATCTTTGTCTTTATGTTATTCACTATTGCGGTTTCTGATGGTCGAATTAGATTTAGCCACTCATTCATCGCGATCATTCCAACCTTTATTTATTCCTTAATGTATTTTATCTTGGCGTTTGTCACACATATCTGGAGAGATCATTATCATTTAGCGGATTATATGCCTTGGCCAGTTGCCTTCATTTCAATCATGGCCGCCGCGTATCTACTTTCCTTATTATTAAGACTTTTACATAATCTCACTAATAAGCATGTGACTAGAGGTATTGAAAAGTACTATAAGGAATCTGATGATTATAAGTTCGATAGAATTGGTGACGCAATTGCTCACCTCGCGGAAGTCGAATCAAAATTCTATCATGAAGGTGATGATATCTACGTCCCTGTTGATATTGTTAAGTTATTATCTGAAAGATATCACGCTGAAGAATTAGCGTTAGATATCCAATATGATATTTATTTAGAAAGTTATTTGAAGAATATCCATAAAAAATAAAAGAGCCTTTCGGCTCTAATATTTGAATTGTTTTGGAAGGTTTATTCCGCTGGTTTTGCTTCAACGACTTCTGGTTGTTGTTCGTCAACAACTTTTTCATCTTTCTTTAAAGCATTAAGACGGGCACTTCTACGTTGTTCTCTTTCACTAGCGCGGTCGAATGTCTTCGCATAGAAGAGCATGACTACGACACCTGCAACAGCACCGATAGCGACAATGATTAAGCCCCAGAAGTAGAGGTTTAAACCAAATGTCTTTTTGAAGTTAGCATCAAAATCGATTAAGGCAGTAATGTTGTTGTATTTAGTGACTAAACCGAGAACAACATATGTTAAACCCCATAAGATCACTAATGCACAGATGGGATACCAGACGAGTTCAAAGATTGATACTGGCAATTTATTCTTTTTAGCCATAAATTAATTCTCCTTTAGTTAGCGGATTCCGCTGGTTTTTGTTGTTGGGAAGCTTTGGTAACTTCGTTAACGACTTCTTGATATGTGGCTTTCCAAGCAGCTTCATCTTTAGCAGTCGCTTCATTGAGTTTTTTGTTTAAGTCCTCAAAGATTTCTTTGAAACCTTTGTTGTCTGGGCGTTGTCTTCTACCTTCGGTCATTTCGAGAACACGTAATGTTTCATCTAATAAATCGAGTGTTTCGTTATCAGTGCAGTGAACGTGTTGACGTGAGAAGCGTAAGAAACCAGTTAACTTAGCAAGTTCATTTTGGACAATGAAGTTACTTTGTGGTGTTGGTTTACCTTGGCTTTCATTCATGACTTTTTGGAATTCAGCGAATGATTCTTCAAATACTCTCATCGCAAGCATTGATAAGACGATACGATACATTCTTTCGTCTTGATCCACTAACTTGATGAGTAATTGGTCAATTTCATTGTTCTTAATACCATAGCTCACATATTGGAACACGATATCACGCATTGTTTCGGTTAAACCAACTGTCATATCGAACAATGTGACGAGTTGCGCGGTATCAACACGGACTTGGTCGCCGGATGGCATTAAAATTGTACTTTCTTCTGAATATAATTCAGTTAAGAATTGGTTAATCTTTTCTCTGATTTTATCACCAGCTTCACCATTGTTCTTTAAGAAATCACCGAAAGGTGTACCTTCGTTTAAATTGTCTTCAAGAATTTTCTTACGGTTGTTGTAGACTTCGATTGAATGGTCTCTCTTGATGGAGTATTCAAGGGTGTCACGGATTGTGAGCAAGTAGTGATAAAGTCTAAAGGTGTATAAACTAAAGTTATTCATGATTTTCTCCTTCCAAAATAAGATTTTCTAATTTGTAGACCCTGGAAATAATATGCTTAGCGTATTTCCTCGCACTTGGATGGCCACGCTTCATGCAATAACTATGTTCGTAATACTTACTAAACATAGTGATATCATTACCGGAATCACCAACAACATAGACATCTTCTGGTTTGATGCCAGTTAATTGGCAGTATCTTTCAACACCATTTCCTTTATTGCAACCCTCAGGGGTTAACTCATTGACTTGTACAGTCCAAGAAGATTCAATTTCTGGGAATTTTTGACGGAATTCCTTATTGAGTTCTTTCGCGATTTGCGCTTTTTTCTTCTTAAGACCGATAAAGATCATAATCTTAAAGATTCTCGCTGTTTCTAACTCTTTAATGAATAATTCATCATCGGCGACGAATGGTTCGCGATATGCGAATTGGAACCACCACCAGATTTTGTAAAACCATCTAAAGATGAACGAGACTTTACGACTAGTTTTAATAATACATGGATGATTGTCAGTTGTCATCAATAAAGCGATTGGTTCGTACGCTTTTTCAATTGTTTCGACAATTTCTTTAATTTCTCGATTTGGCATTGCCTTATCGTAGATGAGTTTATCGTTCGCAATAATTTGACTAGAACAGCACGTAATAAAGTCCACTGGTCTTTTGATTTCACCTTTCAAACGATCGGTGAATTGTGTAGAACGAGATGTGACTAAAACTAATTTATTACCGGCATCAATCCATCTACGTAAAAACTTTACATTCTTGCGAGGAATGCAGCGTTTAATGTTTTTTGGATAAAATAATGTTCCGTCTAAATCAATAGCTAGTAATTTTGCCATGCCCCTATATTATACACGCGTGGAAACGAATGTCACATGTTTTTTATTATGCGTCGGATAAATAAAAAAAGCGGGTAAACCCGCTTCTTTTGTAATTTTGTTAGATTAGGCGATAGGATTTTCCGCTTGGATGACACCATATCCACCATCACGACGGATATAAACGACACTGATACGGTCATCTTCTTCATCAAGATAGACGAAGAAATCATGTCCTAACGCTTCCATTCTAAGAATGGCTTCATCAATTTTCATTGGTGTTAAATAATATGATTTAGCTCTAACGACGACATCTTCTTCTTTGTCGTCTGCTGCTTGTTCAAGAGATTCTTGGAATTGGACTGCGTCAATAAACGATGCGCGGCCACGAGAACGATCCATTCTGGTTTTAACTTTACGCATTTGACCGACGAGTTTGTCGATTGCTAAGTCGATAGCAGCATATAAGTCTTGATCTTCGACTTCAGCACGTAAAGGCATTTGAGGTAAGAAAATTGTGATTTCTACCCTCTGAGTTTCGCCATGCACACTGACGACAGCGCGGCACTCGACATCATCGTTAATAAGAAAAAATTTATCCATTTTAGACAACTTTTTCTCAATCGCCGAAGCAATGCCGTCTGTAACCTGGATGTTTTTGCCGATAATTTGGTATTTCATATGTTGTAACCTCCTTCCAAATTATGAAACAGAAGTTCTATCAACTTAATTATACCATTACATTTCGGCTTTATGTATAAAAGTCTTAGTTATTTAGCAACTTTTTGATTTGTTCAACTTTATCGAGCTTTTCCCATGGTAAATCGAGGTCAGGTCTACCGAAATGGCCATAGTTTGTTAATTCATGATATTTGAAACTTGGTTCAGTTAAACTGAAGTTTTTAATAATCATACCAGGACGGCAGTCAAAGACTTCTCTCACAATGGAGAGGATTTTATCATCGCTGTAGCTGGATGTTTTATATGTTCTCACGTTAATGGATAATGGTTGGTTAACACCGATAGCATAGCTAAGTTGCACTCTTAAGCGTTTAGCGACACCCGCAGCGCATAAGTTTTTAGCGATGTATCTAGCCATATATGCAGCAGATCTATCAACTTTAGTTGGGTCTTTACCAGAGAAAGCGCCACCACCGTGCTCACATGTGCCACCATATGTATCAACAATAATCTTACGTCCGGTCACGCCTGTGTCACCTGTAGGACCACCAATGACGAATTTACCAGTTGGGTTAAAGTAGACTTTAAAGTCAGTATTTAAGCCAAATGATTTGGCAACTTTCTTCATGATGTTTTCCACAACATAGTTCTTAAACTCATTTAAATCAATATTGTCATCGTGTTGGATAGACATGAGGATGGTATCAATACGAATATTGTCTGGGTCGGTATAATCGATAGTCACTTGTGACTTCATATCAGGACGAGCGTGTTTGAAAACACCAGCCTTTCTTTGAGCGGTTGCTTCTCTCACTAACTTATGAGCGATTGAGATCGCTAAAGGCATATATCCTTCGGTTTCATTTGAGGCATAACCAAACATAATACCTTGGTCGCCCGCACCAATATCTTCTGGTCTTTTTTGACTGACACCGATGGAAATATCGTGGGATTGTTCTTTAACCTTCACCACTACTTCAACATCGTGATAGTCGGTACCGAGTTCTGGTCTATCGTAACCAATATCTTTTAAGACATCCTTGACAATTTGGACGTAATTTGGTTGGACCTTGCATGTGATTTCTCCACCAATTAAGACAAAATTGTTACTGGCAAAAACTTCACAAGCCACTCTTGCGTTTTTATCCTCTTTTAAGCAAGCATCTAAAATAGCGTCTGCGATTTGATCGCACACTTTATCAGGGTGTCCTTCACTCACTGATTCTGAGGTAAATAAGATCTTTTCTTTATTCATAAGACCCTCCATATAAACAAAGCCCTCCCACATTCATGGAAGGGCATTCTTTTTTCCTTCAACTTATCGCTCAAGGTTGTGGGAACCTTGCTAGAAGAGAGCACTTACTCGACGGGAGAGTTGCTATCGCGTTATTTCATCTTCT
Organism: uncultured Caryophanales bacterium; assembly: GCA_946414915.1. Taxonomy (GTDB): domain Bacteria; phylum Bacillota_I; class Bacilli_A; order RFN20; family CAG-826; genus RUG14515. The sequence continues at coordinate 37,557 of CAMKQK010000004.1, forward strand.
GTTACGCGATTCTTGATAAGCACGATTATTATAGGCTATTTATACAAAATAGCAAATGAAACGATAAATAATTATCTATTTGCTTCAAGGCCAAGGGCTAATTGATCTGGGCAAGATGTTTCCCCTGTTCTTGAACCACGGCACTTTATACCTTTTAATTTATTAATCACGTCTTCAATCTTCATGCCCTCGATTAAACGACACAAGCCTTGTGTGTTACCCATGCATCCACCTACGATGGTCGCGTGCATAACCACACCATTCTCGTGTTCAATAATCATTTCTCTCGAACAGACACCATTTGGTTTGAATGTGATTTTTTCCATAATTACTTAATTAATTTACCGTAAACTGTACCAGCACAGCCTGCTGCATTGCTTTCATCGGTATCGATGTGAGCGGCTAAAGCGAAGTCATCTCTAACACGAACGACGACATCACCGAAGACTAAGCTTCTACCTGGGCAGTTAACTTCTAATTTAACGATTTGACCGTTTTCAACGCCGAATTCAGCAGCATCCGCTGGTGTCATATGAATATGACGTTTGGCAACGATGCAGCCTTCAGCTAATTCGAGTTCACCAGCAGGACCAACTAATTTGATACCTGGAGTGCCGGCTAAATCACCAGATTCTCTAATGACGGCTGGAACGCCCAATGTTCTAGCATCAGTAGCACTGACTTCGACTTGACCCGCTTTTCTGAAAGGTCCGAGGATGGAGACATTAGCGATTGTCTTCTTTGGACCAACGATGTCTAAACGGGAAAAGGAAACGAATTGACCTGGTTGGGATAATGGCGCTCTAACTTCTAACTTAGCATCAGCGCCAAATAATATTTTGAATTGTTCTTCAGTCACGTGAATGTGACGAGCACTTGTTTCTACTAAAATTTCTTTCATGAAATTGCCTTCTTTCTTGCGAATAGTATTCTATCAAAGTTCTTATTATTATTCATTAAAAATGAAATTAAATTTATTTTTTGTTGCAATAATGATATTTGTGTGCAAAATTAAGGCGAGGAAATTTTCATGGAAGAAATCGTTGAAGAATTATTAACTGATCGCATACTTACCGCTGTTAAGAATCGCAACGCTAAGGAATTAAAAGAAATTTTCGAAGTAACGCCAAACATCGATATTGCGGAAGCATTAGACAAAGTTGATGACGCTGCTGTTTTCCTTTATATCTTTAGAACAGTTAATAGTGAATACACTAGTGATTTCTTCACAGAATTAACAAACGAGCAACAAGAGATGATCATCAATGCTTTCACCGATAAGCAATTGATTGAATTATTAGAGAACTCATTCGCTGACGATATCGTTGATGCATTGGAAGAAATGCCTGCTAATGTCGTCGCAAGAGTGCTCAAAGCCTGCCCTGCTGATTTAAGAAAAGACGTCAATAACCTTTTAAACTACAAAGATAACACTGCTGGTTCAGTAATGACCACTGAGTATCTTGATATGAAAGATACCTTAACTGTTAAGGAAGCTTTAAAGATTATTCGTCAACGTGGTAAAGACGCAGAAACCGTTTATACAGTTTTCGTGAGAGACTCCAAACGTAATCTTATGGGCACCATTAACTTGGATGATTTAATCTTTGCTAAAGATGATGAAGTTTTAAGTGACGTCATGGATCGTGACTTTGTCACATGTAATGTTAACGATGACCAAGAAGAAGTCGCTAACATGTTCAAACGTTACGACCTTAACGCTATGGCGGTTGTGAACAATGAAAACAAAATCATTGGTATCATCACCATCGATGACGTGGTCGACATCATCGTTGAAGAAGCGACTGAAGATATCGCTCACTTAAATCAAATCTCTAACATGGATGAACCTTATTTAAGGACTCCCGTTTATAAGTTAGTGATGAAGTGTGTGCCTTGGATTATCGTTTTGATTGTCTTACAAATGTTCTCCACTTTAATCATTTCTAAATTTGAAGGAGCGATTGCCTCGTTAACACTCTTATCATTCTTCATGTCATTAGTGACTGACGCAGGTGGTAATGCTGGTGGCCAAACCACTACACTTATCGTTCGTTCCATTTCTTTGGACGAATTTGGAAAGGGTGATTTCAAACGTGTTCTTTGGAAAGAATTACGTGTTGCTTTGTGCATTGCCGGTATAGTTGGCGTGTTTGCCTTTGGCTGGATTTTATTTGAAACAAGCGTGGGTATCGCTAACGTCCAAGAATCAATTGATAAAGTTAAAGAGACATTAGGTCTATCGCTATCCGCAATGAGCGTTAAATTAGTGGTCTCTGGTTTAATTGCTTCGACATTATTTGTGGCTATGATTGTTTCCCGTATGGTCGCATGTATGCTTCCATTCTTAGCGAAAGCTGTGAGATTAGATCCAGCTGTTGTGTGTGGTCCTTTCACCACAACACTCGTTGATGTAATTACATTACTTACTTACTTCTTACTCTGGACATTATTGTTCGGACCAATGTTAGGACTTTAATTTATGAGCAAAAAAGAAAATACATGGGAACTAATCAAGTTCCTTATTACTGGTTTGGTATGCGCTGCAGCGGACTTTTTAACAACATCATTGTTCTTAAAAGTCTTCGCCTTTTTACCAGGTGCCGCTCAATCCGCTACCGCATTATTATTAGGATTTATCGTTGGTGTGTTTTTAAACTACATTTTATCAACATATTGGGTGTTTAAAGGCAAACAAGATAGCAAGGTGACTAAATCCGTAGGTTTTATTATCGCCTTTGTTATTTTAAGTATTATTGCCTATGGTTTAAGTTATGGCACATATGAATTGTGCCGTATCATTATTAGCAATGGTCTTGGCTTAAATATTAATGAGGCTAATATCGGTTATATCTTCCAACCAAAGCATTGGTTAGAAGCTTTATTCTGGTTATTCATCTTAGCGTTCTTCCTTAAGACTTTAGTGGGTCTTATTTGGAACTATTTCACCAGAAAATATATCCTTTACCGTCGTAAATAAGGGCAATCATAAAAGTGAAATTCCGCGATTAATTCGCGGTTTTTTATTTTTTTAGTGTCTTTAACTTGTATTTAAGGTACATTTTAGGTTTTCATATTAATATCGAAATATGAAATTAAGAGTGGCCCTTGTTCCATCGTATGAACCAGATTTTAATCTACTCGAGGTCGCTAAAGAATTACTCGAGAATAATTTTAGTGTGGTTGTCGTTAATGATGGAAGCGAAGAAAAATATAATGAAGTATTTAATCAGCTTCCTAAAGAAGTCCATCTTTTGGCATACACCACGAACGGTGGTAAAGGCTATGCCTTAAAGCATGGTATGAAATATATTAAAGAACATTTTGAAGACTGCACAGTTGTGACTATGGATTCAGATGGTCAGCACAAAGTAAAAGACGCCATTCGTATTTGTGAAGAATGTGAGAGCGTTGAGAAGTCGTCTTTAATTCTTGGTAGCCGTCATTTTGATAAGAAAGCTCCTTTTAAAAGCCGATTTGGTAACTTCATGGCAAGAACATCGTTCTTAATCTCCACTCGTCATAAAATTTATGATACCCAAACTGGTCTTAGAGCGTTTAATTCTGATCTATTAGATATGATGATTGGAATTAAAGGCGACCGTTATGAATATGAGATGAATGTTCTTTTAGAAACGATTAGACGTGGTATCTCTATTAAAGAAGTAAGAATTGAAACAATTTATTTAAATAACAACGCTGGCACCCACTACAATCCTTTCAAGGATACGATGAAGATCTTCAAAGAAGTAATCAAGTTCTCTGCTTCATCATTAATTGGTTTTGGTGTGGACTATGCAGCGTATTCACTATTAACCCTTATTCCTACTGAATGGCCATATTGGTTAATTATGTGTAACATCATCGCTAGAATCATCAGTGCTTCTATTAATTTCACCATTAACTATAAGCTCGTGTTTAAGAGCAAGAGTAACGTCTTCCTCGCTATTGTTAAATATGCCTGTTTAGCCCTATTCATCTTAGGATGCGGAACATTATTCCTCTGGTTACTCGTAGATAAAGGCGGCATGAATAAATACCTTGCTAAAATCATTGTCGAGGTTACAATGTTTATTATCAGTTGGCTTATACAAAGACTATTTGTCTTTAGAAGAGGAAAGAAAGAGTGAAAAAGTTTATTTTACCTATCGTTGCCACTTTAGTCGGTACGTGCTTTGTCACTTACTCTTTTCTTGATACTTTTGTCATCCCTAAAAATGGGCAAAAGATGAGTTTTAATAATAGCGCGATCGATATTCCTTTATGGTCCGTTCCTACTACTTCTAGTAGTTCTAAAAACACCACTAGCCAGTCTAGTAGCTCAAATAATACACAATCAACAAGTTCTAACTCATCTAACTTCTCAAGCATCATTCAACAACCATTACAAGCAGGTGAATACTACGAAGACAAAACCATCGAACAAATAGCCGCCTTATACACTCCGACAAAAGAGTTTGTTGAAAGAAAACATTATTCTGATCCCGATATTTATATCGATATCACCACTCATAGAGATAAAGACGACACTACTACATATTATGTAGCGGATATTAGAATTAAAAACTTAGGTTACTATAGAACCGCTTTAGCGCAAGATACATTTGGCAGAAACTACAACGAAAGAACAAGTGATCTTTGTAACCGTAAAAAAGGCATTTTAGCGATTGATGGAGATACTTATGGTTCCCAAGAAGGTGGCTATGTCATTAGAAATGGCGTTGAGTATCGTTCCACTAAAAAGTTAGATAAACGCACTAACACAGGGAAAGCGGAAGATTTATTAATTAAGCGTGATGGCACATTTGAAATAATTGATGAACACGATACATCATTTGAAGAAGTGAGTGCCAAAAACCCTCTTCATGTTTTCTCTTTTGGTCCTGCCTTAGTCAAAGGACATCAAGTCAGTGTTGTTGAAGATGAAGAAGTTGGTACCGCTTTAGGCGGTAATAAAAACCAAAGATGCTGTATGGGTATCATTGCTCCTGGCCATTATGTTTTTGTGGTCTCAGATGGTAGAACAAGAGAAAGCTATGGTTTATCACTTCTTTCACTTGCGGAGATCATGCAAGAATTACACTGTGAGACTGCTTATAACCTTGATGGAGGTGGCTCTGCCACTATGTACTTAGAAGATGGTACAGGTAACGCGACTGGCTTAGGCCATTTAGTTAACTATCCTCATCAAAATACATCTGGTAGTTTACCAAGCAATCCACGTATGCAACAAAGGGAGGTGAGTGACATTGTTTACATCGGAAAAAATCTCTAAAAATGTCATGCGCACCTTATTCACCTATATTGGTGTGACTTTGTTCATTATTTTGTTCTCCACTATTTATGAATTAAATAGCCATAACGTTTATAGCGCTTATATGGTTTTTGCATTCCTCTATCCTTTAATCTTTGGAGTGGGAATGTACACCTTATTACGCTTAATTCCAATCGCAAAAGTGCCAGGAATGGTTCCATCCACTATTTATAATTTTGGTGTCGCTATGTTAACAGTGCGTAGCATTTTCATTGGTGTTTTAGATATTTATGGCACCACTAATAAAATGATGGTTACTATTTATACCGTCTTAGCGTTAGCATTCATAATTATCGGATTTGGTCTATATTTATTTATTATTATTAAAGGAATAATAGAAAAACATCGAAAATCAAAAGGGCTAAGGATCGAATAAAAACTGCACTTTGAAGTGCTTTTTTTATTTATTTTGAAAAACTTGTGACCTAAAATAAAAGTGTATAAAGGAAGGTATATATAATGAAAAAAGTTCTTCAATTTGCAGGGCTAATTTCTTTAGCCTTAGCAGCAGTTGCTTTTGTTTTAATGATGGCTACACCTGCTGTCATCCAACCAGTCATTGGTGACACACAAACAGTTTATGCCGGTACAACAGCAATCTTTGGTAAAACCACATCAGCTGATGTCGTTATTGGTACTTTAACAAATACCACAAAACCATCGGTCTTAGCTTTAATTGGTTGGATTCTCATTTTAGTTGCAATGATTATTCTTGCATTAGGTGTTATCCTCCCATTATTAAAAGTTAAAGCATTGGAAAAATTCTCTGGCGTCTTAGAAATCGCTGCATGCGCCGCTTTAGTCGTAGCAGGTATCTTCATGTTCTTAGTCGTTCCATCATTCTATGGTGCTAATGGCTGGGATGTCGGTGATAAGACACAAATCGGTGCTGGTTGGGTCATCGGCGGTATCGTTTCCATCGTTGCTGGTGCATTTGCCATTTTACCAGCCTGTGCAAACTTCTTTGGTAAAAAGAAATAATTAATTATTAAATTAATAGCAATTAGGGGGCTTTATAAGCCCTCTTTTTGTATCTTCTAGAAATAGTTCTTGTTTTTTATCGTGCGATTTCTTACAATAATCAAGCAGTTCGATGCGCGAGTGGCGGAACTGGTAGACGCGTACGTTTGAGGGGCGTATAGG
>CAMKQK010000005.1:0-42910 GCA_946414915.1 uncultured Caryophanales bacterium
CATCTGGAAGGAATGGCATATCGCATTCTGGTAAGATACGGGAAATAACACCCTTGTTACCGTGACGACCGGACATCTTATCACCTTCGGAGATCTTTCTCTTTTGGACGATATAGACACGGACGACTTCGTTAACTCCTGGTGGGAGTTCAACATCTTTGGATTTGCCTTCACGTTTGAAAATCTTAACGTCAAGAACGATACCAGCACCACCGTGTGGGACACGTAAGGAGGCATCTTTACCTTCATTGGTCTTTTCACCAAAGATGGCCATTAATAATTTGCCTTCTGGAGTTGGTTCGCTTTGGCCACGAGGAGTGACTTTACCGACTAAGATGTCGCCTTCTTTCACTTCTGCGCCTGGAACGATAATACCTCTTTCGTCTAAGTTAGCTTTAGCAGCTTCAGAGACGTTTGGAATATCGCGGGTGATTTCTTCATCACCTAATTTTGGAATGCTTCTGCATTCGAGTTCATATTTTTCAATATGGATGGATGTATAAACGTCATCTTTGACTAATCTTTCTGACATAATGACGGCGTCTTCATAGTTGTAGCCGTTCCATGTCATGAAGGCGATGGTGACGTTTTGACCTAAGGCAAGATCACCGTTTTCCATGGCTGGACCATCAGCGATGATTTGACCTTTTTTAACTTTTTGACCAACTTTGACAATGCTTTGTTGATTAATGCATGTGCCTTGGTTACTTCTTTCAAATTTTTGTAATTGATAGATACGTGGTTCGTTATTACCCTTTTCCACGACTTCAATGGTGCGGGAATCGGTATAAGTGACAGTACCATCTTCCACGGCTACCACGGCTAAGCCGGAGTCACGGGCAATTTGGTGTTCAAGACCAGTACCAACAAATGGAGCGTGTGGTCTTAAAAGTGGTAAGGCTTGACGTTGCATGTTGGAACCCATAAGGGCACGCATTGTATCGTCGTTTTCTAAGAATGGAATACAACCAGCGGCGATAGAAACGATTTGTTTTGGAGAAACGTCGACGTAGTCAACATCTTCTCTACTAGCCATAACGTTTTCACCTTTATAACGGGCGATAACTTCTTCATCAAGAATTTCACCTTCTGGAGATAAGTTGATGTTAGCTTCAGCGATGACATAATCCCATTCTTCATCAGCGGATAAATAAACGGAATCTTCGGCTTCGCTTAAAACGCGACATGTCGCTTTATCAACTTTACGATATGGAGTTTCAATAAATCCATATTTATTTATTTTCGCGTATGAGGCGAGGTTGTTAATTAAACCAATGTTTTGACCTTCAGGTGTTTCAATTGGACAAATACGACCATAGTGAGAAACGTGAACGTCACGGACTTCTGTAGAAGCTCTATCTCTTGTTAAACCACCAGGACCTAAAGCGGATAATCTACGTTTATTTGTTAATTCCGCGAGAGGATTGGTTTGGTCCATAAATTGTGATAATTGAGAAGACGCGAAGAATTCTCTAATTGATGCACTTAATGGACGTGGGTTGATTAAGGCTTTTGGTTTGACGTTGCCTAAATCAGAAATAGACATCTTTTGTTGGACGGTTTTAACCATTTTGGCCAAGCCAAGACGGAATTGGTTTTGAATTAATTCGCCAACACAACGGATACGTCTATTACCTAAGTGGTCGATATCATCGGTATCACCGAATCCATCCATCACGTTTAAGAAATAGGAGAAACAGGCGAGAATATCGCTGATTGTAACGTAGGAAACTGTACCATTTAAGTCTGTGCCAACGATGTTACAAACTTTCTTTTCACGATCATTGTTATAAACCTTAACAACGTTAACGATGCCATGGTCATCTAACTTATCGTTGATTTTGAGTTTCTTCATGTGGGCACCCTTTTCGAAGAAGTCTTCATCTCTTAACGCATCCACATCAGCAGCGGTTAAGGTGTAGCCTTTCTTGAAGCGGAGTTCGCCGTCAGCATCGACGAGGTTTTCCGCGAGTGTACGGCCTGTTAAACGGTTATAAACGCCAAGTTTCTTGATGTATTTAAAGCGGCCTGCTCTACCTAAGTCATAGTGCTTACCATCAAAGAATTTTTGTACTAAGAAATTGATAGTACCTTCTTCAGTGACTGGTTCACCTGGTTTCATTTTCTTGAAGATTTCCACTAAGGCAGCTTTAGCTGTTTTGATCTTTTGATCATCATCTTTTGCTAAAGTGACTTTGAGGGCTTCAGATTCGCCAAAGAGTTTTAAAATGTCAGCGTTTTCTTCTAAGCCTAAAGCTCTTAAGAATGTTGTGGCATTTAACTTTCTTTGTCTATCGATACGGACACTTAATAAATCTTTTGTGCCGCTTTCGAATTGTAACCAAGTACCACGACCAGGAATGAGGTCTGCTTCGTAAGTAACTTTGCCTGTCTTTATATCTTTTGTTAAAGACATGTATGCGCCTGGGGAACGGACTAATTGGGAAACGATAACACGTTCCGCACCATTGACGATGAATGTACCAGACTTGGTCATTAATGGGAATTCACCCATGTAGACTTCAGATTCTTGGATTTCACCTGTGTCATGGTGAGTTAAACGTAACATGACGTAGATAGGCGCACTATAGGTGAGGTCCTGAGCTTTGCATTGTAAGAATGTATGCTTTGGTTCACCAAAACGGATGGAGACGTAGTCAATCGATAATGTATTTGTGTAGTTAACGATTGGGAAAGATTCTCTGAAGACTTCGTCTAATCCTTTTTCCTTAAACTCTTCGTATGACTTTGTTTGAATTTCAACGAGATTTGGTAAAGGAAGTTTGCCGCTAATCTTGCTGTAATCATAACGATCATTGTTGAGTTTGTTTAAGTTCTCAATATTTCTAATCATATAATGGCTCCTTTTGTTTACTGTTTGCTCTTGGTAGCTCGATAGATGTAATAGCCTTTGTCACGCTTTAGCAAGGTGATATTACCGAAAATTCCTTCGATATATTTACTCGCACTAGGCGCGCCTTGTGCTTTCCTTATGACGATATACAAAGAGCCGCCATCAATTAAGTATTGCTTTGCCTCCTCATACATGCGGTAGGTCACTGCCTTACCAGCACGAATGGGCGGATTCACAACAATTGAATCATATGGTCCTTCAATCTTTTCGTAGATGTCACTTTGAAGGATAGTGACTCGTGGGCTTAAACTTAAGAGTTCCGCGTTACGCTTACATAATGCAACCGCGCGCGGATTTACATCAGCAAGGGTCAGCCTTGCTTCTTCATGGGCTTTGGCAAGAGTTAAGCCAATCGTGCCATAGCCACAACCTAAGTCTAGAATGTGTTTTCCCAAGTCGAGGGGTAGAAGTACCTTAAGGAAGGCAAAACTACCCTCATCGACATTATTTTTGGAAAATACACCATTATCAGTGAGTAATCTCATAGTGAGCCCATTAATTTCAAAACTAATCTCTTTAATATTTGAAGCAAGATTGGGATCGTCTTGGAAATAATGACTCATGAGGTGAAACTACCCCCTTAATAAAGGAAATTTGGAACTTACTTAACTTCGACTTCTGCACCAGCGGCTTCGAGAGCTTTCTTGTGTTCTTCAGCTTCGACTGGGGAGATGTGTTCTTTAACAGGTGCTGGAGCAGCATCAACTAACTTCTTAGCATCCATTAAGCCTAAGCCTGTGATGGCTTGGACAGCTTTGATAACTTGAACTTTGGAAGCACCAGCGCTCTTTAAGATTAAGGAGACTTCTGCTGGACCTTTGTTTTCTTCTTCTTCAGCTGGGGCAGCTGCGGCGACGCCGACTGGGGCTGCTGCTGTGACGCCGAATTCAGCTTCGACGGCTTTGACTAATTCATTTAATTCCACTACTGTCATTTCTTTTAATGCAGCAATGATTTCTTCATTTGTTAATTTTGCCATGATAATAATCCTCCTAGATTGGCATTACTTGTCCGCTACTGCCTTGACAGCGCAAGCGAAGGAGCGGATTGGTGCTTGTAAGCACGATAAGAACATGGAAAGTAGACCTTCTTTGCCTGGAAGTTTTGCAACTTCGAGCATGCCTTGGGCGTCGACGAATTTACCTTCGACGATACCGCCTTTGACGACAAGAATGTCTTTATGTCTTTTCGCATATTTGGCGATGACCTTGGCACCAGCGATAACATCTTCAGAGAAAACGATAGCGTTTGGACCGGATAAGATGTCGTTTAATTCGTTGTAACCTAATTCGTCAACAGCACGTTCGACAAGAGAGTTCTTGTAGACGTTCATTTCAGCGTTTTCTTTGTGGAGAGCGCGTCTGACTTCTTGAATTTGGGCAACTGTTAAACCACGGTATTCACAAACGATAATGGTTTGGCTCTTTTTCGCTTTTTCACTGATTTCCTTAACGGTCTCGGATTTTGCGGCTAAGACTGCTTGATTCATATTCTTGACCTCCTTTTTCTAAAATTTTGATTTTTGAAGGCTCCAATATACGGTGGGCATTTATACATACGCCTCGGTAACATGATTAAGACTATTTCGTCCGTTACTGTCTTAGGTATATTGTGCTTTGTTTTAATTAACGACCAGCAAATGTGAATTGAATGGCTGGACCCATGGTCGTATGGATGACAGCTTTCTTGAAGAATACGCCTTTGACTGCGGCTGGTTTAGCTTTTAATAAAGCGTCAACGAGAGCGTTTAAGTTATCAGCGATCTTTTGAGCATCGAATGACACCTTAGCAATGCACACGTGCATGTTGGCTTCCTTGTCAATACGATATTCGACTTTACCAGCTTTGATTTCTTTGACAGCTTTAGCGATGTCTGGAGAAACTGTGCCAGTTTTTGGGTTTGGCATTAAGCCTTTAGGACCTAACACTCTACCTAATTTACCGATGTTACCCATCATGTTTGGTGTAGCAACGATGACATCGAAATCGAACCAGTTTTCTTTTTGGATCTTTTCGAGCATTTCGTTACCACCAGCGAAATCGGCACCAGCGGCTAATGCATCATCAACTTTGTCGGTAATGGCTAAGACCTTTTTGGTTTTGCCGTTACCATGTGGGAGGATGAGAGTTCCTCTGACTTGTTGATCAGCTTGTTTTGGATCGACATTGAGTTTGAAACTGACATCGATTGTGGCATCGAACTTAACAGTGGAAGTTTCCTTCACTAAAGCGGATGCTTCTTCGATGGTATAGAGTTTGTTTGCGTCAACTTTTTCAGCGGCGGCTTTGTAGTTTTTACTTCTAAACATTTCCGTTCACCTTAGTCAACAACTTCAACGCCCATGTTATTGGCGCTGCCTTCAACGATCTTCATAGCTGCCTCAATGTCTTCGCAGTTAAGATCTGGGAGCTTGTATTCAGCGATTTGTCTGAGTTGAGCTCTTGTGATAGTAGCAATTCTGGTCTTACGGCCTGTAGCACTACCTTTTTGAATGCCAGCAGCTTTTAAGATTAAACCTGCCACTGGAGAGGTTTTGATGACAAAGTCACAGGACTTGTCTTCGTAGGCTGTGATGATAACAGGAACGATTTCACCTTTTCTATCGGCTGTCTTGGCGTTAAAGTCTGTACAGAATTTACCCATGTTGACACCGGCAGAAGCGAGTTTTGGACCTGGCTTTGCTTCACCGCCAGGAAGTTCCATTTTCACAACTTTTGCGATTTTCTTCACTTGACTTTCCTCCTTTTGTAGATTTGTCAGTGCCGTGGTGATTCTGAGTGATCGCCACTCTTCCACGGAACGTACTAGTTTTACACGTGCGCTCACGCTCTCTCATGGCGCAAGACAACATGCTCATATATACTATCAAAATACGTATGTATTATGCAAGCACAAATTTATTTATTGGTTTATAGAAATAGGAAAATATAGGTTTCAAATCACTTGTGATTTGCTTTTAGTTGACTTTTATAAATGCAAAGTGTATTATATCGGCGACAAGAAAGCGAAACACAATGATTAAGAAAAGTAAAACTTTAAACCCTTATTTGTTGTTGATCATCTCGTTCATGATCTTCGTTTTGATTGGCTCATTTTTGTTATCGATGCCTTTCGTTTATCGTAACAATCCTAACAACGAATGGTGCCATGTCGGAACATATATGGACGCTTTCTTTACCTCACTCTCAGCGATGAGTTTAACAGGTATCACTACTTACCCAGAAGGCTTAGCCGGAACACTTAATGGTGCGGGTCAAGCTATCGTCTTAGTCTTAGTGCAAATCGGTGGTTTAGGTATCGTTACAATTTTAACCTTCTTATTCTCAACATTTAGAAGGAAATTACAATTCAAAGATCGTTTAATGGTCTCACAAGCTATTGCCTTTAATAACTTTAGTGAAATCGTGAGATTCGTCAGACGTTTAATGATTATCACCGCAGTTTGTGAAGTGATTGGATTCGGCTTGGGATTACCAGTCTTTTTCGAGCTCTTCCCTCATGATGTTCCACGTGCTTTAGCCTATTCTTTATTCCATTCTGTTTCATCTTTTAATAATGCTGGATTCGATTTATTTAACTCCACGAATTCCTTAATTGGTGGCTTATTCACCAGCGCTGGACAAGGAATTGAATCCACAAATTGGTTATACTACTATTTTAATATTTACAACGGCGTTTTATCACTATTAGGTGGTATCTCATTTTTAGTTATTATTGACGCTGTTTTTGAGAATAGAAATCCACGTCGTTGGAAGTCTTTCACTAAGATTATTCTCGTTATGACCGTCGGTTTAATTCTCGTTGGTTCATTGCTCTTATTCCTCACTGATGGATTAAAAGCTGATAATCCAATGAATATTTTCCAAGTCGTAATGCAAATCATTAACTGCCGTACCGCTGGATATAGTGTTTATCCACAAAGTGAACTATCACTTCCTGGCAGAATGATTTGTGCAGTGATGATGTTCATCGGTGGTTCACCACTCTCCACAGCGGGTGGTATCAAGGTCACCACTATTTTCATCATTATGACATCCATTATTTCTTACTTCAGTGGTAAGCGCTTAGCCCCATTTAAGCGTATCTTCTCCGATACCATTATCGCTAAGAGTATGACTACAGTCTTCTTAGTCGTGACAATTATTGTCGTCGCATTTGTCGCTATTGGATTCTTTGGTGTGACTGAAATCAAAGGCTACACAATTAATCCAAAACTTGAGGAAGATTTATATGGTATGTATTTGTTCTCTGTGTTCTCATTCTTCGGGAACGTGGGTTTCTACACAGGATTAGAACCATTCTTCTCCCTAGGAGCAAAGATTGTTCTATGTTTCTTAATGCTATTAGGTCACTTAGGACCAATGACTTTTTTCCAATTATTCCAAAATAATTTAGACAAAAAAGCCAGTGTGCATTATAGTTTTGTTGAGGAAGATTTTTTAATCGGTTAAAGGAGGTATCTCTATATGGCTAAAAAATCATTTGCCGTTATCGGTTTAGGTCAATTCGGTATTTCTATTGTCGAAGAATTAGTCGACAACGGAATGGACGTTATCGCTATCGATAGCGAAGAAGAGGCCGTCAAAAAGATTAGTTCATTACTTCCAACAGTCGCTGTTGCTAACAGTACTGATGAAGAAGCTTTGAAAGAATTAGGTATTAAAGATGTTGATGCGGCTATCGTCGCCTTTGGTTCTCATATTGAAGCCAGCATCTTAACCACCGTTATTCTTAGGGAATTAGGCGTTAAGTCCATTATCGTTCGTGTTGATGACGCTTATTACGTACCAATTATGAAAAAGTTGGGCGCTACAGAAGTCATTATGCCACAAAGAGCCGCTGGTGTTGCCTTAGCGAACCGTTTAGGCAACGAAGACTTCAAAGACTTCTATAAACTTGATGACAAATTTTCCGTCGTTTCTATCGTCGTTAACAGTGCTTATGTTCCAGAACAATTAAAGGACTTAGCTACTAAAGACAAATACGGCGTTAACGTTGTTCTCATTATACGTAATGGTCGTTCATTCGTTCCTGGTGGTAATGACTCCCTCTTACCAGACGACACTATCTTCGTTGTCGGTGGCACCAAGGATATCAGAAACTTCCGTGAAGCAATCAACGGCGTAAAAAAGAGAAAGAAAGCAGCATAGTTTATGGCCATTAAAGTGACAAAGGATGCAACCAAAGATACTTACGCGATTAAGTGTGAATACTGTGGTTGTGAATTCGAGTATCAACATGAAGATCTTGGTTACCGTTTGTGGTACCGTCATGGTTTCGTTTATTGCCCACAATGCAAGAAACCATTAAGACACAAAGAAGAATACAAGGTCTCATACGATTACACCGAAAAGTAAAAATAAAACCAGCCTCGTGAGAAGCTGGTTTTTTGTTGCTTGTTATTAACAACTAGATTTTATCAATTTCAGAGAAGTCGACTTCCACTCTTGTGGATCTACCAAAGAAGATGGTTTCGAGTTCAACAACTTTAGTATCTCTATTGATGGAGAGGATACGACCTTCGGTGCCTTCTAATGGACCATGGATAACTTTGACGTAATCGTCAATGCTGTAACGGTCAAACATATCGGCATCGATTTCACCCATTCTCTTAAGAACTGGCTCAATTTGTTCACGTGGAACTGGGAATGGTTTTGTACCTTTACCAGAGGAACCGACGAAGCCGGTAACACCTGGAGTATTACGTACGACGTACCATGCGTAGTCAGTCATGATCATTTCGACGAAGACATAACCTGGATAGAGGTTTTTCTTTCTTGTCTTATCGGTTGGCATGCCATCCTTCATGACTGGGACTTCTTGCTCCGCGACAATGATACGGAAGATTAAATCACCTAAGCCCATGGATTCAACACGGCGTTTGAGGTTTTCTTTAACTTTGTTTTCGTGTGTGGAGTATGTGTTAACAACGTACCAGGCTTTTTCACCTAAAGTAGCATTGCTTTCGCCTTCACTTAAATCAGTTGTACTATCTGTAAATTTAATTTCATCTGCCATAGTATCACCTCTTATTTATTGAATGTGCTCTTAAGCACGTCAATCAAACCTTTTCCTAAAGCATCTTCGCCCATTAAAATCAAACCGACAACAGCGGCGATAATAACGACGACGATAATTGATGGCACTAAAACATCTCTCTTAGGCCAACGAACACGTTTGCCTTCTTTAACAACATCTTGTGTAAATTTTCTCACACCCATGAAGAAGACCTCCTTATTTACTAATTTTATGAAGCGTCATCTTATTGCAACGCTTACAATACTTTTTGATTTGAAGGTTTGTAGCACCTTCCTTTTTAATTGTGGTTGTATAGTTTCTGGAGAGGCACTCTTCGCAAATCAAAAGAACTTTTTCTCTCATCTCGAACCCCCCTATCACAATTAACTTTTAATAACTTATCACTCCTATTATTTTTTGTAAAGAAATATTTATGTCTTTACACCACCGAATTAGCGATTGAGCTGCTTGTCTCAGCAGGCGTTTCCGGCCCCAAAACCATAACAACAATAAAACAAATGACGATTAAGAGCATCAAAACACCGATGATAATGGCCATTGCCCAAGGGAAATGAATTGTCTCCCTTTTTGAATCGACTTCAAAAGACTCAGCGGGTTCTAACTTGTTTTCTTTTTCTTCGAAAATCATCTTGTCACCTCGTTAAAATACTTCTTTGTATATTTTTGGAAAATAGAAATGAACATTGTATCGAGCATGACGTTAAAGAACATCACAAGCGCTTGGCACAAAATAATGGCAAGGAATGTCTTGGTACCAAAGGATAAAGCTTTCATCAAGGATCCGAAAAGAACAATGATGAATAAATCGCACACAAATGAGGCGAAACAAATATGCAAAGGTGAGAAGACTGGATGTTCGTCTTTTCCCTTGTAGAAGATAGAGAAGAGAATGACACCAATGAAAATCAAGCCAGAGATAGAAGGCACTAGGATTTTCACAATTGTATCAATGTGATGAGTTGTGGACATCACGGTAATTTCTTTATTCAAAATGACGAATAATGAAACCGCTGCCCAAATAATCGCTAATGAGACAATCTCAATACCGAGGATGAGCTTACGGTTTTTAATGGAAGTAATGAACGAGAAAATGAAGTAAGCCGCAAAGCCTAATAAAGCATAGATTGCGGTAATTTGTGGATATAAAGGATAGGCCTTAATATCGAAAGCAATATAGCCAAGTAAATCACTGCCCGCACCGACGAGAGCGCCGTATAAAGGGCCAAGTAAAATAGAGGCAAAAATAATTAAAGCTGGTCCACCAAAAGAAAGGCGGACGAAAGGGAAAGCGGCAATGTAATTTACCGCAATAACTTTTTGTAAAATCATCGCTAGAGCAATGAATAAACCGGTTAAACAAATCTTTTGAATAACGGGGATGTTGGTCTTGATAAATCTGAATTTCATGTTAACCTCTATTTCATGTTGTGTTTGATGTAAGCAGCGAACGCTAATGAGCCAGTAACTAAGATGCAGTCATCTGGGTAAGCAGCAATCATTTCGTTAAGAGCGGCAAGCGCATCTTCTTTAAATGCATGGTCTTCCATATAAAGGAAATATTCTTCTTCAGTTCTCGCTCTTTCATGTGGGAAAGTAGTTAGAACGATATCTTTACTATACTCACCTAAATAAGCAATCATTCTTTCGATGTTTTTGTCTCTAAAACAGGCGAATAATACGTGGATTTCACGATTTTGAGCCACGTTTTGCAAAGATTTTACTAAATTATTGATTCCTTCTGGGTTATGAGAACCATCAACGATTAATAATGGCTTTTCTTTGAGGATTTCCATTCTCACTGGCATATAAGTATTAGCTAAACCAGATTTGATTGACTCTTCACTAACAGGGAATCTTTCATTGAGTTTATTAACGACTTCTAGAGCGATACAAGCATCTTTAAGAGAGTATGTTGCAGCGGAGTTAATTCTTAAATCAGCGAGTGTACCATAGGCAAAGTTAAAGCCTTTATTCTCATACACTACTTTTGCAGGGTCAACCGCTACTGATAATTGGGATCTATTTTCCTTAGCAACCTCCACGATTGTGTTGATGGCTTCTTCATCTAAAATACCAGTAATGACTGGAACTTCTTCTTTAATAATGCCGGCTTTTTGGTAAGCAATTTCACAGATGGAACGGCCCAAGAAAGCTGTGTGTTCAAGGCTGATAGAAGTGATGACCGAGGCGACTGGAGTAAAGATGTTTGTCGCATCAATTTCTCCACCCATACCACATTCGATAATCGCGATATCACACTTATTTCTTTGGAAGTAAGTAAGGGCGATAAATGTTTGAATTTCAAATGGTGACAATGAGTATTTATCAATGTACTTTGAGAATTCATTTATGATACCGATCATTTCATCGTCTGTGATGTCTTGACCGTTGATATTAATCATTTCATTAACCACTTGTAATGCTGGGGAAGTGAATAAGCCCACCTTATACCCTTGAGCGCGATAGATGTGCGCTAAATAGTTTGCAGTGGTACCTTTACCATTACTACCAGCAATATGGATTGATGGAATTTTGTAAGCAAAATTGACTTTTGCTAAAAAGGAATCAAAGTTATCCCTTTGGTATTCACCATGACCGACTTTGTCGAAGTAAGTATTTAAATCAATTTTGCCCATATTAATCTTCTCCGTTTCTAATGCTGCGTTTGATGTCTCTTTGTTTAATAGTTTCACGTTTGTCGTAAAGCTTTTTACCTTTTGCTAAAGCAATCTCAATCTTTGCTTTGCCTTTTTTCAAATAGACACGAGTTGGGACGATGGTATAGCCATCGCGTTTGAGCTTATCATCGAACCATCTGATTTCCTTTTTGTGGAGTAAGAGTTTTCTTGCTCTTAAAGGATCATGGTTGAAGATGTTGCCTTTATCGTATGGATTGATGTGCATGTTAATGACTTCCATCTCCCCATTTCTAATCACGATATATGCGTCGTTAAGCGAGCAGCCGTGAATGCGTAAAGACTTGATTTCAGTGCCCACTAAAACAAGGCCACATTCGGTGAACTCACTAAGGAAGTAATTGAAATGTGCTTTCTTATTGCTAGTGATGATTTTGATACCTGTTTCCTCTTTACTCATATGGCACCTCACTACTGACTTTTCTTAATAACTTTGTAAAGCGATTATTCGCTTCATCTAATACTGGACATTGATTGACATTATAGAGACTCAAGTGAGTCAAACTATAAATGGCAAAGACATATAACACAAAGACAATCCTCGCAAACATATCTAAGTGGAAGAATGCTTGGAAGATGACTTCGGAAATAACTGCTAGAGCGATAGTAATTGCGATTGGTAATTTCGCATCGATAATTGGTCTAAATAAAGTGTACTTGAATGCGTCTTTAGCCGACTCTTTATTTTTAAGCGCGGCCACGGTTGGACATACGAATATACCCACGACTAACGCGATGATGATACACGCATATGTTAACACTTCCGCCTGATGCTTCACAATGCCTGTGCATAAAAATACACTCGCGGACGCAAACAAGAGGCCGATAAGAACACTATTGATGAAATAACAGACATTAAGCGAAGTGACTTTATTCTGTTTGATTTCAGTTTCTTGCAAGTCTTTATTTAAAAGCTTTAAGCGATCATATTTTGTTTCTTTAGCGACAGGGAGGAAGAACAGTAAAGTGATGTACGTACCCCCTATGTTTGGTGTAAAGAACGTTGTGGATTCCGCAATACTGTGTGCCAAGATACCAAAGAAGCATAAGGAATAAAGATAAGCGACACGGTATTGTTTTTTCTTAATTAAACTAACCAAACCAAAGATGAATGTTGATAATAAAGCGATATAGGAAATAACACCTAATAAACCATGTCTAAGGAAGATTTCCATTAAGCCATTGTGTGTACTTCTAATAGCGAAATATTGATCACGGTATGTCATAAAGTAAGTAGTAAAGATAGCGTTACCTGTTCGATAACCAAGGCCAAAGATGAAGTCTAATGGATTCTTACTTAATAGACCGAAAACCGATGCCCATATGCCCGTTCTTGATGTCAAAGTGCTGTAATCTTTATGGATAATTTCGCGGTATATGAAGTTCCAGAAGTTAGAGAAAACATCTACGTTAACAATGACCATCAACGCGAATACTGAGACAAAGACGATAATGCCACCGATATAGGCAAATAAGTAAGTCACTAACTTCTTACGTTGTTTATAGAACATCGCAATGATTTCAAAGATTGTATAGGCAATGGTAACAACTAGAGAAACAAATGTTGCTGTAGCGCATGAAGTGAAGACAATCATCACCACAAAGAAAATCATTGGAATATAGTAATAAATTTTGAAGCGCTTTAAGCACAAAACAATGCAGCTAAGAACACCAATCAGAAGAAGGTGTCCCCAGACGTTTGAGTTATAAATAATAAATTGAATGTCACCTTGATAGTTGCCGTTAAAGATACCAGCAATCTTGTTAGCCTCCATAAAGACATCAGCAAAAGCACAAACGAATAGACCAACAATATAAATGAAGGCTAACCATTTGAGCCATTTTCTAGAAATTGAATATCTCGTAATGGAATATAAAACGCCATATAAAACAGCACACCAAATAATAATCTGTAAAACATAAGAGAATTTTTGTTCTGCAGTAAATGAGATTGTGCCTACTGCACCACCAATACCATCCTCAAATGTTCTAGCAGGTTGCAAGCAAACAGTGAATATTGAAATTAATCCAAACGTAGCAATAATACAGAGCAAAATGGTGTCTATCTTAATCTTGTTATGTTTGCGCTCAAGGATGTAATAAAAAACTAGAAGCAAGATGGTGAAAAATGAAAGCATGAAAATAGATCCGCTTTGCATTCCACCCATATGATCGTTAGTCAATAAGGAAAAGTTTTCCGCGAGTAAACACGAAAAAGCAATTATGACCCAGAATAGCAAATAAGCGAGAGTAAATCTTAATTTTCCCATATAGATATAAATAACTGACAATCACTGTCCCACGTGTATTATACACGTTAGACAGGGCTTTGCACATATTTCTTTACATATAGGGATAATTAATTATTACCTTACACAAATCAAAGCAATCTTGCTATCATAGTGACATGGAAAACAAATACGAAACTTTACAAAAAATTATTGATGATGCTCGACAAATAGTTGTGTTCACCGGCGCTGGTATTTCAGTACCAAGTGGTATTCCTGATTTTAGAAGTGCTGATGGCATTTATAATCAAAAGACTAAGTTCCAAGCTTCACCAGAAGAAATCATTTCTCATTCATTTTTCAAGAACTACACCGAAGAGTTCTATGAATTCTATAAGGACAAAATGTGTTATCCAAAAGCGCAGCCAAATGCCGCTCATAAGTATTTTGCAGATTTAGAAAAGAAGGGTAAAAACGTTATTGTTGTTACGCAAAATATCGATGGCCTTCATCAAAAAGCTGGTTCAAAGATTGTTTATGAGTTACATGGCACAATTCATCAAAACTTCTGCACCAAATGTAGCAGATTATTTGGTCTTGATTATGTCTTAAATTCTAAAGGAGTTCCTGTGTGCGATAAGTGCGGAGGAATTATTAAACCAAATGTTGTTTTATATGAAGAATCTTTAGATGAAGATATTATCTCTAGATCAATCAACGCCATCATGACTTGCGACGTAATGATTGTGATTGGCACATCGTTAAAAGTTTATCCAGCAGCGGGCTTTATTCGTTATTTCAAAGGCCGCTATTTAGTGGTCATCAATAAAGAATCTACTTCATACGATAATATGTGTGATTTAGTCTTTAATGAAGACGTAATTAATGTTGTTAAGAACCTCAAATAATGAAAACTGTTATTTTTGACCTTGATGGCACGATTCTAGATACACTCCAAGATTTGAAAAACGCTGTAAATCACGGCTTAAATTTTTATAATCTGCCTGAAAAGGATTTAGAATTTGTCAGAAAAGCCATCGGAAATGGCACAACTGTATTAATTAAAAGATGTACCCCATCCTCCCTAAATGACGATGAACGTCTTAAGGTTTTTAATGTCTTCAAGACCTACTATTTAGAGCATTACGCTGATTATACAAAACCATATCCTGGTATTAAGGAACTGCTAGAAAAGCTACATGATAAAGTACGTCTAGCAGTGGTCTCTAATAAGGACAATGATTTGACTAATAAAATCATCAGAAAAGAGTTTGGTAATCTCTTTAATATCGTACAAGGTTCTTACCTAGACCATCCTAAAAAACCAGACCCATATCTTATTAATAAAATAATTAAGGAAAATAGTATTAATAAAGAGGACTGCCTCTATATCGGCGATACTAACATTGATAAGGAAAGCGCGACTAATGCTGGCCTACCTTATTTATTAGTTAACTATGGTTATAGAACTAAAGAAGAACTAGAAAAAATGTGTCCTGAGGACACCACTATTTCTTCTGTTGACGTACTTTATAATGAAATATTAAAGTGGGTTAACTTATAAAGACGAAATTCTTTGTTCAACAAAATCAGAAATCATCTCTCTTGGTTTGTTATAAGTAATGGTAAATTCATCAAGCAACATGTTAGTTGCATAGTTAAGCATATCTAAATCAACTGGTCCAAGCTTGATCTCGGTGTTTTGTTCTGCGCCCATCTTCTTATAAAAATATAATTGACGGTATAGATAGGCAATATCCTTCACATTACCAGAAGATAGTCTCTTTTTATAAGCATCTCTTCTTTGCTTTGTATTTGTATTAAAGTCTTTGCTGATCTTCTTAATGTATTGAAGTAGCTCATCAGCTTGTTGAATAGACATAATCTTACGGATAATGCTATCAGCGGAATCAACGGGCACATAAATAGTCTCGCTACTTTCGCGATTTACTTGCACCAAAAAATAATCTTTGTCGTTCATTGATTTGACGTCGATAATCGTCGACAAACCTTCTCGGCAATGAATCACTTCATCGTTTACATTAAAACCTGACATATACATTAATATTATGTCATTTTTATTTTTTTAATGTAAGTGAAACACGGAATTTTATTGATTAAACGAGGACTTTAAAGGACATGTTCTATTAAAGATAAGATTGTCCTTCGTGGAGTCTTTATCAGTGCAATAATAGCCTGTTCTAATAAATTGGAAATGATCTAACGGCTTGGTATCCGCTAAAGAGGCTTCAACAAAACCTTCAAGTTTAACCCAAGAGTTTGGATTTAATCTTTCGATGAATGTTTTGCCTTTTGTTTCTTCAGTTTCATCAAACACTAATGGTTCATATAAATTAAATGTCGCTTTTAAGGCTGTAGTGGCTTCAACGTAATGGATTGTACCATTTGGTTTTCTCGCATCAAAACCACTGCCAGATTTGGTTTCTGGGTCATATGTGCAATGGATTTCAACGATTTTGCCATCTGCATCTTTAACCACACTATTACATTTAATGAAATAAGCGTGCATTAAACGGACTTCATCACCAACTGATAATCTCTTCCATTTACGGTTTGGTTTTTCTTCAATGAAGTCGTCTTGTTCAATATATAAATATTTACCAAAGGCAATTTGACGGCTGCCTAATTCTTCGTTTTCCATATTGTTTGGAGCGTCGCAGTATTCAATTTGACCTTCTGGATAGTTATCAATGACAACTTTTAATGGGTTTAAGACCGCCATTGGACGTGTAGCTTTAAGCTTTAATTCTTCTCTAAGGAAGTTATCAAGGTTTTCTGCGTTTGTGGTGCTGTTAATTCTTGATAAGCCTGTATAAACGATAAAGTTCTTAATGGCTTCTGGAGTTAAACCTTTTCTCTTTAAACCAACGAGTGTTGGCATACGTGGGTCATCATAACCAGTGACATAACCACCATCAACTAATTGACGGAGATATCTCTTGGACATGACAGTATTAGTAATATTTAATCTGCCCCATTCATATTGATGTGGGACATTTGGCATTTCACATTTTTCGACAAACCAGTCATATAAAGGACGATGGTTATCGAATTCTAAGGAACACATGGAGTGGGTAACACCTTCAATCGCGTCTTGTAATGGGTGAGCAAAGTCATACATTGGGTAAATGCACCACTTTGTACCTTGTCTATGATGTGGGACATGTAAAATACGATACATGACTGGGTCACGCATATTGATATTTGGTGAAGCCATATCGATTTTCGCTCTTAATGTCTTTTCACCATTACCGTATTTGCCTTCACGCATTTCTTGGAATAATTTTAAGTTTTCTTCAATGGATCTATTTCTATATGGAGAATCTTTACCAGGTTCAGTTAAGGTACCACGGTATTCAGTAATTTCATCCGCGGATAAATCATCAACATACGCTAAGCCTTTTTTGATTAAAAGGACGGCTCTATTATATTGTTCTTCAAAGTAATCACTACCAAAGAAGATGTTTTTTGGTTCATAGCCTAGCCATCTAATATCATTGATAATTGCTTGGACGTATTCAGCGCCTTCGTTAACAGGGTTAGTGTCATCGAATCTTAAATTGGTATAGCCACCGAATGCTTTAGCGAGTTCAAAGTCATTAATGACCGCTCTAGCGTGACCGATATGTAAATAGGCGTTTGGTTCAGGAGGGAATCTGGTCACGATGCTTTTCACACGGCCTTCTTCTAAGTCTTTCTCCATGATGGTTTTGATAAAGTTGTTAATTTCTTCCATAACTAAATCCTCGCCAATATTTTACTCTTGTTAGATTGGCAATCAATAATAATTGTTATTTAAGCAATTATTTAGCCTTGTTTCTTCTTGCTAAAAACTGGCCAGAAAGCATCCGCACCATAATCAATACGATTGAGTTTCATGAGTTCAACCATATCTTCTTCTTTAATTACGAAATCAAGTTTCATGTTGTCTTCAATATGCTCTTTGCTTGATGCTTTTGGAATAGAGATAGTATCTAATTGGAGTGTGTATTTGATACATAACTGTGGCACTGATACCTTATATTTATCCGCCATCGCTTGAATTGTTTTATTATTTAAAGCCTTGCCATGTGCGATTGGAGAATAAGCTTCTACGACAATATCGTTTTCTTGGCAGAACTTGATAACATCGATAGGTGTTTCGCCAATATGTAAAAGAATTTGGTTTGCCATTGGTTTAATTTCGCAGTTATTAATGATGTTTTCTAAATCTTTAACCAAGAAATTAGAAACACCAATTGCTTTGAGCTTTCCTTCTTTGTAGGCTTCTTCCATGGCTTTCCACACTTGAATGTTTTGTTTGTAATACTTAAATGGTCCTCTAAATAAGGCCCATGGTTGTGGGCAGTGAATAAGCATTAAATCAATATAATCAACGCCTAATTTTTTGAGTGATTCATCAATGGATGCTTTGGCTTTTTTATAGGACTTAATTTCCGCTTTGATCTTAGAAGTAATGAACACGTCCTCTCTTTTGAGGCCAGATTCTCTAATTCCTTGGCCAACGCCTTCTTCGTTTCCATAAGCTTGTGCGGTATCGATATGACGATAGCCAGCATCTAAGGCCATTCTCACACAATTCGCAGCGTTTTCATTTTTAATTAACCATGTACCATAGGCTAAAGCAGGTGCCTTGACACCATTGTGCAAAACAAAATCTTTCATATTAGTTTCCTCGATTAATTCTATTTTTGCATATGTTTAACTTTTTCACAAAACCAAATACAACAAAAAGAAAGGATCTGGCGAACCAGACCCTTCCCGGATTTTTATGAAACTTTTTTATTATTTCACTGAGAGTTTGAAAACGTCTAAGCTTGGGAATGTTTCAGATAATGTGATGGTGAGAACGTTTTCACCAGCTTTAACTGCGACATCACCAACAGTAATATCTTCCATTGTAGCTGACCAGCCTTCTGGTGCTGGGAATTCAGCAGTAGCTGGAACTGTAACAGCAGCATTATTGAGCTTGAGGTTCAATGAGGAGAGTGGATATGCAGCAGCTTCACCACCAAAGCTCATTGGAGCACTACCGACAACAGATAACGCCATTGTAGCGGCGCTTGGAGCAGTGAATTTATATGTGAGAGTTAATTCACCTTCGACACCATAGAACATGACGTAAGCACTACCACTGTGAACTGCGCTACCACCCCATTGTCCACCATCTTGTTGAACCATAACGCCAGATGGTTTTTCTTCGGCTTGTAATTCTTCAGCTAATTCAGCTTCGACTAAGATTTGACCAGCAACTGGTGCAGGTTTAACGGTAATTTCGACTCTAACTGAGTACATACCTTCTTTCTTAACTGTAATGTTTGTAATACCTTGTTTGACACCGGTAACAACACCCTTATCATCAACTGATGCAGTTTCAGCATCGACTGATGCATAGGAGACACCAGCTAGATTGTTCTTAACTTGGATACTAACTGTTTGACCAACGATGACTTCTAATTTGTTTTCAACGACTTCGATTTGTTGTTTAGCAGCAGGATTTGTTAATGCTACTGTTGCTTCTTTTGCGTAAACAGCAACTTCATTTAAGAAGATGTTTGTGTCTTTCAAGAATTCAAATTCAAGTGTATTAGAAGCGGCTAAATCTAAGTTACCTAATGAAAGATCATCAAATGCAAGATCATTACCAAATTGGCCAGGATGTGCTTCTAATGTCTTACCTTCTAAGTTAATAGCGGTACCATTGAGTTTGATAGTCATGATTTCCGCTAAAACGGCTTCATCACTATTACCAATGTTTAACATTAATTCGGCTTTTTCAGCTTTGCTTGCGGTAAATTTAACTGTTTCTTTATCACCGGTACCAAAACCACCGATAAATGTATCTGATTCTTCTTCTTGTTGACCCCAGGAAGCGGTTTGTGCGATTGGGTTCCAACCATTGATGGTTTGCATTGCAAACATGCCACCACCACCGAGTTCCCACCAACCGTCAGCGGAATAGTGTTCAGCAGCAGTTGTTAAATCGAATGTCGCAGAAGCTGCTGGTCTTGGAACATTAATTGCGATTGTGCCATTGTTGTAGCCATCTTTTTTCGCAGTAATGGTAGCTTGACCATAACCAACGGCTGTGACTACACCTTGTTCATTTACTGTTGCAATTGCTGCATCAGATGTAGACCATGTAACGCCATCAAGTGCGGCTTCGCCCACTTTAGCGCTTAATTTCACTGTTTCGTTCAACGCTAAGGTTTTCTTATCGCCTTCTGCGCTAACAACGATTTTCTCTTTTTGAGATGTGCTCTGTTGAGAGCTTGCTGGAGTGCTTTCTTTACCACTATTATCTGCTGGTTTGTTACAAGCTGCTAAACCCATGCTTAAAAGCAAACCCATTGCTATAGCAGGAAAGAAAAATTTTGTCTTTTTCATTTTAAATTCCCTTTCTTAAATCAAATTGACAAATATGTGGTCAGCAAAAAACGAATCGATATATTCAACTTTGCCAACTATCTATAATCATTATACTCTGATTTAATCAATAGTTAAGCGATTTAAGGTTCATTTAAGGAAAGTATAAAAAAAGCGACTAAAAGTCGCCTTTTTAGTGCTTATTTTTAATAGAATAGTCTGACTTGTTCTGTGAATAATAAGCGGTAATCAGTATTGTTATGCACAAACTCGATTTCTAAGTTCGTGTCGTTTTCAACATTGTAACTTGCAATATCGAAGTATTTACCAGATGTTGATAAGCCTAATTCGGAATATGTCTTACCATTTTCTAAGAGAATGTTCTGCGCTGCACCATTAATCTTAATAGAATATAGTGAAGAATCGAACACGTGGTTAGAGTGATCATCACTTGAGCTAGATTGTTTCATATTGAATTGAAGCTTGACTTCACCCGCTTTAGCAGGGATATCCCACTTAAATGTGGTTTTCACTTTGCTAGAGCCACCAATCTTGCCGTCACTACCATATTGACCATCGATTGAGGAATAATCACTAAATTTAATAGCGATATATTTCTTGCCACAATCGCATAAATACGTGGTTACTTGTTTACCCGCTTTATTTGTTACAGGTGTTTGTGCAACGTAATTGTGTTCGGTATGTGGCAAATCTTCACCACCGCCACTTTGTTCACCGCCACCAGTGCCATTTGCAGCATCAAAGATATAAATACCACCAACATTCATAGCGTTAGATGTACCGGTTAGTTTGATGGTGTGATTACCCGCTGGGATATCGATTTCACCTAAGATAACTGGATAGTAATTATATCTAGAGCCACATTTACCCATTCTTGCGTCGGAATAGGTTTGATCTCTTGTGGTGAGATCGTTGTTATCTAATGAGCACTTAATTGCATCACCAATCTTTTTAGATGTTGATGAATCACCATTACCAAGATAGGCCACTACTTGTCCTTTAAAATCTTGGGTTGTAGTGAATGAATAGCTCACTGATTGAGAGGAACTATTTAAAGTGAAATAGTAATTTGGATTGTCTCTATCAGATGTGTCTGTTTTAACGCTCACGCCTGAACCTTGTAATAGATTTGCGGGGGCAATAATTTGACCTGCGTTATTGTCTTGAGCGACTTGTCCTTCGGTCAAATTAGCGATGACGGTATCTAATGTTGTTTTAGAAACACCGATTGCTAATAACATGTTATAAACTTTATTCTTGAATGTCTTACCGGACATTTTTTGAATATCAGCAATGTAGTTTTGAATGTTATCCGCACCCGCTTTAGTGCCTATATATCTCTTTTCACCAATCTTACCGAAATTGGAGAATAAGTAATCTTGATAGATTTCATTAAGGGAGACGCCTAATAAACCAGATAAAAGAATGGCACATAAGCCAGTTCTATCTGTACCGATACGGCAGTGGAAGAATACAGGATAGTTATTTGAATTGCCTAATAAGTTAAAGAAGTTTTTCACTGATTCAGCGTTTCTGGAGAAGTGATGTGAACCACCACTATAATCCATATAGAAATCTTTAACTGTTGTGCCATTTAATTTGAGATTGTAGTTAGTGCTATCAGCAACGTTAACTTCAGTTTTAACTTTTAAATGTTGAAGCATTTCTTTTTGACCATCAGCAGTGATCGTTGTGCTGTAGTCATATTTATAACCGCTTGTACGATAGATGAGACCTTGTTTCATCTTGCCACCATCTTCAAGCACTCTACCGCCCATATCGCGGCAGTTAGTCATACCACCGATAGCAAGGTTTCTTGGGTATGTGCTATCAACTTCAAAAGTTCTAATCGCGGTTTCATTTTTAGTACCATCGGAGAAATTAGCCACTAATTTGAAATAGTTAGTGCCTAAATAAGGATTATAGTACTTTAATGATTTATTACTGGTTGTTATGGAATAACCATCGCTTAAATCAGCTTTTTGGCCGCTGATAAATGTATAGTTTGTAAGCGTCTTACCATTTGGAACAATATAATTCCAGGAAAGATCTACTGGTAAAGAATCTGATTTATGAGCGGAACCATCTGGGTATTGATCAGCAGGCATTTTGTCATATTCGCCTGTATAAGATAAATATGTCTTTTGTTCAGAAGTATGGATTTCTACAGGTGCATTAAACTTTGTGATACCGCTGAAGCCAGAATTGTCACTTGGTTGACTGCTAGAAGAACTGCTAGAACTGCTAGAACTGCTAGAACTACTTGAACTACTTGAACTGCTAGAAGAACTGCTAGAACTGCTAGAACTGCTAGAAGGTTGACTGCTTGTTGTGGATGGATGGCTGCTTGTTGTGGATGGACTACTACTTGACTCTCTTGAAGTTGAGGAAGTAGGAGCAGGTC
Source organism: uncultured Caryophanales bacterium (assembly GCA_946414915.1). Taxonomy (GTDB): domain Bacteria; phylum Bacillota_I; class Bacilli_A; order RFN20; family CAG-826; genus RUG14515. The sequence continues at coordinate 22,691 of CAMKQK010000005.1, forward strand.
CTGGTGCGCTTGTAATACAAATATCGCCACCTGGATTGCTGCTGCTTTCGCTCGCTATAATATCATCGCTTGATTTTTCACTCTTATCTACTCCACCGAATAATGTGCAAGAAGAAAGAATCATTGACGATAAAAATGTGAGGCTTAAAAACATTTTTCCTTTTTTCATTGGTGTAAACTCCCTTATTAACTACATTTTATAAATATAAAAGTATGCTGTCCAATAAATAAATGAAAAAGACCCTCTTAAGAGAGTCTTGTTTCGTTTAGTTAATTTGTTTAGGCGGCGCGGTCAACGACAGCGATTGTAGCTAGGTTGAATTCGCCGTTTTTAACGCCGACTTCCACTGTATGTTCACCAGCAGTGAAATCGTAATTACCTAAGATATTGAACATGTAGCCAATTCTATTATCTTGTTGTGTGGCACCGAAACCGGCAGTCCATAAGTTCTTAGTATTAGCAATTGTTTGTTCAGCACCGTCAATCTTTAAGGAGAGAGCGTCTGCTAATTTATCTTTTGTGCTATTTGTGACATTGCCTTCATAGCCCAAGTAGACGATGACATCTTTCTTACCAGCGGTGAATGTTGCTTTGTAGCTAGCAGCTTGGTTATTAGAAAGAGCGTAGTATGTAGCTGGAGCTTTGAAATCTGAACTTGTTTCTCTGTTTGCGCCAGTTAATGAACCACCTTGACCAATGTTTGCAGTTGCTGGGATTGTGGCTTTTGTGCCTTCAGTCATGATGTCGATAATTCTGTCTAAGTGAGCAGCTGGGACACCAATCATACGAAGAGCAAGGTAAACTTGTTCTTGGAAGCTAGCGCCTGGTAAGGCTAAGAGTTCGTCAATGTATTTCTTGATATCATCACCATTGTTATCTGGTGTTTTGCCTGGGTATCTTTGGTTATCAATTGGTGAGAAGTTGGAGAAGCCATAATCTTGAATAGCTTCGTTAAATGGGACACCGAGTAAACCGTTGATCATGATGCCTGTAATACCTGTTCTGTCGGTACCAATACGGCAGTGATAGAAGACTGGGTAGTTACTTTCATCAGCAAGGATTTCCATAACTTGTCTAATTCTTGCGGAGTTTCTCGCTAAGTTGGAATATGGAACAGCGCCATAAGCCATGTAAGCATTTTCAACAGTTACACCACTTAAGTTAACGTTATTTGTGGTGCTGTTAGCGACGTTGATTTCTGTTCTAACTCTTAATAAATCGTTTAAGACTGATTTTGCAGCAGCATTTGATGGTGTGCTGTTATCGAATTTACTACCAGATGTACGATAGATTAAACCTTGTCTGATTTTGCCACCGGCAACAGTTGTTCTACCACCCATATCACGGCAGTTTGGCATATTACCCACATCTAAGTTTCTTGGAGCTTGATCAGTCACTTTGAATTTCTTGATTTGAGAAGCTTCTTTTGTACCATCGTTTAAGTTAGCGATAACTTTGAAGTAGTTATCACCTAAGAAAGCATTTGTGAAACTAATGGAGTTGGTTGTGGTATTGGTTGGGATTTGATAGGCGTCACCTAAGTCCGCTTTTTGACCATAAACGAATGTATAGTCAGTGACTGTTTTACCAGTTGGAGCAGTATAGTTCCAATTGACTGTCACAGCGTTTGGTGCCCAGCTAGCTTTCTTTAATGAAGAAGCACCTGTGGCTTGGAATTTGTTTAAGTCATTACTAGTGATTTCGTAATAAGGCTTATTGAATTCTAAATACGCTTTTTGATTCGCGGTATGGATTTCTTGAGCGGTATTTAATTCAGTATCGTTGAATGAGAAGTTACCAATAGATTCATTACCGCCTGTTGCAGAAATAGTTTCCTTTTTGATTTTGCCACAGACAGAGCACTTGTATTGTTTGATGCCTGGTTTATACGCTGATGCAGGAGTGATAATTGTACCATTATCCCAAACGTGTTCGCCTTTGTCATTAACTTCATCGCATGTAGCACAAGCATGCCAGTGATATTGTGCATCGTGACTCCAAGCAGTAGACCAGCTATGAACATGACCTGGAGCAGGAGTGCTTGTATCATCAGATGCAGATGTTGAGGCTGGATCTTTGCTTGTTTTTTCAGCTCCGCCACCAACATCACAGGCTGTAAGAGCCATAGTTAATAACATCAAAGCACTAAAAATTAGTCTTTTGTTTTTCATAAAAAATTACCTCTAGTTTGGTATTGTATACTATTTTCCTTTAAATAAAAAGTGACCTTTTTGAAAGAGGTCACATTTATGTTTTATTTAAGGTAGAATACAGTCCGCTATTTACCAAATAGAAGCCTATTTTTTAGCGGGTGCACCAAAGAAGTATAAATAGCCAAAACAAATAATGGTTGGAAGAATCATATAAGACACTAAGAAATCCATTCCTCGTGGCCAGAAAACATCCATTTTACCAGCGTAGATAGCAATTAATAAACCACCGATAAAACCAGTAACAATAACGCCCAACATTATTAAGAAGCTAATAAAGCGTAAGAACTTGGCTTTTAATAATAATTCCAAAGCAATGAGGACAATGATTGCTACGAGGCCTAAACCAGCGATAAATAAGAAGATACCAGAAGCAACGGCCAAGCCATCACGTGAAGTAGTAAATGTTTCAGCATGAGATAACCATGTTTGAGCTTGATTCAAAACCCAATAGCCTAATAAGAATAAGAAGAGCATTTTAGCAATGTCATCTTTTTTGAGAAGAACTAATAAAGGCGCACCAATTAAAAGCGCAGAGCCAACAATCATAATAATCATTCTAGAAATAACACTAACGAATTGACCATCGATTGCTGTGGCTTGAGTAATAGCAAACCAAGTGGCGTAGAAAAACCCACCAATGACAAAGATCCATTTAGCGGGTTTACTTAAAGAATTAAAAAACTTATCCATAATAAATCTCCCTATCAAAAGTTTTTATATCTTAATAATATACACTTTATTTTGAGCAATACATAAAAAAAGGAACCATCCGAAGATGATTCCATTTTATTTAAGCTATTAAGGATTAAGCTTCAACGTTACGTGTAACGCCTAAGCAGCCCCAGAATTCAGCTTCTGTACCTTTGGTCTTATCAGCGTAGACTCTGTATGTGTCTTCACCAATAACGAAGGTGTGATCAGCATCGCCCCAGAATGTAGCATCCATTTGGAGGTTAGCGCCGGATTTACCACTGACGCAGTCAAAGTGTGTTTGCCAGCCTTCAGCGTCTTCAATGAAGCCGATGTAGCAGTAGAAGAAGACGTCTGTGCCTTCAACTTTGTAGAAGCGTTCTTCAGCGGTGTGGTCGTGTAATGAATAGTTACCACCGATAACGCGTTGGAAGTTACCAGCAACTTTGCCATCAGCAACCCATGCATCGATAGCTTCAACTGTTAAGTTAGCAGCATTAGCGCCACCAAACTTGAGGTATGGACCAGCATTTGTGACACCTGTTGGTAAATCAGCAGCAACAACGTTCACGACGGAAGCTTTTGTGAAGCTGATTGGTTGGACAGAGTCAAAATGGAGAGAATTTTGTTGGTCTGTTCTGATGTAGTAGTGACGTGTTTGGTCTCTAGCATCGAGTGTTTCTGGAAGAGCAATGTTGTCATAAGCTTCTGGTGTACCACCATAGACTTGGTAGAATGTGCCAGGTTGTAAAGCTGTGAGGTCTGTTAAATTTAATTTGACAGCAAATGTTTTTGCGGTCGCATCAAATGTTGCAGCTGTGTAATCAGCAGCTTCTGGAGCTTCTTTACCGACGACGTATTCGCCAGAATCACCATTAACTTTGATACCCCATGCCCATTTGAAGTCTTCGGCCTTGTAGTTAGCTTCTGTACCAGAAACTGTTAACATGACCTTGCCACTTTCGTTAGCCAATGTAACTGAGTCGACAGTAATGGACTTAGCTGTTGATGGAGTTGATGGCTTTGGACTGGAAGATTGTGATGTTGGGTTTTTACCACTACCACTGGAAGCTGGTTTGGCTGTGCTGCCACTCTTATCGCCACCACAGGCGGAGAGCATTAATGTGCCTAAGAGTAATGCAACACCAAGAATTTTTTTAGTTTTCATAGAAAATCCTTTCATGAGCACACAATAAAATCGTGCTCTAGTTGTTCAAGAATATGTGTTCTTGCTAAACGTATTATAAAGTAATACCCGAGCAAAATGCAATAGGCATACTTTCAAAAGTAGTTAACACGTGCATTAATAAAGGCCTGAGCGTCGCGCCCAGGCCCAAATATTCAACTTTTGATTAATTCAATTAAGCTGCGTAAACAACTGTAAAGTATTTAACGGCTAAATTGTAACTATCAACTCTAGTGAATTTGAATGTGTTAACACCGGCTTGTAAAGAGACAACACCAACTTCAGCATCGCCGATTTGTGAATATGGAACTGCTCTACCTTCAGCGTTGTTAATTGTTTCGCCAGCTTCTTCTGGGAAGATTTCGCCAAATGTTGTGGCTAAATTAGCGGATGGATCGATTTCAGCACCATTGACTTCGAGTTTGAAGTTGCATGTATTTGAATCGTCTTTAACGGAAGAGAATGATTTACCTTCGTTATTGTTACTACCATCATGCCAGTAGTCCATTGCGCCTGTGAGATAGACTTTACCTGTCTTTGCAGCAGGAATATTAATCTTCACTTCCATGGATTCGCCTTTGGCGTTGAGTTTAATGCAACCTTCTGGTGCATAACCCTTATCGGTACCATTAAGTGTGGCTTTAGCTGTGGCAACTCTTAAACCTTTAGCGTGGCAAACTGAACATTCGATATCTTCATATTCAACGCCTTCACCGGAAGCAGCAACTGGTGTCGCTGTCCATGTGTGTTGCTTGAGCATTGGAATCTTTTCTTTTTGTGTTTCGCCAGCGTCGTTTGTACGTTCTCTTTCACCTTCTTGACCACATGTGGCTGGTTTTGTGACTTTCCATTCACCCCAAACTGGAGCTTTGGATGTTGAAGATGGTTGTGGTTTTGTACCGCCAGATGATTGAGAAGCAGGTGCTGATGTTTTACCACCACTACATGCGACTAAAGACATCGCGGCAAAAATCGCGAGTGCAGAAAATAATTTTGTTTTTTTCATTATAGGTTTTCCTCCAAGAAAATAATTTTATCTAACACTGCACGTGTTTAGAAATCTGCAATTATTATAACTTATAAGAGAAAATTTTCAATTCTATTGCAAATAACGTAACCTTCACGGTTGTGCACATCCTTGCGATTGTACATCATACGTTCTTTATTTGGAGTGAGATAAACACCGCCTGCTTGCTCCACGATTACTTGGCTAGCAGCGGTATCCCATTCTTTTGTGCCATCGCTTAAGCGATATGATAATTCGCCTAAACCTTGGGCAATACGGCATGGTTTTAAAGCGGAACCCCACTTCTCAACTCTACCAATTTTATCTTTATGTTTTTCATACATTGCTTGTTCTTCTGGCTTTGAATGGAAAACACTCTCATAAACTGTCAAATCATTCAATTTATCATTGACGTGTATGCGTTTTGTGACGCCATCCTTACGGTAAAAGGCACCTAAACCTTTAGCAGCGTAATAGATTTCTCCAGTGAGTGGAACGACCACGACACCAACCACCGCTTCATGTTTATAAGCAAGAGCAATGTTTGTGGTAAAGCCACCATCTTTAGCGACGAAATCTTTAGTGCCATCAACAGGATCGACAATCCAAACGAAATCATTTTCTAATCTGGACAAGTCATCAGTACTTTCTTCTGTTAGGAAAGCATATGTTGGAAATTTCTTATGGAGATATTGTCTAATTACTTTGTCAGCGTTTTTATCTGCAAGAGTAACAGGTGAGTTATCGTCTTTAATTTCAACAGAGAAATCGCTGTGATAAATCTTTAAGATACCTTCGATTGCTTTAACACCCGCTTCAATAGCGGCGTTTAATTGTTCTTCCCACATATTATTCATTTCCTTTCTTAATGGCTTCTGCACATAAGCTAAGTAATTCTTCTATTCTTTCTTGTGTGAATTCTTTGATGGTAAAGCCAGCGGCAAATTCGTGGCCACCACCACCAAAGTGTGTAGCGATGCGTTGCACGTTATGGATGCTACTGCGCATTTCCACTTGCATACCGCCTGCGTCTGTTTCGGAAGCGATTAGCCAAATTGGATAACCACTCACGTAACTGAGTAATGATGTGTTACCAACTGTTTGTTGGGAAGTTACGCCTAAAGCTTCTCTTTCTTTTTTAGTCGCTACAGCGTAAACGATGCCACGTTTATCTTTGATAACATGACTATAAATAAAGGATTTAATATCAAGGGTGAATTCTGGAACAAGATTATTGGTCTTATTAAGAAGAATTGGATCAACCCCTAATTCGCATAAGTGCTTAGCAATATCAAACATTCTGACAAAGTTACTAGCAAATTGGAATCTGGCTGTATCAGTCATCATGCCAAGATAAAGTGCACTAGCGGATATCAAATCGATTTCAAGATTATTTTCTTGAGCAAACAAATAAATTAATTCACAGGTTGAAGTTGCCCTATCGTCAATAACTTCAGGACCTTCAGTAAATGTGAATGTGTCAATATGGTGGTCAATTTTTGCAAAATCTTTGGCGGTAGCAGCGCGTTGATCTTCCAATCTCTTGAGGTCATTACTATCAAGAACAATCGCTAAAGATTGGGTGATAACTTCATCACTAACCACGTCCATTTTATCGATAATATCAAAAAACTTTTTTAACCCACTACCGACAGCATAAATATTTTTATGTGGGTATTTGAGTCTAAGAATGTTTCTGAGAGCAATCTGGCTACCGTAACAGTCACCGTCTGGATTCAAGTGACCAAAAATGACTATTGAATCATATTGCTCAATCTTAGAGACAATAGCTTCAAACATTAAAATTCGTTATCCTCTTTTTCTTCTTCGTCTGATTCGTTTTCATCAGCGTTGAAGTCTTCATCTTTTTGTTCTTCGTTTTCTTCTTCAAAAGCCTTGTTGTATTCCGCTTCTTCCTCTTCTTCTTCACTGTCATCGTCGAAGGTTTCAACATCGGAATAAACTTCACTCATGTCGATGTGGACTTTTTCGAATTTGTGACGGATTCTGAGATCCCATTCATTTTCGCCTAAGGTCACGAAACGGCCATCGAGCATTAAGTTGGTGTAGAAACGAGAGACTTTTGCCGCAGCTTCTTCTTCACTTAAGCCAGCTTCTTTAACACAGTAAGCCCAGATATCTTGGAACTTGCTTTGTTGTTTTTGTTCGCTAACATAATCGAAAGCGAGGTCTAATAATGATTTTGACATGTTAATGTCCTCCTACATATGTATTGGAGCGCTGACGCCAACAAGAGCGAGCGCGTTTTTAATAACTATTCTACTTGCTTTAACTAAAGCAAGACGTGAACCGCTGAGTTCTTTATTGTTTTGATCAATAACACGGCATTCGTTATAGAAAGCATGCACTAATTCCGCTAAAGCGTGAACGTAGTTAGTGATCTTGTATGGGGCTTTATCTTTAGCTGCGTCATTCACCACATTTGGGAAATCAGCAAGGTGTTTTAATAAAGCCATTTCTGATGGTTGATTTAATAATTTACCGCTTTCATCGAGAGGAATATCTTTACCTTGTTCAAGAATTGAACATAATCTCGCATGAGCGTATTGAGCATAATAAACTGGGTTATTAGAACTTTGTTCTTTAGCTAAGTCCATATCAAAGTCTAAGTGACCAGATGGAGCACGCATCGCAAAGAAGTAACGCATCGCGTCAACACCGACTTCTTCACAAACATCTCTTAATGTGATGGCATCGCCTCTTCTTTTACTAGCTTTGTATTCTTGACCATTCTTCAAGAATCTCACCATTTGAATTAATTCAACGTGGAGAGTATCTTCGGAATAACCATGCATCATTAATGCAGATTTCATTCTGTTGATATAACCATGATGGTCGGCGCCTAAAACGTCGATAATGCTATCGAAGCCACGAGACATCTTATTCACGTGATAGCAAATATCTGGCATGAAGTATGTGTAATCGCCATTGCCTTTTCTAATGACACGGTCTTTATCATCAACAAACGCTGTTGTTCTTAAATATAAGGCATCATCTTTTTCATAAACGTAATCTTTGAGGAATTCGATTTCCTTTTCGATAGCGTTATTACTTCTGATGGCTTTTTCAGATGAGAAGACATCATGTTTCACTCTGAAAAGAGCTAAGTCATCGATAATTCTATCAAGCTCAATTTTCATGCCTTTTTCTTTAAAATAAGCGACAGGGTCATCCATTTTCAAAGCGGCATCACCAATTTCATCTTTGATTGATTGAGCAATATCAGTGATGTCTTGACCAGCATAGCCATCCGCTGGAATTTCCGCTTCAATACCAAATAAGTTTTTGTATCTTGCTTGGATGGATAAGGCTAAATTTGTGATTTGGCTACCAGCATCATTGATGTAGTATTCTTTGGTCACATCATAACCCGCGAAATCTAAAATACGCGAGATGCTATCTCCAATCGCCGCACCTCTAGCGGTACCAACGTGCAATAAACCAGTTGGATTAGCGCTGACGAATTCAACGTTAATCTTTTGGTTCTTTCTTGGTGAACGACCATAGTTATCTTCTTCAGAGATGATCTTACTCACAAAAGCTTGTAAGGAATCATGTTTCATAAAGAAGTTGATAAAACCAGGACCAGCGATTTCGACTTCGTCGATACCTTCCATATCAATCTTTTCGATTAACATAGAAGCAACATCGCGTGGTGCTTTGGCAAATAATCTAGAAAATTTCATAGCGACGTTTGTCGCGTAGTCACCATGAGCTTCATCTTTACTCTTTTCAATGACAATGTCATTTAAAGCAGCTTCTTGACCTAGGGCTAAAAGGGCAGCTTGTAATTTGAGTTTGAGATTTTCAATAATGTCCATTTTATTCCCCTTTCTTTTTAAGCATGACGATAGCGTCCGCTTTAACGGCAAGGCCCTTGCCGATTTCATCGATACCTTCATTCGTTCCCGCTTTAATGGAAACGTTGTCTATCGAAGTATTTAATAATAACGCAAGATTTTGGCGCATTTCCATAATAAATGGAGCAAGTTTTGGTTTTTCTAATGTGATGGAGATATCAATGTTATTAATTTCATAGTCTTCATCAAGCATCATTCCGACCACTTTTTTAACGATTATCGATGAATCGATATCTTTATATTCAGGTGTTCCTGGGAAGTGCTTTCCTAAGTCACCCAAAGCAAGAGCGCCTAAGATAGCTTCACTAGCTGCGTGATAAACAACATCACCATCGCTATGCGCTAACTCGCCTAATTCATAAGGCACGTGCACTCCTGAAAGCATTAATTTTCGACCAGCGACTAGTCTATGTATATCGCTTGAAAAACCAATTCTCATTACTTCTTCACATTAAAACGGAAGAACATGATATCACCATCTTTTGGATAATACCCTTTGCCTTCTGTTCTAATCTTTCCCGCTTCTTTAACAGCGTGTTCGCTTCCAAGTTCCTTAATTGCTTCGTATGGATATACTTCCGCACAGATGAAACCTTTTTGGAAATCAGTATGAATCACACCAGCACATTCAGGCGCTGACATGTTGTTTTTAAATGTCCAGGCACGGCATTCATCCGCACCGACAGTAAAGAATGTTGATAAGTTTAATAACTTATATGTGGCTTTGATGACTTTTTCTAAGCCAGATTCAGAAACGTTAAGTTCCGCTAAGTATTCTTTTCTTTCGCTTTCGCTTAATTCAGATAAGTCACTTTCAATTTGTGCAGAAACAGGAATGACTTGATTGCCTTCCTTTGTCGCGTATTCCAAAACGTCTTGATAGAACTTGCAGTTATCTAAATCTAAAAGATCGTTTTCACCAACGTTAGCCACATAGATAATTGGCTTATCAGTAAGTAAATGATAATTCACTTTGCAATATGCAATTTGATCTTCAGTTAGTTTTGCTTTTCTAGCTGGTTGTCCTTGTTCAAGAACTTCCTTTAAAGGCTTTAATAAAGCCATTTCATAAATTGCTTCTTTGTCTTTAGCGATTCTTGCTTTCGCTTCACTCTTTTCGATACGTTTATCAACAGTATCCAAATCCGCCATAACGAGTTCTAAATTGATGATTTCAATATCTCTGATTGGATCGACAGACTCTTCAACGTGAACGATATCAGCGTTTTCAAAACAACGCACAACTTCCACAATTGCATCACATTCACGAATGTTGGCTAAGAATTTATTGCCTAAGCCTTCGCCGTTGGAAGCACCTTTGACTAAGCCAGCAATATCTGTGAATTCAACAGTGGCTGGAATTTTTCTCTCAGGTTTAAAAATATCGGTTAAGAAATCTAATCTTTCATCAGGAACGTTAACGACACCGGTATTTGGATTAATTGTTGCGAATGGATAGTTAGCTGCTTCAACGTGAGAATTAGTAATTGCGTTAAAAAGTGTAGACTTTCCCACATTTGGTAAACCAACAATGCCTGCTTTTAATCCCATAATAGTGTTTTCCTCTTCTAATGCGCTACCTATTATAAGGGAAATTTTTCAAATTCACAAAACAAAATAAAATTTGTTTTATTGTTTAAGGGCATCGATCGGATTAATTTTATTAATTCTTCCACTCATAATTGCACTGGAAATAAGGGCAATCGATAAAGACAAAATCAGCATTGGAAGAAACGCTATTGGATTGAATGAAAAATGAAAACTCATTGATAGAGCGTTACCCACTTCAAAATTAGCGGCCACCGAAAAGAGGAATAGTTCCACACTGGCGACTGCAAAGGAAACAAAACACTGAATTAAGGAATGATAATAGAGGAACTTCTTGCTCTCTTTTTTGTTTATTCCAAGGCATCTAGCCAAGGCGATTTCCTTTCTTCCTTCTAAAATATAGAGGTAATTACAAAGCGTTAACAAAAGCACAGATATCAACGTAGCTATGAAAGAGAAAATAATTAAGACAATTGTGATATAAAAACAGACTGTATCCACACTATCGTTAATATCAGAAAGAGGGTTAATCACATTATAATCAGGAAATCCCTTTTTAAATAATTCGATACTCTTATTTATTTGCTTTGATTCTTTTAATGGAAAGACCATTGAAGTAGTTTGCAAATCAAATGTACTGATCCCAATCTTGCATTGATAAAATAACGTTGTCCAATTCTTACTGTGATAAATCATATTCTTATTTGAAGAAACAACTCCCACAACTTTTAAAGGAACAATAACATAATCACTAATTAGTCCACCGTTATTAGTAACAACTTCTTTTCTCGGAGTAGTAATAAAGATGGTTTCGCCTATTTCTTGAATATCACATTCCTTCATAAAAGTTTCAGACACCACAATTTCATTTAAAGACTCTGGAATAGCGCCTTTTTGCAGCCTTTTTTCATCAATTACTCCAAATTGAACCCCGTTTTGCAGACTTTTTGCGTAATTTCCACTTAAAACACCTTTTGGTAGTTCTTCTTCAAAAAATCCGTCTTTATTCTTGCTTGTAGCTTTATCGACAATCTGATAAATCTGATCTTCGTTTTTAGAAAAGTACATCGTTTTAGCAAAACCCATCATCAGTGTTTCTGGATGGATTAAATAACCACCATCATTACCAATAATAGGCACCGAAAGATTACTATCATTTTTCATAAAGTAATCTATGTGATAGTTTGGGATATGGGCTAATGTGTTCGTGAAAACTAAGATGCGATTTCTATCTTCTATTTTCTTATCGTAATAAAGCCAAGGATAATAATTCTCATCCGCAATTTCGAAGATATATTTCTCCATTTCTTTTTCATTTAATAATAGGTTAAGTAATTTGTCTCGATTTTCCTTAGTTTTTAGATAGTACAATTTCTTCATTACCCAAGGCTCATTATCCTTAGTTGTAATAGCGTCATTAGTGGGAAATCTCATTCTTTCTTCAAACATATATTCGTTCCATAAGTGGTTACTATGAAAGATTTTGAGATTGTTATCTAATATGAATCCCTTGACAGTTAATAGTTGTTCATCGCTATACTCCCAATCATCATTTCTTAAATCAAAAAAGACCTGCAAATCATGACTCTCAATATATTCACTTAAGGAAGTAACCGTTCTTTCTATTTGGAGATCAAAGCATAAATCTCTTAATGCTGAATAATTTAAAGAAATTACGATTTCATCATCTTCTAAACCAGCGATCGGATTTGGATAGATTGTTGTATCAATATCTTCAATCCACTCAAATTCATTAATATGGCGAGCGCTGAAGCCAGGTATTTCACAGTACTTATAGCCTTTTATCATCGCTAGATTGTTTCTATCTTTAAAGAATTTCTCGAAATTGCAGTAATAAGTGACTCCAACATCACTGATATATTCTTTGTAGGTATTCCTTATATCATTTACTTCGTAAGAATTAGCAGCGTATCTTCCTAGAACAGAGCTATTTTTGTCTTTCAAACTCACAATTATGGAATTATCATCCACTATTTCTTTGTACGCTTGTTTGATGTTATCCGCGATTGTGGAAGATAAAGCAAAAGCTAAACCAATACCAATTAATCCTAACGAAGTCATCGTATAGCAAAGTCCAGTTCTTAGTTTCTTTTGTTTCATCGTGTGAAATGTATGATTGACCAAGAAAGAATCTGGAATCCTACCTTTCGAATTAGGAATGCCGTTATTTAAAACTGATAAATGATTGTTATTGCTTTGTTCTTTAGATTGTTTGGTTATTGAAGTAATCTGTCCATTATCCATCTCAATTATTTCATCAGCGTATTTCTTAGTGAGTTCTTGGTCATGAGAAACAATAATAACTAAAGCTTTCAAAGAAATCTTTTTAATGATGTTCATTATCTCTTTACTATTTTGTTCATCTAATGCCCCAGTTGGTTCGTCCGCAAGAATGATAGAAGGATCATTTATTAAAGCGCGAGCGATTGCCACACGTTGCTTTTCTCCACCACTTAGTTTATTAACGATTTGTTTTTCTTTATCTTGTAAGCCCACAAGAGTTAATAAATCTCTACACTTTCTTAACTTTTGTTCTTTCTTCATCGAGAAAAGAGTTTCTAGAGGAAACAATACATTAGATATCACTGTTTCGCTTTCAAAGAGTTTGAAATCTTGAAAGATGAAACCATATGTTGAAAGTCGTAACTGGCTAAGGTCATTATCATTGAGGTTTTCGATATTATGATGATTAACTTGTATGGAACCAGAAAAGCTTATTAATCCCGCTATGCAGTTTAATAAGGTGGTCTTGCCTGAACCAGATGCTCCATATATGACAGAGATACCTCTTTCAGGGAATTCATAATTGATATTATTTAAAACGACTCTTGTATCGTATCTCTTCGTAAGGTTAGTAATTTTAATCATTAGACTGTAATTCCTCCTTTAAAGAGATTCTTTTTGAAAAGGAAATTGGAAGGTATGTTGCTAATAAACATACGAAAAGCGCTCCAACGATAATAAGAAGTGGAAATAAGAACACATGTCCCTTAAAACTAGTAAAAGGAATGTCGATGATATCCACTAATGAGGTGAAATGCTTTATTAGTTTATTTAATGGATTTTGCACTAATGCGCTTATTAAAAACGAAACACCAACACCAATAAGACCCAGTAAGAAGTTTTCAAATATATAAAGAGCGGTTATCTCATCTCTTTTAGCGCCTAAACAAAGAAGTATTGCTGAGTCTTTGATATCCTCACTATAAGAAGCAAAAGATATCACCCCAATAATTAAAACTGTTCCTATTAAAGCAATCGCAAGGAATACTTCCATCCCCACACTAGCAGCGTCCACTAATTGGAATAATGTTTCCTCAATTGTGATAGCGTTACTATTAAGGCTATAGTCCTCTTTAAGGCTCTTTTTAAACTGCTTTATTCGATCCACGTGGTCTATGCTTTTAAGAAATAACCTATGTGAGTAATTAGCGATGTATTCGTTATCAGAAGCCGTCATTATTCTCTCTTTCCACGATATCTCCCCTAGATATTCAGAGAGATTGTTCATCAAAGTTTCTGACATATATTTATCCATTGCCTTATATGAGTAATAGATTTTAGGGGTATTTAGGAAAGAGAGCTCATCCACTACACCAACAATCTCCACTAGTCGATCATAAACAAAATAATCAATGATATATGGTTTATCTGTATCCTCTGTGTAATAAGTAACTGTGCTACTGTCTTTTAAACGTATATAAGTATCAAGAGGATTTAGCTTTGTTACTTTCTTAATATAGTCATAAGCGGTTTTATTAATTACCACTTGAGCTAATGTATCAGCAGCGGGATATTTGCCATTAATTAATAGGCTTTTATCAATCGATTGATCGCAAAAAGAGTAGATAGGTGTATAGGTTAGGCCGTTTATTTCCTCTTCATTGATATATGTATCTAAGGCTGGAGAAACAAGGGAATCATAGGAATAACAATAATGTAAGAAATCATTATCTAATCTAAGTTCGTTTATCTCTTCTTCACTTGCTCTTAGTGTCTGAATAAGTGTAATTGGTGATTCATCACTTTTAATATGCTTTTCTTTACTTAAGGAAGCCACTCCGTAATCTAGCTGCTTCATCGCTGATATTTCAATCGAATGATGTGCGCCAGTAGAGAAACCAAAAATCAGCATGCTCGCGGTTATCCCTATCGCTAAGGAAGTAATCGAAAAGATATTTCTTTTAAAACGCTTGGTGAAGTTATGAGCAATTATCTTGTTATACCAATTAGAGTTGCTCTTTCTAGTAACTGTTTCTACCTTCTCGTTTTTAGTCTCGTTAATTCTTTCTACATCAATAATTCTTCCATCTCTCATAGAGATAATGCGGTCGCTATATTGTCTCGCTAATTGTTCGTTATGGGTCACCATTATCACTAACGATGATTTACTAGCCTTCTTTAAAGATTCCATCACCAAGACTGCGTTATCCTTATCTAAGGCTCCTGTTGGTTCATCCGCTAAAATGAGACGAGGATTACTAATAAAGCATCGCATAATAGCGATTCTTTCTTTCTCTCCGCCTGATAGCTTTGAGCATTTCTTATCCAATAACGTTTTATCTATAGAGAAGTTATCCACTAGTGATAGCACTTTCCTTTTCGCGATTATAAAACTATCCCCATTTAGTAAAGCGGGTAGCATG
Organism: uncultured Caryophanales bacterium; assembly: GCA_946414915.1. Classification (GTDB taxonomy): domain Bacteria; phylum Bacillota_I; class Bacilli_A; order RFN20; family CAG-826; genus RUG14515. Next base: position 37,883 of record CAMKQK010000005.1, read on the forward strand.
ATGTTATATAAAGCGGTTTGATTTTCTAATAGATGATAATGTTGGAAGATATAGCTCACTATTTTCTTACGATAAATAACGAGTTCTTTTTCTTTATATTTGGAAATATCTTTCCCGTTAAAAAATATCTGCCCTTCACTAGGGTTATCTAGTTTACCAATTAGATTAAGCAATGTTGATTTACCACATCCAGACTTGCCTAAAACACTAACTAAACCAGTTGAAGGAAACGATAAAGTAATGTCTTTTAAGACATACTTTTTCTCATTTTTGTTAATGGAATAAAACTTAGAAACTTTTTTAATAACTAATAGAGACATAAAAAACTCCCTCTACTTAATAAATAGGGGGAGAATTTCAATTTTTTCCTAAAAAGTTTTAGTGATCGAGTTTTTGATTGTATGGAACATCTTCCATTTTGACCGCTGCTGGAACCTTTGGAAGGCCTGGCATTGTCATAATTGCACCGGTTAATGGAACAATGAAGTTAGCGCCTGCAGATAATCTCACTTCACGGATAGTAACTGTGAAGCCTTTTGGTGCGCCTAAGACCTTTGGATCATCAGTTAAAGATTGAGGGGTCTTAGCGATACAGATTGGAGTCTTATCAAAGCCTAATTTGGTAAAGTCTTCAATTTGTTTATTTGCGGCATCTGTATAAACAACTTCTCCCGCACCATAGATTTCCTTACAAATGGTTTCAATCTTTTCTTTGATTGGAAGATTGACATCATATAAAGGATGATAATGGGATTCTTTAGTGTTAAGGATGTTCATCACTGCTTTAGCGAGTTCCGCACCACCTTTGCCACCATCAGCAAAGGCTGAGCAGTAAGCGTGGTCATAACCATTTTCTTCACACCATTTACTTAAGAAAGCAGTTTCTGCTTCGGTGTCACTAGCGAAATGGTTAATGCAAACCACTGCAGGTACCCCGTATTTTCCCACGTTTTCAATGTGTTTCTTTAAGTTACAAACACCATTCTTAAGAGCTTCAACGTTTTCATTAGCGAGTTCTTCAAATGGTTGACCGCCATGCATCTTGAGCGCTCTAATTGTGGCGACCACAACGACTGCGTCTGGTTTTAAACCAGCAACACGGCATTTAATATCTAAGAACTTTTCTGCACCAAGGTCAGCACCGAAGCCTGCCTCTGTGACCACGACTGGAGCTAGCTTAAGAGCCATCTTTGTGGCGATAATGGAGTTACAACCATGAGCAATATTAGCGAATGGTCCACCATGGATAATGGCAGGATTACCTTCTAATGTTTGAACAAGATTTGGATTAAGCGCGGTAATCATGAGTTTCATGATAGCGTGACTTATTCTAAGTTGTCTTAAAAAGACTGGTTTTTCATCATAGCTATAAGCGACGATGATGTTATTGATTCTATCCATAAAGTCTTGTTCATCTTTAGATAAACAAAGGATAGCCATTAATTCACTAGCAACTGTAATAACGAATTCTTCTTGTCTTGGAGCGACTTTGGTTTCGCCTTCAGAAACAGTCACTTTTCTTAAGGCTCTATCGTTCATATCAAGGGCTCTTTTCCAAAGAACTCTTTCAGGATTAATATTTAATTCATTGCCTTGCCAAATGGAGTTATCAATACAAGCGGCAATTAAGTTGATGGAACTTGTTAAAGCGTGCATATCACCTGTGAAGTGTAAATTGATATCTTCACTTGGAACCACTAAAGCTTTACCACCACCAGTAGCGCCACCTTTAATACCAAAGACAGGACCTAGAGAAGGTTCTCTTAAGCAAACTAATGAAGGAACGCCGATATAACGTAAGCCATCATGTAAACCGATGGATGTTGTGGTTTTACCTTCACCAGCTTTGGTTGGTGTAATCGCGGTAACTAAAACTAGTTTACCGTTTGGACGGTCTTTCAATTCGTCCATAATCTTTAATGAGATTTTTGCCTTATCATAACCAAAAGGAATTAGGTATTTCTCATCAACATTAATCATTTTTGCTACATCGAAAATGTTTCCCATAAAAATAGAACCTCTCTTTTATTTCATTTGTCCTTTATTATGCCATTCAAAATATATTTTGCAATATTTATTTCTAGCGTTCATTTGTGGCCTCTTTTAATAGTTCTTCTTTAGAAGTAAATTCTTGGCATGGTAATTGATGCTTAAAGAAGGTCACTTGTCTTTTAGCGTAGTTTCTTGTTCTCTTTTTGATGAGCTCTTTGCATTCTTCTAAAGAGCATTTATTTTCTAAGTAATCGATAACTTCTTTATAACCAATAGCCGCTTTTGCGGTCAATGATAAGTCATATTTTTTAAGCAAGTTTTTAACTTCTTCTAATAGACCCATTTCAAACATTTGGTCGACACGGGTATTAATATTCTCATATAATTGCTCTCTATTTGGATTGATAAAATAGAACTTCACTTCTTCATCTTTAAAGAACAAAGCGTGTTCTTGTTTATCAATGTTTTCTGATTTATTGGTTTTATGAGTTCTCGCGATTTGAAGAGCGCGAATCACTCTTTTACGATTATTCATATGAATGGTTTCAGTAGCCTTCATATCAACTTGTTTTAATAAGTCGTAGAGTTCTTCGTTGCTCATTTCTTCTAAATCAGAAATATCGACTTCTTCTTCATCTTCGAAAACATAATCATAAAGAGCCGCTCTAATATATAAGCCAGTACCACCACAAACGATGATAGTTGGATATTTCTTTTTAAGCTCTAGATAAGTCTTTCTAAAGTCTTCTTGATATTCTTTAACAGAATAGGTTTGATTTGGCTTAACAATATCTAAAAGATAGTGTTTCTTATAATCATCACTATCTCTTTCTACCTTCGCAGTACCAATATCCATTTCTTGATAGATTTGAAAAGCATCCGCATTAATGATTGGTGCGGAGTATTGTTTCGCTAACGATAAAGCTAGGGATGTTTTGCCTGATCCTGTAGGACCCACTATTACTATAAGCATGGAAATATTATAACAAAAAATGCGATTTTATTCGCATTTATTTAATTATTGATTGGATGGTTTTTAGTAGTTCGTATAAAGCGTCTTTACTAGCTTCATAATTCACCACTATTGGATGGTTATCATAAAGAGTTTTAAGATTATTGGCTTCTTTAATTTTTCCTTGGGCTCTCAAGTTAGCGATATTGTGCTTTAATTCAATCACGTCTTCGCTATTTTCGTATTGCTCTTTGTTTTTGAGAAACTCTTTCATCTCTGGAGTTTCATCAATCAAAGCCTTTAATTCTTTGGCTTTTTCAATGACTTTATCCATTGATGACTTCCCCAATCATGGAATAGGTATGAGATTCGCTAATCTTAACTTTAACAATCTTACCAATCATTGATTCATTGCCTTTGAAGTGCACGAGTTTATTTTCTTCTGTATAACCAGAATACATATCCTTATCGTTTTTAGAAACACCATCAACAAGGACATCAAATGTTTGGCCAACCATAGTTTTACTATGTTCTTCAATATGAACTTCTAAGTGTTTAACAAGTTCCATAAATCTCGCAGATTTTGTTTCTTTAGAAACATTATCGGTAATCTTTGCAGCGGGTGTACCTTTTCTTGGTGAATAAATAAAGGTAAATGCTGCTTCATATTTCACTTCATCAACGATTGATAAAGTATCTTTAAATTCTTCATCGGTTTCATTTGGGAAACCCACGATGATATCTGTAGATAAGGCTAAGCCTGGAATCTTCTCTCTCATTTCTTTGACTAAAGCGAGATAGGATTCTCTTGTATATCTTCTACCCATGGCCTTTAAAACACGGTCATTACCGGATTGAACTGGGAGATGGATAAACTTCATGATATTTGGGTATTTTGCGATCACATCTATCATCTTTGAGGAGAAATCCCATGGATGAGAAGTAGTAAATCTTAATCTAGGAATACCTAATTTAGCGACCGCTTCCATGAGGTCAGCGAAGTCTTTACCTTCGTCTAAATCCTTGCCATAAGCGTTAACGTTTTGACCTAAAAGAGTGATTTCTTGATAGCCATTATCGATAAGTTGTTGGCATTCATTAATAACATCAGCGAAGTGTCTACTTCTTTCTTTACCTCTAGTATAAGGAACGATGCAGTATGTACAGAACTTATCACAGCCATACATCACATTAACGTAAGCTTTATAGGTATTGTTTCTACAGGCAGGAGCGATTTCAATAACTTCACCTGGTTTACTTTCAATAGCCACCACTCTTTCTTGATTGGCTCTTGCTTCATAAACAAGGGAATATAACTGAGCGATTTCATGAGTACCAAAATAAAGATTAATTTCTTTAAATGTTTCCATTAATTTATTCAAGATTTCTGGCTGCTCCACCATGCATCCGCATATCGCTAAGACAAGATTCTTGTTCTTTACTCTAAGGTGCTTTAAATTACCGATTTCGCCATAGACTTTATCTTCAGCGTTTTCTCTTACCGCGCATGTATTAATAATGATTAAAGTAGCTTCTTCTGGTTTATCGGTGTAGTGATAGCCGACATCCTCTAATAAGCCGCGCATTGTTTCTTCATCTCTCACATTAGCTTGGCAGCCATATGTGTGGATGTAATACTTTTCGCCTTTAACAATACTTTCTAATTCTTCCTTTTTATCAAAAGAAGCAGGCGCAAAAACTGTGGCTTCTTTCTTACGAGAGGCCGCTTTTAACATATTTGGAGTGTTGATAATTTTTGTTTTCATACTACTTTTCTAAATAATAAATTGGGAAGATTTGATTAGCAAGTCCAGTGATATCGTCGATATCAAGAACAACGGCAGAGAAGACACCTCTACCTTCATCAGGGACTTGGAATTTGCTTTGTTGACCATAGATAATCTTATTAACCACAGTTTCAGCGGTAGAACCTAGTACACCGTCAGCGTAACCAGTCATACCAACATCAGAAATAAAGGCGGTACCCTTAGGTAAAACATGAGCGTCATTAGTTTGAACGTGAGTATGTGTTCCTAAAACCGCACTGACTTTACCGTCTAAAGCAAAGGCTAAGGACTGCTTTT
>CAMKQK010000006.1:0-42609 GCA_946414915.1 uncultured Caryophanales bacterium
TAATACTTATTTCTAAAATAAAAAAGGAGACGGAATTAGTGAAGTGAACCCCAAAACGGACACACTTCAAAAAAAGACCTAAAGACAGGAATCGTTAAAGGTTCCTGTTTTTTAGTCTTGTTGAGTTATAGAAAGCAATCCATTCCTTTACCAGTTGAATGTAATGCTCTAAAGATGTGATATTATTATTGTACAAAGTCTCCTTCTTAAGGATTCCGTGCCAACTCTCCATTGGAGAATCATCTATAGGTGTACCCTTTCGGCTCATTGAAATAGATATGCCTTTAGAAGCACAAATGGCTTTGTATTCATGGGATGTATACTGGAAACCCTGGTCGCTATGTAGGATTAACCCGTGTACATCTTTTTCTTTTTCTAAAGCTTTGTTCAATGTATCAATTACTATTGGTATGTTGTTGAACTTTGATATTTGATAAGCCACAACATGCCGATCATATAAATCAATGATTGTTGATAGATATGCTCTCTTGTTACCGAATATTAAGTAAGTAATATCTGTACACCAGATTTGATTCAAACCTTTGGTTTTAAACTGTCTATTAACTAGATTTGGTTGAATGTTTTCCGCTATTCGCTTTGCTCCTATATTAGGCACCAACCTCCTAACATATTCGGGTTTGAGATTATATTTCTTCATAATTCTTGCTACTTTTTTATGATTAAACTTAACACCATATTTAATCTTGAGACCTTCTTTCACCCTACGATATCCATATGTGCCTTTGCTTTCATCGAAGATTTCTTTTATAAGTAAATATTCATAATAATCAGGATCTTCTGAATCACGATACTTGTAGTAAGTTCTACGAGATACCGCTAATGCCGCACATAGATTGGATAATTTGTAATCATTTATGTGAATAGTTATAAACGTTACTTTTTCTCTCGTCGTGCTTGTAAGAAGGCCTGGTATTTTTTTAATATTTCGTACCTTTCTTTGTAGTCCTCTAACGTTAGATTTTTGCATTTAGGTCTGCCGTTAGATCCTCTTCTATCTTTAGTAACATCAATGTTGTTTTTAGCTTTTCGAACCCAATTCTCGATAGTTTTTATAGGAATATTGGGGTATTCTCTTCCGATACTCTTATATCCTCTTCCGTCAAGAGCTTTGGAAGCGATTTCTAACTTTATCTCGTTGGAATATTTTTTAAATTTTTGTCCTTTGCCAGCCATATAAAAACCTCCTAACGATATTTTACGCTAGGAGGCTTTTTCTTGCCCTGTGAACTAAACGGGGTTCAGTTCATAATGATGGGCTATATTTATAAGTTAAGAGGTAATTATTTATCAACAGAGATATCTTGTGATAATTCTTTTTGTGCTTCGTTGAATTTATCAGCTTTTCTAATATCTTGTTGTGAAACTTTCTTTTGATCAGCATCTTCGCCCATATGAACAACGAGTTGATTGAATGGAATTTCGATATCGTTATCATCAAACATGATTTTGATTTCACGGTTGATATCTCTTTGGACTTGATAGATGTCATCTTCTTTACAGTACGCAACGAATAATAATTCGACACCAGATTCGCCTAATTCGCTAACGCCCATATAGATAGGGCCTTTGACGATTGCAGGAATCTTTTCTTTAATCTTTTCAATGTTATCAGCGATAACGGCTTCGACTTTTTCAATTCTCGCGTTATAGGAAACATAAACTGAAGACTTCGCTAAAGAGAGTTCTTGAGTTTGGTTAATGATAGTTTTGATTTCACTGTTATTAACGATTTTGATGTTACCACCGACGTCTAATAACTTGGTGGTTCTCATACCGATTTCTCTGACTTCGCCTCTCCAACCATCAATAATGACGATATCACCAACTTGGAATTCACCTTCAAAGACGATGAATATACCAGCTAAAATATCGGCCACTAAAGATTGGGAACCAAGACCTATGATAAGAGCAAGGACACCAGCACCAGTTAATGTCGCGGTAGCAGGAACGCCCCAAGCATCCAAGATGAAGAACACAGCGGTAAGAGCAATAGCCCATTTCACGAAGGAGACTAATAAACGGGAGATTGTTTGACCTTTTTTGCTTCTAAAGACAATCTTTGCTAAGTAATGTAATGCGACGGCAAATGTCACTGCCACACCAACGATTTGGATTGTTCTTAAAATGTTAGGAATCGCGTGTTCTAAGAAATAATTTACAAATGCATTGCCAAAATCAGCTTGGAAGAACATTGGATTCACTTCGTACGTAATAGCACCTGTGACTTGATCTTTTTTGTAACCCGCACCAAAGATTGAGTTACTAAAGACAAAGATAAGTACTGTCGCTATGACAAGTAGGCCATATAGCGACCATTTGATAATTCTGTTTTTCGTTTCCTTTTTCATAATAATTACCTCCAGAAAAACAATTTATACTTGGATATTGAACAAATAACTTTCGTGAATAACTTTTGTTCGAGGATTGTTATCAGGGACAATTTCGGTTGTTGGACCACTACCATTATTGTCTTCGATATATTCTTCGTGGTTTGTGTCATAGACAAGAGTAATCTTGACTGGTTTGCTGAAGTCATCGTAGAAGTTTTCTTCATTAAATTCAGCGGCGCCACTTAATGTCTCGTAAATTAATTGATTTGGTTGTGTCATGTTGAAATACATTGTGTATTTATGGCCTGACTCACATTCAAATGTTAAGTAAGTGTATTCATAACGATGCATTCCGCCAGTAAAGATTGGCATGAAATTGACTTCGTATTGTCCGTTTACAATAGATCCAGGTTCACCACCACTATCGAAATCAATATCATAGATTTCATTTTCTTTTCCATAGGTGAATGTCACTTCTTCTGAATATACTTCTAATTCTTCTAAGTCGTCAGATTCATCGCTAGGGACATTGGCGAAGACTTTTAATGTTACTTCAGTATCTAAGATATCTTCGATTTCGTGACCTTCCATACCTTGGAAAATCGCGTAGAACCATTGAGTTGCAGGACGTTCGTTTTCAACCGCTAAGTTGGCATATAGTTCGTCATTTTTCATGACCTTCATGCCGAAGCCTTCATAGATATGTGCAGCATCGTTATAAGTAAATTTAATTGGTAATAGATAGTCGTCATAGTACTCATCGAAATTAAAATCTAATGGGCTTTCAATACCTTGGAAGGTACTCACTAATGAATTTTTGAATTTGAATTCTTCACCTGATACCACGACATTTTCCACGTCTTGATACATATATTTAAAGGAATAAGACATTCTGTGTTTAACAATATCAATGAGATAGACAGGATTATCTTCTGTTCCTGGTTCGATTTCATCAACAGTAATTGTTTGAACATCAGTGGTCTCCATTAAGTAATATGATCTTTCGTTACCAGTTTCTAAGTCTTTTAAAATGAATTCGAAGCCATAGAGATAGCCTAAATCATTTTGATAATCTAATTGGACTTCAAATGTTCTAGTGTCAAAGTTAGCTTTCTTATCAAAGATAAGTTCATTGAATTTATTAACCGCACCACTTGTATCGGTAAATGTCACATTGCCTTCATCTAAAAGCCTATATTCATCATAATAATCGCATGAAAGTTTATAGTGGTAACTATCAGATAACATTATCTCAATACCATCTAAGTCTATAGTTTGGACTTCAGTGGTCTTTTGAAGTGGGATATCTTCGCTTCTTTCATCAATAATTGTCATTCCTTCTTGTTCATACATCATATAGAAAGATAAGACGAAATTATCAAAGACATTAAAGTCATCCACGAAGTCTAATTGCACATCAAATGTGCGATTAATGAAGTTTGCTTTTTTAGTAAAGACAAATTCATTCCATTCAGATTTAGCACCACTATTGTCTTCGAAGTGGACTGTGCCTTTTTCCGCAATAACTTCAACACCCTCTTTCATATAGGTAAATGAATATTCATATGTTTGCGCAAGGAAGAATGCTTGATTACTATCTAACTTAATTTGTTGAGGCTCAGTTGTTTTAACTAAATCATAAGAGATAATAGGCGAACCATCTGGTGAATCCGCGGTCATCACTTCAGATTTAAGATTAAATTTGAAATCAGAGAAAAGTTCATAGTCATCTTGATAATCAAGTTGGACATCCATCATCATGGTTAAGAAATTGCACTTCTTATCCCATGTAACACCTCTGAATTCAGATACACGGGTATCCTCTTTTAATGTTGTAAATAGTTCATCAAAGATAATTTCACCACCGAAACGGTTTTCACTTAAGACGATATGGTATTCCTCGTTTGGTTTTAAATTAGCAAAAGAATCATAGTTACTACCATAGAATGTCGGGATGGAATAATCATAAGCTTGGTTATAGACTCTTAAAGTAAATGGTTCTTTAGATTCTTCTTCATTCTCTTCCGCATTTGGTCTATCGTACTCTTCATAACTCTCACCATCAGGTCTTTCATTGTTATGATCGACCACATATAGTTCATAAGTTAAAGAATCAGATGTAACGTCAAAATAATTAAATTTATAAGCATAGTCATGAAGGACAACTGAAATACCTGTACCCACTGCTACAGCGGTTACCGCTACAACTGACGCGGCAGTTGCTACTGTTGTGGTTGTCGCAGCAATATTAGAAGCGGTTGTAGCGCTTGTCACAGTTGTGGAACCGTGAGCAGGAGCAGTCGCTTTGTTGGCATACTGAACATTGACCTCCGTTTGCTTGCGGATAGTCTTACCAACATATTTTTCATTAAGTTCACCTTCAGGTAACTTATTTTCCTTTTGTGATATGGTCTCAGAATCTTGAGTTTTGCCAAATTCTAGACCGCGTAATTGCTTGTCGTTGGTTATTTCAATCTTGTTAAACTCATCGTTGCGCATAGTTCTACATGAAAAATATAGTAGAATTCTCCTAATTTTTCACTAGGAAGATAAATAAATCGCAAAATTGCCATGAATAAACATACAAAAATACTTTGTATAAGGGTAACCAATCATTTATGATTAAAGAGTATTTGTTTTAGATACATATCATTAGGAGGTCATTATGGCTGAAAAAACAAAAAAGAGTTTTTTCGAGACGCGTTTGATGCGCTCGAGAATTAAAAGCAGAACTGTTTCTCTTTTCCCTGAAGCCGGATTGGGTTACTTATTAGGACCTATTTTAGCTTTATTCTGTAATGGTGTTGTTAATATTTGGTTAGTCCAATATTGGCACAACGTTATTGGCATGGGTTCATGGGGTAAATGGCTTGAAACAGTTATTCCATTAGCGTCTTCTATCATTATCATTATTGGTAACTTATTTGTTGGAAGATTAATGGAAAGAAAACCATCACTTGCTGGTAAAGCAAGACCACTTATCTTATTAGGTATGCCAGTTATCGCAATTGCGTTGGTATTACTATTCGTCTTCCCAGTTCCAGGTGCTGCTAAAGAAGAAACTGTTCTTCAAGGTCTCATCACTGGTAACCCATCTATGGAAGGTGGATTAATGGCGTCAATCTTTGCCGCTGTTGGTTATAACTTATTCTACGCGTTTGCTTGGCCATTATATTACACATCACATAGTGCATTAGTTAACTTATCCACACGTGACGGTAGCAAACGTGGCTTATTAGGCACTGCTGTTATGGCGGCCCAATTAGGTGCTGCTGGTGTTTCTGGTATGTTCGGCGGTTTCTTCGTTGACATGTTACACTTAATGCCTGTTTATCGTTATTCTAATGAATACTCACTTGCACACGATCTCTTCGATGAAGCTGTCGTTAAGAAGATTCAATCAGGCGCAGTTCAACTATCAGATGTTAAGCCTGTCACAACTAGTGACTTCACCCAAGTTCAAAACTTAATGAAAGACAATGAATACTTCATCGACGTCACTCGTGAATCCGCTAACCAAAAATGGTTCATCTTAATGATTGTCATGATCGTTGCCTTAATCATTGGTTGCTTATTAGAATACTTCTTCACACGTGAACGTATTACTGAAGAAAGTCTCAAGAACGCTGAAAGCAGAGGCGACGAAGTTAAAGAAACAAAGAAAGCTTCAATGGGTGAACAAGCCAGAGTTTGTTTAAAAGATAAATACTGGTGGATGCTCATGGCCTTCTGGTTCTTATATCAATTCGGTGGCATGATGAAGAATAACGGCATGTCATTCTTCTCTCAAGCTTATACCGGTAAATATTCTCTCTCCTCAATGATTAACACTGTTGGTGCTGTTCCAACCGCTGTTGGTATGGTGTTTGTCTGGCCATTAGCCGCCAAATTCACCAAATCTAAAGCCATTTCATTAGGTGGTATCGTTGCTGCGTTAGGTGCTGCTGCTGCCTTCTCTTGCTTAGGCTTAGTTGGCAACACAGATGCTATCACAGGCGTATCCGTTGCTTCCTTCTGTATTAAAGCTTTAGGTACTGCTCCAGCTATGTATATTTCCTTAGCGTTAATGGCGAACATCTTAGACCACCAAGAAGCAGTTCACGGTATTCGTACAGACGGCTTCTCCATGGCAGTCTATGGTTCCATCATGGTCGCTATGAGTGGTATTTGTAATGGTATCATCGTCGGTTTAGATAACGTTGTTACTTCCGATGCTGGTAAACGTTTCTTACACACCTTCTTATCATTCGGTGTTGAAGGTATCTGCTACGTCATTATCGCTATCATGTTCTTCTTCATGAACGTTGAAAAATTCACCAACGTTGACAACAAGGCCATCGTTGCTGACCAAAAGGCTGAAGTTTTAGCCGCTAAAGGTAACTGGATTGAACCAGATGAAAGATTAAGACTCGAAGAAGAAGAAAATAACCGTTTAGTCGAAGAAGCTAGAGTCGCAGAATTAAAAGAAAAATGCGAAAAGAAAGGCCTCAACTTTGAAGAAGAAAACGCTAAGTTCTTAGCGCAAAAAGCTGAAGCTGATCAAAAAGCCGCACAAAAGAAAGCTGATGCTGAAGCCAAGAAACAAGCTAAACTTGATGCCATGACTCCTGAACAAAGACAAGCCATGGAAGAAAAGGCTAAAGCCACAAAAGCTAAACAAGAAGAAAAAGATGCTGCTGCCTTAGTCGAACTCAACAAGATTAGAGAAAGAGTTGGCAGACAAGCCGTTGCGGAATAATCTAATTCTCAAAGTAAAAGAGTGGTCTCGCACCACTCTTTTTGTTTACTTCTTTTTTGGAAGAATTAATAACATGTGTGTTTCTTTTTTATATTGCTCGTAATCAGGTTTATAGTCTTTGAAGTGTCTTTCTTCCATCGGGATGGAAATAAAGATAAACATTAATAAGTTCACGACCGCTCCGACGATGAAGTGCCAGTAATTGAAGTGACTTAAGATTAAAGTTAACGCCACACCAAACCAGATGGATATCTCTCCTAAGTAGTTAGGATGTCTAGAGTATTTCCACACACCTCTATTTAAGACTTCAGAACGATCTTTTCTAATCTTCACAAAGGCTTTCATTTGGGTGTCAGCGATGAATTCTAATAATGTGCCTAAGACAATAACCGCTAAACCAATAATATCAATAGCAGAGAACGCTTCCACACTTGCATAGGCAATCACTGGTAATGTTGCTAAATAAACAACGAGGGTTGGGAACATACAAATACCAAAGAGATTAACGACTTGGTAGAACTTACCACTTTTCTCTTTGAGCATTCTATATCTCCAGTCCACATAGCCTAAAGAATGGAAACCAATAATAAAGTTCATGGTTAAACGAGCGGAATACAAGATAATGGCCGCTAATAAGAGAATTGTACCAACGTGCCAGTTATTATTCTTAATTAATAAACATAAATAGATGACTAACGTTTGAAGCGACCAATATGGGTCATAGGCAGAAGCAGTTTTGAGAACCACACCACTAGCCCACACTAGAACAGTGGCACTGACATCAGCAATTAATATTGCTAAGTAGTCATTCATTACATCGCTTAAAACAACATATAGGAAAATACCTAACGCTATTGCAGCGGCATAAACGACTAATAAAGCTGATAAACCAATTACTCTTTTCACGTTGCTTATTATATAGAAACTTGAATAAACAAAAAAGCATCTCTTTTTTGAGATACTTTATAAGTTTTACTTATCTTCACCGCTTATTTCTTCAATGAAGTAATGTGGTCTCTTCTTCACTTCGATATTAATCTTACTGACATATAAGCCAATAAAGGCAATCGCGAGTAAGATAATTCCCGTCATTAACGCTAAAGAAGGGAAGAGATAATATTCAATACGATAATTAAGCACTTTAGTGAGATGTAAAATCATAAAGACAATCATCATAGTAACGGATAAACAGCTTAAGAAGGCACCAAATCTAGCGATATATGAGATTGGTTTACTTGAGAAAGAAGAGATACCGTCTAAGGCTAAAGTCATCATCTTACTCATTGAGTAATGAGTTTCGCCTTGTTTTCTTTCAAGTCTACGATATTCAACCTTGCTTGATGGGAATCCCACTTGTGGCACTAAGCCACGAAGGAATAAGTTAGCCTCATGATATTCAAGCAATGCCCCTAAAGCACGATAGGAAATTAAACGGAAATCCGCGGCGTTTTCAATTAATTCGACACCTAAGTGACGCATTAACTTATAGTAGGCATTCGCGGTGCTCTTTTTAAAGAACTTATCAGTGCTTCGATTATTACGGACACCATAGACAATATCATTGCCCTTATAATGTTCCGCGATCATTTCTTTAGTCACACTAATATCATCTTGTAAATCAACATCCATGGTAATGGTAAAGTCCGCTTTCTTTTCATAAGCGTATCTTAAGCCTGCTTCCACAGCGTATTGATGACCTTTATTACGGGATAACTTTAAACCAATAACTCTTTCTTCTTTATTGGATAATTCTTTAATGATGGACCATGTTTTATCTTTAGAGCCATCATCAACAAAGATTAATCGAGAATCTTTAGAAATGAATTCCTCGTCAACGAAAGTATTAAACATTTCGGAGATTGTTACAAAAGAGTTAGGCAAGCATGCCTCTTCGTTATAGCAAGGGAAGATCCAATATAGTGTTTTCATAACTACCTCCAGAAGTTCAGCTCATGACCGAGATGATAATAGAAACGTGTATATGCCCAGTCTAATGCACCGGCGTGATGAGTTAACATTGGTACGTAGACAAAGATAACACAAATAGTGACAAAGGACGAGAATAAAAGATTGCCGACTAAGAAACCGAATATTCCTTTTTGGAGTCTTTCGTTTTCTGTTTTGCTATATAGTTTAGCGATTAAAAGGATCGCAAAGAAAGTTAACGGCCAAGCAAAATCAGAGAAATATCTAGTCGCATAACCACTTTGCCATGTAATAGCGACTTGAATAAATGGAATGATGACACAAGGTAGCCATCTTAAGAATAAATGCTCTAATCTTTCTTTACCTGTGGCTTTATTGATAAATGGTAAAACGAATACTAACCAAAGGATTGGCATACGGATGAATAAACCCACTGAGGATGAGGTTTCAAAGAAATAATATGCCCCACCAAACTTAATATTCGCTCCATACATGAAATATGAGTTTGCGGTAGGAATTGGTAAACCAAATAAGAAGTTATATAAAGAAGTAAGCACATTACCGAAATGGAACGGCATATTCTTAAAGTCTGCAATTGTTAATGAGTATTCGATACCAAAATCAAAGAAGGAACCGAATCTTAAATAGTTATAGATGCATTGAATACCACCAAAGACAGCGTAAGGCACTAAGGAGCAGACAAAGAAGAGAATGATATCTTTCTTTTGCATCTCTTTACGGTTCTTAAAGAAGTAGAAACCAAGATAAATGAGATGACAGACAGCATATAACGCCATTGTGGCACGCGATAAGACCGCTAAAGCGCCCCATAGAGACGCGAAAACTAAATGGTAAGTAAAATACTTCTTATCTTCTTTTTTAAATAAGATACCGCCTGAAACAAGGTGATAAAGCATAATCATCATGCACATATAAGCGGAACTTGTGCTCACTTCATAGAAATATGGTCTAGTTAAGTTAAATAAGCAGCCACATCCTAAGAACAGTAAAGCGTATAAGATATACTTCATCGCTAATGGGAGAGGTTTATCCTTAAATAAGATCTTAAGCATGCGGTCATAGGCTAATGTCATAAAGACAATGCCGATAATCGTAAATAGCAATACACCATAAGCATCGTATAGATACTGACCGAATATTAATCTAAATGGTAAGAAGAGCAAGAATACTGGAGTAATGCCATAATATGAATAGTATTTACCGTTATAGAGCAAGTGGTCCCATAAATAGGAAACCCCACCACGCATATTAGGATCATATGGATTAGATAAGGCTAGTAAGGCTTCACTTGGTTTCTCATCTAAATAGACATGCCCTTTCATAAAGGCATCCACTAGTTCTTTAGATATCTGGGTACCATAGTCTTTATTGCAGAAGGCATTTTCAAAATGACCAAAGAAAGCAAATAAGGCCACAACAATAGCGATTGGTATGATATACATTAATGCATCCAAAACAATCTTCTTCCACGACTTACCTGTTTGTTCCTTACGGTCTTTAAATAAACAGACTGGGAAATAGATTAAAGAGGCCGCTCCTAAAAGAATGAGGACTCTTGCCCATGAGAAATGAAATGGGATTCTATAGTTAACGCCAACTTTGCCTAAACTAAACTTAAGATTTTCTCCACCACCATAGTTACCGACATTAAACATGCGGATTGTGACACTATCAACAGCGTGATTAAAATCAGTCACAAAGTATTTAGTGTGTTCATCACCAGGAATGATTTCTAAGCTATCAGAAGAATTGATAACTATAGGACTAGCGCCATCGGTATAAGCACCTTTAACTTCAAACATGTAGCGGTATGCTGCTGGATCATCAAAGTTAATATCAAAATAAATAGTTTTAACTTCAGTTCGTTCACTAAACTCCACTTTGAACGTTGGATAATTACTCGTGTTCATTGTGTAGATAGTTTTATTATCTTTATCTTTTTCTTCACTCTTTGTGGTGTCACTTGTAATAACTTCGCTAATTGCGATATCTTGCTTAACGCCTCTACTTTGATAAGCACGATAATTAAAAGCGGTACTTTCAATAATAGCGATAGAAGCAAAAATGGCTAGAAAGATAGTAATTCTTCTAGCAATCTTGTTTTTCCAAAAAGATCCAATCTTTTCAAATAATTTTTTCATGCTTCCCTATTATATACGCGAGAAAATTAGCAAGCAATAAGCATTGCTAACCGCTCTCTACATAATAAGACGTTTAAAAATCTAAAAACCGCTAATTAAAAACAACGTTTTTTCTTATTGCGGTAACAATTGGCCTTATCTTTCACTTTTTCACAGTGGTAGCAGAGTTCATTTACAATTAATTCGTTAGAGAAATATTCATCCATATTCTTCACTGTGGTTGAGGCAATGTTATCAAGAGCTTCTTTTGTTAAATAGGCTTGATGGGATGTAATTATCACATTTGGAAGAGAGATTAATAAGGCTAAAACATCATCGTTAATAATCTTAAAGGAATTATCGTGATAGAAGAGGTTGGCTTCTTCTTCATAGACGTCTAAACCAACCGCACCAATCTTCTTTTCTTTTAAGCCATCAAGTAAGGCTTTGGAATCAATTAAGCCACCACGGGATGTATTAATAATCATCACACCATCTTTCATCTTTTCTAATGAAACATGATTAATCATATGATGGTTTTCTTGCGTTAATGGGCAGTGTAAGGAGATGATGTCACTTCTCTTATAAAGTTCATCTAATGAAACGTATTCATAACCACTATCAGGAATTGGGAATGGGTCGTAGCAGATAACGTGCATGCCAAATCCTTTAGCGATGTCCATAAAGACACGACCGATTTTACCAGTACCAACAACACCCACTGTTTTATCATGTAAATCAAAACCGGTTAATGATTCTAAGTTAAAATTAAAATCACGGCTTCTAATATAAGCTTTATGAATATGACGGTTAAGAGAAAGAATCAACGCAAAAGCGTGTTCCGCAATCGCGTATGGCGAATAAGCTGGCACTCTAGCGATATGGATCTTATTTCTATAAGCCGCTTGTAAATCAACATTGTTATAACCAGCGCATCTTAAGAAAACACCATGGATATCGTTTTCTTTTAACTTATTTAAAACATTTTCGTTTAATTCATCGTTAACAAAGCACACCACTGCATCAAAGCCATTGGCGAGTTTTGCGGTATGTTCATTTAATAAGTCTTTAAAATAAGTGAATTCATACTTATCGCTATATTTATTAAAGGCTTCTTTGTCGTACTTCTTAGTGTCAAATACTGCAATTCTTTTCATATTTTAATATTACCACAAAAGAAAAAAGAAAAGACCGAATGTGCTCGGTCTTATTTCTTTTCGTTAATTACCTTGCGGTATTTTTCCATCTCTTCACTATTGGCCATAACGAAGTGCCCAGGAATGATTTCTTGTAATGAAGGAGCTTCCTTTGAATAATCATGCTCATTAGCAGGATTATAGATGTATCTCTTTCTTTCCTTTTCACTTAATGGATCTGGCTTAGGAATAGCGGATAATAACGCTCTGGTGTATGGGTGTAATGGATGAGCGAATAATTCATCACTGCTCGCTAATTCAACGATATTACCGAAGTACATAACTGCGATTCTATCGCAGAAGTACTTAACAACGGATAAGTCGTGAGCAATGAACATGATGGTTAAGCCCATTTCTTCTTTTAAGCTATTCAATAAGTTGATGATTTGCGCTCTAATGGAGACGTCCAAAGCGGAAATTGGTTCGTCACAGATTAAGAAATCTGGATTCATAATTAACGCTCTAGCAATACCAATACGTTGTCTTTGACCACCAGAGAATTCGTGTGGGTAACGAGAAGCATATTCTGGAAGTAAGCCCACTCTCACTAAGGCGTCTTTAACTTTTTGTTGGTTTTCAAACTTATTGTATTGACCTTGGATGTGAAGACCTTCTTGAATGATATCTTCAACAGTCATACGTGGGTCTAAGGAGTCAACAGGATCTTGGAAGATCATTTGCATCTTAGACATTAACTTCTTATCGACGTGAGAATTGTCGTAGTTATGTTGTTTGATCTTTTCTTTTTCACACTTAACAAGGGCATCGATATCTTCTTTGATCTGTTGAATCTTACTAGCGTATTCCGCTTTAATTTTAGCGGTTTCGCTAGCGACAAAGTCGGCATTGCCTTGTTCATCCGCAAGAGCGCGAATTCTTTCGGTCATTTCGACTTGTAATTCGGCAATCTTACGTTTAGCTTTAATTCTCTTCCATTTGATTTCTTTTTCATTCCATCTATTGCCAGCGACAATACGATAGCCTTTGAAATAAACAGAACCAGAAGTAGCTTTGTATAATCTGATTAAAGTTCTACCAGTTGTGGTTTTACCACAGCCAGATTCACCAACGACACCGAAACATTCACCTTTTTTAATATCAAAGCTGACATTATGAACGGCTTTAGTGACGAAAGCGCCTTTACCATGACCGAACTTAAAGAATTGCTTTAAGTGTCTGACTGATAATTCGATGTTATTTTCCACTAATTCAGGAAGGTATGTAACTGTTCTTTTAGCCATAATTACTTTTTACCTCCTTTTTTCTTTGCAGCATGTTCTCTTGCTTCTTTCAAGACTTCTTCGGAATGTTGTTCCATTTCAAGTTCAGTAGAAGCTTTAGCCACTGTATGTGTTTCAAGTGGATTGCTGATATTGGAAATATCTTCTTTATCTTGCGCTTTATTTTTCTTAGTGGCTCTTTCTTTATGAGCGGCTAAAGAAGCTTCAATACGAGTTTTAACGATGGTTGGCATTTCCACTTTTGGCGCTCTTGGATCAAGTAACCAAGTAGCTGCATAGTGAGTATCACTAACCTTGAATAAAGGTGGCTCTTTCTTAAAGTCAATCTTCATCGCATATTTACTACGTAAAGCGAAGGCATCGCCCTTTGGAGGATAGACAAGGTTTGGTGGAGTACCAGGAATGGCATCCAATCTTTCTTTACTATCAACGTCTGGGATGGATGATAATAACGCCCATGTGTATGGATGTTTTGGATCATAGAAGATTTCTTCTTCTTTACCATATTCCACGATCTTACCAGCGTACATAACCGCAACGCGGTCCGCCATGTTGGCAACGACACCTAAGTCGTGGGTAATAAAGATAACGGAAATATTTCTTTCCGCTTTTAAGCGGTTAATAAGTTCAAGGATTTGCGCTTGAATGGTGACGTCTAACGCTGTGGTTGGTTCGTCACAGATTAAGATGTCTGGGTCAGCGGTTAAGGCAATAGCGATAACGATACGTTGTCTCATACCACCTGAGAATTCAAATGGATATTGTCTGAATCTAGCGGCTGGGTTAGCAATACCAACCTCTTCCATAATCTTAAGCGCTCTTTCTTTAGCTTCAGCTTTAGTAATCTTGGTTTTAGCAATGTAATTACGTTCAGCTTCGTGCGCTTTTAAAGCACATTCTTTAGCGACAGTAGCGATTTTTGCTTCGTATTCTTCGTTAATGGCTTTAATATTTTGCGCTTGTTCTTCTTTTGTAAGGCCAAGTTCTTCCACTGCTTTAATCTTGGCGGCTTTTTCCGCTTTGATAGCATTGAGTGGTTCTTGGGCTTTAGCGAGTTCATCAGCGTATTCTTTAGCGAATTGAACTTTCGCTTCTGCCACCACTTGATCAGCTTCTTTCTTCTTAGCTAAGTATTTAGCTTTAGCGTCAGCGATAAGTGGTTTGTATTTAGCTTTTAATTCGTCTTTATTAGTGACATTGTTAGTCTTAGCTTCTTTAATCTTTTGATTGAATTCCACTTTTAACTTAGCAATGGCAGCTTTATTCTCGTCTTTCTTAGCTAAAGCGTTTTGACGAATTTCATTCTTTTTAGCGGTGAAGTTTTCTTTTGCGGTCTTGAAGGCTTCAGCTCTTTCGTTACTGATCTTTGCAAGTTCGCTTGGATTATTTTTATTTTCTTCCGCTAAAGAAGCATATTGATGTTTGATTTTAACTTTTTCTAGACCGTAGTCTAAACGTAAAGCATAAAGAGCGCCATCGGTTTCGTTTTTAATCACGTTTTTCATTCTTTCGAGTTCTTTTTTCTTTTCACTCTTATAGAATTTAACGGCTTCTTTACCTTTATTTAATTCACTGTTATATTCAGTAACCGCGTTTTTATAAGCGACGAATTCTTTAGCGACAAGGTCGTCTCTCATTTTCTTTAAACGATTACCATTTAATAACATGGCTTCGGTAATTTGTTTACCGATACGCATAATTGGGTTTAATGATGATAATGGGTCTTGGAAGATCATGCCAATCTTATGGCCTCTGATACGATGGAATTCATCTTCAGAAACCTTGGTTAAATCTTCACCTTCGTACATAATCGAACCATTAACGATACGACCATTCGCGGCTAAGATACCCATGATGGTTTTACTAGTAACAGATTTACCAGAACCAGATTCACCGACGATACATAATGTTTCGCCCTTATATAAGTCAAAGGAAACACCTCTAACTGCTTGGACGTAACCATGGTCTGTGGAGAAGTTAACGCGTAAGTCCTTAACGGATAATACGATTTCTTTATTTTCCATATTATTCTTCTCCTTTCAAACTTGGGTTGAATGCATCTCTTAAACCGTTACCGAATAAGTTGAAGGAAATCATAATTAAAGCGATAACGATAGCAGGGAAAATCAATAAGTAAGGGTGTGTAAATAATTCGGATTGGTTATCCGCTAAGATAACACCTAATGATGATAAGCCTCTTAAGCCTAAGCCTAAGTAAGCGATATTTGATTCTGAGAAAATGACACCTGGAATCATTAAGATAGAACCAGTAATGATTGTGCCTAAGCCGTTAGGTAAGATGTGCTTATAAATAAGTCTAACATCGGAAGCACCTAACGTACGTGAAGCAAGAACATATTCACGCCCTCTAAATCGATAGAACTGCGTTCTTGTTCTACTTGCTGGTCCAATCCAGTTAACTGCACATAAGGCGATAGCGAATGTGACGAAGCCTTGGCCGAAGTGAAGAATGATAATTGTCATCATGACGAACCATGGGATATTACCGATGATTTCCACAACTCTTTCCATGACTAAGTCGACTGTACCACCGAAATAACCACTGACTGAGCCCCAAATTAAGCCGAAGGTAAAGCAGACCAAGAATGTCACGATACCAAGGATTAAGGAGGTTCTTAAGCCTTCAAAAACGTATTTAAGCATATCTCTACCGTTTTTATCAGTGCCCATTAAATAGGTTGGTATTTTGTCATAACCATTGTACTTATATTGGTAGACACTAGCTTTGACTTGCAAATTACCTTCACCATCGTTGCCATAGAAGTCATCAATGGTAAGTTCTCTCACTAGTGGGCATTTTTCTTTATTTAAAATCTTACAAGTGAATGAGTCTTCCTTAATGTAGAAGCCTGGATTGTCGCCACCTTTGACGTATTCAAGGGTTGCATAACCATCAGCGTTCTTAAAGGAAACCCAACCATACTTTTCATAATCCAATAATTTAAGGATTGAGAAGTTATTGAATTCCTTGATACCAAATTTAGCGTCATATGTATCATAGACGAATGAACAGAAATGAGCTTTGGATAAGTAAATGAGTCTTTGACCAGTACTGCTCCAATATTCATAACCGTTATCAGTCACTTTGGATAATGCTTTAGCAGCATCAACAAATGACATATCTTCAAATATTTTTCTAGTGTTTGCGTTAGTGGATTCACTTTCAAAAGCAATGCTTCTAATTAAAGAACAAGTGTTTTTGCTGTGGTTATGGTGTTTGGTTTCCATTCTCACAGAGAAGTAAGCATTTTCAAACAAGTCTTTACCAGTTTCATCTTTAATGATCTTGGCGATGTCGACTTTATCTTCTTTCATAGAAGCGACCGCACTACCAATGTTATGAACTGTGGCGTAATCCACTAATTTAACATCGATTTCGACATCTTCATCTTGTTCGTCTTTACCTGTATAGGTGAAATAGAAAGCTGAATCATCGACTTCATAGTTTTCTGGATAGCCTAAATTGTCTTTACCTTCCATCTTTCTGATCTTTTCCACATCGTATGTGTCAAAGGCAGTAAGATATAAGTTTTCGCTTAAATCTAAGGCTGGAATAACTTTAGAAGCAAAGGAAACTGTTTCACCAACTGGGTCAGTTCTTAAATAACCGAATTGGACATAGCCTTCTTTTGCATAACCATCATTAGAGATAATGTTGGTGTATTTTTCTTCAGTGAATTTCTTTTTGCTAATGGCACTTCTTTGTGGGAATGATGTTAAAGATGGCCACCAGTTTTTTTGTTTTTCTTCATCGGTCTTGGCGTCTGGCATAGCGCTGACGTCAACAGCGATGTCTGTGAATTCAACAGTGCCATCCCAGAATCCTGTACCACTCTTGAAGAGTTTTGGTGCAAGGTATGTCTCGTTAGCAGCGTTTGGATTCTTATCACTTAAGTCACTCTTATCAACAATTGGGATAAAGACTGAAAGGAGTAATAAGCCACCTAAAATGTAAGCCGCAACAACGGAAGATTTATTCTTACTGAATCTCTTTAAAGAGTCCTTTAAGAATGTTGTTGGTCTTGTTTGGAATTTTTGTTCGTGAATGAAAGAGTCCACTTCAGTAAGTGTGAAGTCATCATCAGTGATATCTTTATCATCAACAATTTCTCCAGCAACTGGGGTTTCATCTAATAGTTCGAAATCTTTATCTTCTAACATATTACTTCTTCGCCCCCATTCTAATTCTTGGATCAATGAATCCGTAAGATAAGTCTAATAAGATACCGGCAAGTAAACCGAATGTGGTAAAGATTGCCATATCAACCATTAAGACGTTATAGTCAGGATTGGCTTGATTCAAAGATTCAATATACAAACTGCCGATGCCAGGAATGCCATACAATTTTTCCAAAATCATAGAACCACCGAAAATACCTAAGAATTCGGAGAGAATCATTGGAAGAATTGGGACGAACGCATTTCTTAAAGCGTGACGGACAATAGCTTGGTTTTTAGTTAAACCTTTTGTTCTAGCTAACAAGAGGTATTCACTAGACATGACTTCACATAATTCCGCTCTAACGTATCTGGTGTATACGCAGATAGAACCAAATGACATACTAAGAACAGGAATAATGAAAGCTTGAATTTTAATGGAAAGAGATTGATCAGGTGTCGGCCATCTAGTTGGTAACCAACCAGTTTTGAAGGCTAATAAATAGAGCATGAAAGAAATAAATACGAATCCAGGAATGGAAATGAAGACCATGACTAATGTAGAAATTGTATGGTCAGTAATTGTATTTTTCTTTAAACCAGCGATAATGCCTAAAAGAATACCTAATGGAACTGACACGAAGACAGTGACGATATTGATAGACATTGAGGTTGGTAAACGTGTAGCGATAATAGAAATCGCAGAAGCATTTGGCTTAATCGCGGTGGATCTACCCCAGTCCCATCTAGTCACGATATTGCCTAACCATGTAAAATATTGGTCCATGATTGGTTTAACGTAATAATAATGTGGGTTTGGATCGACTTCACCAGCTTGGAATACTTTTAATGGTTCACCATATTTAGGGTTTGCAGTAGCAAATTCAACGAAGTATCCTAAATCAACTTGATCACTATAGAAAGCGAAAACGACATTTTTATCAGGGGCAAAAACGTCTCTAGGTGGGAGCGCTTTAACCAAGATAAAAGTCAACGTTAAAATGATAAAAGCTGTCAAAAATGCTAGAAGAATTCTTTTAATTGAGTATTTTAACATTGCTTTCTCCTTTCCTGCGTTTAATATAAACGCTGCTAAACTATACCACAATATAGACCATTCTTCAAGAATGGTGTCAATTTAAGATTCGCTTACCTAATAAAATACTCGTTATACCAAGATATTTTCTTTGATAAAGCATAAAAAAGCGATGCCGTTGAGACATCGCTATGTTTTTGTTAATTGTTCGCTAGTCGACTATTAAGCCTTGAAGTAGCTTGCTGGAGCGACAAGGAAGTAGATGTGTGTACCATCGGTGTCGTATTTTGCAGTGACTTGGCAATATAAGGAACCATCAGGTACTTGTGTTAATGCAACACCAACACCATCAGTTTCTTTTGGTTCGCCACCTGTAACATAAGAGAGGTAGCTTGGGAACTTGTTGGATTCTTCAATGTAGTAGCTAAGAATCATTGCAAGTTGACCTGTGAAGTTACTTGTCCAGTATGTAACGGATTCGCCCTTATAAACAGTATCAGATACTTTAGTAACGAAACCATAACCTGCTAATTGTTCACCAGTCAATTTATAATCGTAGGAAGCACTAACAACATCATAGATAAGAGCAAGTGGTGTTGTTGGGGTTGGTGATGCTGGTCTTGTGTAACTGACAATATCAACATCCATACGGATATAACCGTTAATGATATAGTATTCAATATCAATTACAAATCCTTCGTCTTCGATTTCAACTTTATAAACGTCAAGACCATTAATTGTTTCTGTTGTGTGATCAATACCCTTTTCGGTGTATTTAGCCATAATAGCATCGAGTTGAGCTGGTAAGAATGGAGTTTCTTTTCCGTCGGCGCCTTTTTTGCCTGTGCCAAAGACGAGACTGAAGTCTGCGATGTTATAGAGTTCACTATATTCGTTAGCGAGTAAGTATGGTTTATCAATGGCGTTATTGAAGTAGACGCAGTAGGCATCTTCATCATTGGCGTTAAATTCTGGATAAACAATACCGTGTTGGAAGTATGGAGCATCTTCTGCTGGAGATGGTGAATTTAATTGAATGTATGCAGCATAGTCAGCAGCAAGACCATACAAGCCATCCATAACTGTTCCACTCTTTTGGTTAACCATTAATGACTGGCCAAATTTGCCCCAACCAAATAATGGGAAGTTACAGAGTGTGGTAACGGCAAGTAACTTACCGTCTTCATCTAAACCAATTGTTAAGATTTGGAATTCGAAATAGTTGGTATCATCATTTGACCATCTAGCATATTGTAAAATATCAGAATCTTCAGCAAAGCCTAATAATTCAGCATCATCACTCCAATCTTTACCGTTTGTTGTTTGATAATCAAGCCATGCTCTCCTATATAATGGATCACCATTTTCATCAGTCATAGGTTGATCGTTATCATCTAAAGCAGGAACCTTGATGTCTTCAATAGAGTCAGCATATGCGTCTAATTCGGAACGTTTAACTTTAAAGTCAGTTCTTGCTTCAAACCATTCGACATCAGTCTTTGTTGGATCGGCTTCGTTTGGAATTCCACCGACTGATAATTCAAAGCTTAAGAAGTATGGAAGAGCGAATAATAAATCTGTATCTTTTTTAGGATCAGCGTTGTACCAAGCTGCTTTTTCTGCGTCTGTCCAGTCTGCTTTGTAGACATTGACTTTGAATTCAGCAGTATCAGCACCGACTGTAACTGTAATTGTCTTTTCACCGACTGTTTCGGAATCGAAGCCAGAGAGTTGATAAGCACCTTCTGCTAATGGAACTTGTGTGCCATCAACGAATCTTTGAGCAACCACTAAACCTGTGGCGTCAAATTCATCACCGACTGCATATCTAACTTTCTTTGGAGCAGTGACAGCAATACCATCTTTACCGATAACTGTAACGGCAAATGTGGCTGTCTTTTCTTGGTATGTAACTGTGATGGTTTGAGCACCACTAACATTGGTGTCGAAACCAGATAATTCATACGCGTCTGCGGCTAAATCTTCTTTTTTGCCATTATTGAAAACGGCTTTAACTTGTAAACCAGCGGCATCGAATGCGTCACCGGCATAGTAAGTTTTCTTTGTTGGTTCAGCAGCAATTTCAATACCTGTTAAAACAACAGCTTCGACATTAACTTTGAATGTAGCGGTCTTAGCCATGTAAGTAACAGTAATTGTTTTTTCACCGGCTGTTGTGGAATCGAAGCCGGATAATTCATAACCAGAGGCTAAATCTTCTTCGCCTGTGTTATAAATAGCTTTAACTTGTAAACCAGCGGCATCGAATGCGTCACCGACGAAGTAGTTTTTCTTTGTTGGTTCAGCAGCAATACGAATGCTTTGAAGTGTCTTCACCACTTGTGAAGAAGAACTTGATGATTCGCTTGATGGAGCACTTGTTGGAGCACTTGTTGGAGCACTTGTTGGAGCACTAGATGGTTCTGAAATTGGATCAGAGGATTTTGGTGCGGAAGAACTTGAAGATGTCTTTGTGTTGCAACCCGCCAAAACGGAAACAACTAATCCAGAAAGAACTAATAATGTTTTAAGTTTTCTCATTTTTTGAAACCTTCTTTCTTAGAAAATAATTTTTGCTTATATAATACGCTCTTTTTTCTAAAGGTCAAATAAGTTATCAACCTCAGAATAGGCTTTTTGTTGTTCAGTGTCTGGAACGAAGATGAATTTATCTCTGTTTTCTTCTGTGATTCTTTCATAGTAATGATCGATATCATAGACTTCTTTGTATTCATCATCACCAATCTTATAGGTTGTAACACCATGGTTGTAGTAACCTAACAATTTATCGTCTCTAATTGTGAAAACAATATTGTATGTGGTTGGTGTTGGTGTGCCATAAGGAATACCGTAGTTTGATTCATCTTCTTGGCTGGCTGTATCATCAAAAGTGATTTTGACACCAAATAACGCAGTGTCTTTAACGGCTAATTCTTCTTCATCTAGAACTGCACCGAACGAAGTTTTAAAGACGTTGGAGTATTTACTAATTTGATATTCAAGAGCACTCTCTAATTTGCAGTTGCTCATTGTGTTAGTGAAGATTTCTCTACCACTAGTGAACATATTATCCAAGATATCTAAGACTGGGTTGATTCTTGCTTGTCCAAGATAGGAAGTCATAGAAACAGGGAAACGTGTTTTCACGCCTGAAACGTTATGATAGACGGTAGTATCAAAGAATTCGTTATTATGGAAAATCCAATCGTAGTTTTTGAAAGAGATTGCACCATCGTCTGTTTTGATATCACCATCAGTTTCATAAAGACGGAAGTAACCCTCTGTTTTGCTACAAACAAAGTTTTGATCCCATGCCTTATACATGTGGAGGCTACCGTTTTTGTAGACACTCTTTTCATATAATTCATGGTCAACGATTTCATTTAAGCCCTTTTCATCAACAGCGCTTAAAGCGGTGACAGCAGATTTTAATCTTCTTTCTCTAACAGCGGAGAAAACGTAAACAGGAACTGATTGTTTGAGTTCTGGATGGTTTTTATCGCTGACTTCAAGAACAGTTTCACCTTGAGCGACACCAACAACGTTACCTTCGGCATCAACAGTGGCGATATTTGTATCTTTAATCTTATATTCAAGGTTATTTGCAGGGCTGAGCGCGCGAGCTAAACCTCTAATATTAGAAGAAACACTTGGTTCTTCGCCAACAGAGACACTGATGTATCTGTGGTTGAGGAGCAGCTCGTTACCGAAAGCTGCTTCCCCTTTAATTTCTGTTTCAGATTCCTTATTAGGAAGGACAATATCTGTGTTTTCTGGCGCCGCAGGACCTGATGGGACACTAGAAGTAGATGTAGGAGCTGAGGAAGGAATTGAAGATTCTGGAGCCTCAGTAGATGCTGTTGAGGATGTTTTAGTATTACATGCCGCAAGTGAAGCAATGGATACTAATGAAAGGAATAAAACTTTATTCAATTTCATAGGTCGTTTCCTCCTTTAGTCATTTTTCCAAGCAGCCTTGTTCTTAGCAGCGGTAACAGTGTTTTCTGTTGGGCTACCAAATTTATTAGTTGCTGGATCTTTAATTCTTAAATCGTAAACGAGTTCGATTGTCCAGTATCTATTGTAGTTATCAACGACAAATGGAGCTGGATCGTAGTTTTTCTTTTCTGGATCATCAATCTTTTGAGCTCTCATGATTTCTAATCTGATAGCGTCAGCTGTTGCGGCATCGATGCTGATTGAGTAACTACCATCTTCGTTTGGTTTGATGGATGGGTTCTTTTCTAAATCAACAAGGAGATATGTTTGACCATAGTAGACATAGATACTGATACGTTTTAATTTCAAATCAATGGAGTCGTGTTGGAAGAATTCCGCAGTCACTTTGAAGTTTGCACCATTGTTGAAGTCATAAGATGTACCGTAATCCATGTAGGCAATCTTAACAGATTTGATGAATTTACCGTTTTCAGCAACACCGCCGTGGTCAGCGACTGCCCATAAGGCATCGAATGACCAAATCTTTTCATCGTAGATGATTGGTGTATCAGGATCAACGGCAGATGTATCGGTACCCCAGTTAAGTGTGAAGCCAGAGGAGTTATCACTCTTTAAGACTTCTAAGAAGTTTAATGGGTTATAAGTGTTACCACTAATAGCACCGAATGCTAAGTCGAATTGACCTTTCATCATGTATTCTTTGTAAACAGCTTGCCAGTCTTTAACAGCATTTTGTTCAACTTCAAGTTTGACTAAACCATCAGCAACTCTCTTATCATTGAAAGCTGTTTCAAAGTAGTTCTTAATTTCATTACCATAATCAGTAATGTCTGTTTCATACATCCATCTGATATGGATTTTGATAATTGTTGGCTTAGAAGTTGATGGACCTTTGACGATGGCCTTGCTCTTGACTAATTCATCAACAGCGGCTTGGAAGCTAATGACAGCTTTATCATAAGAATAACCATATAATGATTTACCAGCATCATCATAGACTTGATATGCTGCAACAGCTTCTTTATGAGCTTCTGTATCGTTATAGGAGACACCTTTTTCTGGGTCAGCTAAGTAGGAATCAGCAAAGTAGTTGATAGATGGGTTAACACCACGGTTAGCCGCGAATTGTTGACGGTTGATGGAATAGAATAAACCTTTTAAGAAGTTATCATTACTCATCCAAGGTTTAACTTCCCAAGTAGAACCTTCTGGGTTGATTTTACCAACGCCTTTTTTGAATAAGCTGTCCCATGTAGCTTGGTCACAAGAGTTGACGTTTAATTTGAATGTGGAATCCCCTCTTGTTTGATAAACGCCTGGTTTATTGACTTCGTCTTGGAGGTGTTTATATGGAATGGAGCAGTTATCGAGTAAACCAGCATTGAATTGATCATAAATCGCGTCAGCGTTGGTAGAAGCATCGATAACGATTAACTTAAGACCTGGAATGTTGTATCTACCAGATTCGTTATATGTATCATTTCTCTTGAAAGTGATATCTTGAGTTTCATGCCATTGTTCTAACATGAATGGACCAACAGATAATGTCATATCCATGAGTTTGCCAGAGTGGCTACCTAAGGAAGCATGGTCAGTGAATGTACCATATCTCTTAGCACCATCCGCGAGAGAACCGGCGCCAATTGCGTTAATGAATTCTTCACACATAGGTGATAATAAATTAGAAGATAATTGATACATAGCAGTGAATCTATCGATAGCGTTAACTAATTCGATTTCAATATAGTCACTGTTATTTGTAGTATCGTGACCTGTTGCAATACCTAATTCGCCATTTTGTTTCATGTTGTTCCAAGTATTTAATTCTTGGTCGTTATCCGCGGTTTCTGTCTTGTTGTAGTAAGCCATGGCGCCTTTAATACCATAGGAGGTATCGTAAGCCATTTCTTTACCACGTGATTGTTTGTGTTTACCAGTGAGGATGAAACGATAAGCGAATTCGTAGTCATCGATTGTGATTGGTCTACGATCGAATGTGTGACCTTCCCATGGGTTACCTTGATAACGGAAATAAACGTCGCCTGTTTTGACATAAATTCTCCATCTCTTGTATAAACCGACTGGGTTTGGATCATCTTCACCCATTTTAACTTCTTCAAATGTACCATCGTTATCCTTATCGTACATAGGAATTGGTCTATTAAAGTCTTTGGAAACACCATTTTTGTCCTTAACTGTGTTTTGGGCAAGGACTGGGTACCAAACATAACCATTTTTGGTTTTGTTCATCTTTGTGCCCCAGTAGGAAGCTGTGATATAGCCTTCTAAGCTGGAGACTTGGCTACCTGTGTCATTTCTAGCATTGATTGTGCCTGGGTCAGAAGAGGTAGCGGAGTGTAAATAACCACGGTGATCAGAATTACTTTCTTTATCAGCTGGCATTTCAGATTTGAGTGTACCTTCGGTTAATAAACCAAAGCCATAACCAGTGATGTATTCTGTGGTTGGTAATTGAACACGTTCAGCATATTTAACATAACCACCATTTTCGAAAAGGGTGATACCTGTTAAATGTTGATCCATGGCATATTTTTCTAATTTGCCAAGGATTTCTGTTCTTGTTGTAATAGCTGTGTCACCGGAAGAAGAGGCATAGTTGAAACCACCATTAGCTAAAACTGCTTGAGTAATGTTAAGTGAAACAGTTCTAGAAACTTTGTGTGTCTCTTCATTGATTGTGATTGTTGTTTGACCTTTGGCAACAGCAGTCACAAGACCTGTTTCGTTAACACTAGCGATTTCAGGATTTTTAGAAATGTATTTGAAGGATCTTGGTGCTTCACCAGGATTTGTTTCTTCAATATTGATTTGTGCAGTTTCACCGACGTTTAAGTTTTTTCTCACTGAAGCAGTGAAAGAATAATCTTCAACTGGTTGAGTATCTGATGTACTTGTAGCGTCAGGACCAGTGCTTGTATTACCGCCTGGGTTACAACCAATTAAGGCACCCAAGGACAATAAGCTAGCGACGGTAATTATAAGTGCGTGTTTCTTTTTCATATACTATTTACCTCCTTCTTTTCTTCTCTTAAGGAATAGTACTGCTGCACCCATTAAAGCTGGGATAGCAACGATTGTGCTCACGGCTGCGATTGCGCCATTACAGCCTTTCTTGGCTGGAGCGGCTGGTTCGGAGCTTGATTCTGCTGGAGCAGAAGAGCTTGGAGCGGAAGAATCTGGGATTTCCACTTCTTCGGCTGGTTCTTCTGGTTTTGGATCTTCGTAGATTGGTTCTCCTGTTGCAGCATACTTAGTTAATTTAAGGTTGCTATTAATTGCAACGGTTTCACCGCTGAGAGTATCAACGAATGTTACTTTATTATCAGCAGAGATTGTGAAGTCGTAATTTGTTTCAATGCCTTCGCCTTGGACGATTGTATAGCCAGCAGCGAAGCTCTTTTCATTATTCATATGGATAATGGCACCAACTTCACCTCTAGCATAGTCACCAGCGGCAACGAATAATCTCTTACTTTGTAAGCCTTCTGATAATGCATCGATGCATCTATCAACGAATGCTTTAGTTTCATCGATATAGTATTTATTGAGTTGGCTATCATAGTTAACTTCAACGTAGTTGTAACCAAGAATAGCGTAAGAGAGTTTTGCGTCTTCGAGGTAGATTCTCACGCGGTTTTCGCCATTCTTTCTATATTGAGCAATGCTAGAAACGACTGGGGCTTCAGAGTCAATATTCATGTTGTATGACTTGCTGACCCATGTATTTGTAGCAGCTAATTGATAGTTGAATGTTAATTCGTATTGGCCGCTTGGGAATCTTTCGCCTGTTGTCTCATTATATAATGGGACGATAGCGTAAGCTCTATGGGAGACGTAACCACCACCTAAGTAGTCAACGTGTGATTTCCATAAGGCCCATTTATCAGCGGTATCACTACTGAGCATATCCACTAAAGCAGATGTATAAACGGCTTTGCCTGTTTCTTTATTTGTGATTGTAAAGAAGTTTTCTTTAACTGATCTCAAAATGAATTGTTGGATAATCATTGTGTTGGTCTTGTTACCACCGACATAAATGTTATCTTTAGCGTTTTCAAGGTATTCACCACTGACTGCATCTGTACCGACGCTGCGGAAACCAGGTAAATCAGTGAACGCTAAGTCATTGGTTAAGACTTTATCGGTATTGATGGAATCTGGAGATTCAGCATAACCAGCAACAATCATGGATTCCATGTTGGCTTGGTCTTTACCGACTAAGGATTTAGCAATGTCGTTAACTAAATATGATGGATAGACTTTTGTTGGATCCTTTTCGAAGTTGAATGGTTCAGAAACAGGAGCCTTTTCATAACTGGCATCTGGATTCTTATCAGCACCAGCGTAGAAGCCTAAATATGGGATGGATAAGTCTTCATGACCATCAGTACTTGTTAATGTCACGAAGCCTTCAATCATACAACCATATTCATAAACGGCTAAGATTTTGTTCTTTTCTTCTTCTGTTAAAGAATAAGGATTAATTGTCACTGTATTTTCACCTGGATTAACGGTCACTGCTTGACCAGGAATCTTGGCGATTTCAACATCCATTGTGGATTGAGCTGTGTAGCTTGGAAGTGGATCCCAGCTAACGCCGTTTGTTGAGGAGTTATAGTAATAACCCTTAGCAATAATTGTCTTCTTGGATTGGACGGTACCAGCACCAATGGCAATTCTATTGTCTTGGTCGAATTGATAATCTTCGGCGGTCTTATAGTATTCAATATCTTTGCCAGCATAGAAGGCATCTTTGAATGCCACATCACCAGCGGCTGTGACCACTCTCTTTAATTGAGGATCATAGAATTTCATACCACTGAAGTTATCGATTTTTTCAACGGAACCTTTGAAATTGTATTCTTTGGTAACGATATCATTTGGATGCGCGATAGCTGGTCTCATAACTGTTAATGTAGCGTTATAATTTCTAGCTTGATCGCTTTCGTTATGTGCTAAGAATGATAACTTAATATCACCTTTGGCGATATCTTCGCTATATCTTAAGGCAATTTTGGCCTTAGCGGTTTTATTACCGTTAAGATCAAGACCTTCAAGATAAACGTCTGTTCTTAATGCACCACCGAGGTCGGTCATACCAGCACCTTGGATTCTTGGTGATGTAAGAGTTTTCTTATTATCTTCTGGGTTAGCAACAAAATCGTTCATTGGATCAGCTGTAGACATTAATCTCATATTGATTGTGTCTTTATAGGCATCAATTTGAGCTTGTTCTTCGTCTGTAATATTACGATTTGCAGCTTTAGCAGCTTGATAAATTGGAGCAGTAACTTCTGAGGCCATCACGGATTGGGCACCAGCAAAGTTAGGCGCGGACATGGATGTACCACTTAAATATTGGTAACATTTGTTCTTATTTTCTGGTAAGTACCAGTCAGACTTTTTGATGTTTGTCATCGCGTGTTCTGGGACAGCACCTCTGATGTTGTCGCCTGGAGCGGTGATTTCTGGTTTTAAGTCTAAATCGAATGTCGCACCGTCAGTGGAGAATGTGCTAGTTGTGAACTTAGCTGGGTTATCACTGACTTGTTTGTTGATAATTGTGAATGTACCAGAACGTTTTGATTCAAAGAATGGTTTATCTTTATAAAGAACGAGAACGCATGGAATTGTTGGATTGAAGCCATCACCGAAGCTACAGCGGAAGTTGAAGCTGGAAGCGGTTGGGTCGTTGTTAATAATAACAATGGCTTTGGCTTTCTTACTCACGGCAGTAGCGTATTTATCAGCGAATGATGTACTACCACGGTTGACGACAACAACTTTTCTTGCGGCATCAATACCTTCATAGTCAGCGGAAGTACCAAATCCTGGGATATAAACCCATGACATTGGTTCGCCGGCATAGATATCTGCCATACGAATTTCTTCTTCGTAATCATCATCAAAGCCTTCTCTATTAACGATTTGGTCATCGAACGCGATGTTTTCGTTATCGATTTGGAAAGCGTTTTCGTAGAAAATCTTTGTTGGGTGACCAGAAGCGATTGTCATGCTGTCAACGTTGTTGGCATAACCGGACATGATACCTGTTTCGACTGATTCTGGCATCCAGTTAGCATAAGCACCGGAAGATGCATATGATGTTTTACCAGAGTTACCAGCGGAAATAGAAGTTAAAATGTGTTCGCTTTTGAGTTTTGTTAATGTCTTCAATGTGATGGATTCACTATCGAAGTCGTTCAAGTCACTACCTAATGACATGTTAATGCCATCGACTTTTAATCTAATGCAGTCTTCTAAGGCATCTAAGATGGATGTGTCATAAGCACCGGTGTGAGTTGACAAACCAAGCTTATCGCCTAAACCCTTAGCATCGTAGTCTGTGAAGACTTTCATTAAGGCTAATTGAGCTTTTGGAGCAATACCTTTATATGTAGGGGCATTGGCTGCGGTAATAGAGGAAACGTGAGAACCGTGATATGAGAGGTCACTATGGACATCATATTTCATTGCACCACGTTTGCCGTAGATTTTGGAATAGCCACCGTAGTCATAGTAGAAAGGAACTTTGTTGTTGTAATACATAGAACCTTCTTGGCCGGCGGTTTTACCATTTTCTCTTTTGCCTGCTTTTAATGGATGTTCAGCATCGTTAATGATTGGTGCAATGCTATCGAATGTGTATCTGACAGCAACATCATCATCTAAAGCTGTGTAAACTTCGTGATTCCAAGCTTCACCATGGTCTCTATCATCGTAGTTACCAGTGTAGCCTCTTAAATGGAATTCGTTATCCAAGATCGCAACGAGTGTACCTTCACCTTCGTTGTTATCTTCAGGCAGTTTCATAGTTTCAGCAGAAATATTCTTGCTTTCATCGAATGTGCCAGAAGCGCTGCTATCGCCGAGTGGAATATAACCATCTTGGTTGATTTCTCTCACCCAGTGCATTGTATCGACGGTAACGCTCTTGACGCCAGGAACTGATTTAATGCTTTCAATATCATTTGAGTTAACTTCGAGAACGAAAGCGTTGTTTAAGACTGTGTAATTACCAACCAATCTAATGTTTGGTGTGGCGGCTGCCTTAATGTTGTTATAGACAGCGAGTTGAGTCTTCTTCGCGCCTTGTTCGCTCAATTTGTTGATGTTCTTATCGACTTCAACAATGATGCGAGCATCTCTCTCAGGTAAATCTTTGACATTGGCGGCTGTTGTGCTACAAGCTGCTAGAATCAATGTACCAGTAGCACAGAGTAGTAGTCCCAGTTTTTTCATACTTTACCTCCTGTTGTGTATGTACGTACACAGAAAAATGTTATGCCTACCATTATACACGCATGAGAAAGTATGTAAAGCGATTTTTCAAAACGCAAATAAATTTACAAAAAATACAAAAAAGTTAGATTATTACTGGAAATTATATATGATACGCAAAATTATAAACGCTATACAAAGAGCCAATCCTGCAACAATAATGGAAACGAAATAATACCCAGAATTGCCTCTTTTTTCGCTTTTTTTGCTCTTATAATCAACAAAATCGCCGCCTTTACGGGGATTTTTAGAAAATAAAACATGCCCTAATTGAATAAAACCAAATGAAGCAAGATCAAACATACCTAAATGTGCCATCCAAGAAAGTAGTCCTGAAAGCAAAACAACAAGGCCACCAATGGTCATGCCATCAACAGCATTTAAGAATGTTCTATTTCTTAAAAAGAAATAAAGAACGAAAACAATTAACCCTATCATCACAGAAATGATGAATGTGATGAGGTTTGCTAGCCAATGTTTTTTAATTTGTTCAAATGCTTTTTTCATATCGTAATTTGCACTCTATAAAAAGTTACCAAAAGTTCATTTAGTAAACAATTATTTTTTGTTTTCAATTTCGTAATATAGACAACGATGCTTCGCGTTTCGATATTCCACTATTTCGGTTTTTGCAATTGGATGCATACCCGCTTTTTGCATCACTCTTCCACTAGCGGGATTAATCTCGAAATGCGCTGCTCGAACGGCTTTAATACCCATTTTGAATAATTCTTTAATTGCATAGCTTAACGCTTCAGTAGCGTAGCCTTTGTTCCATTCTTGTGGGTCAATAAAGTATCCGAGTTCTATAACCTCTTCTTCGAGAGATACTTCGTTGATAAAACCTATGATTTTATTCTTTGAATAAATACCATAAATAAAACGTTCCTTATTTAGTGTGGAATTTCTTAATCTTTGAAAGAGTTTTTCTTCCTCTTCTTCACTATTTAAATCAGGAAGCATATAACTCTTTTTAACGAGGGGATTTTCCACGATTTTGAGGAGATCTTTTTTGTCTTTTTCTTCGATGGCTTTTAAAACCAATCTATCGGTAATAACTTGTTCTTTTCTTAGTAACATACACACATTATACATTCACACCTATTTTATTTAAAAAGAAAAGAGCGCTCGCACGAACGCTCTATTTAAAATGTTTCGATATTACCAAATCTTTATTCTTTGGTCTTCTGGGATGTACATGCCATCGCCAGGTTCGATATTGTATGTTTCAACGAACTTATCAAATTGCGCAAGAGTGACATTTGCTCTTAAGTAATTGAATGGGTGTTCGTCACTGGCTCTATCTTCAACTCCACTCATCGGAATTGGTGCTCTTAACCAC
The DNA here is from genome assembly GCA_946414915.1 of uncultured Caryophanales bacterium. Taxonomy (GTDB): domain Bacteria; phylum Bacillota_I; class Bacilli_A; order RFN20; family CAG-826; genus RUG14515. The sequence goes on from CAMKQK010000006.1 coordinate 31,413, forward strand.
ACATTAGCGAAAGCACGGAAGAACTTGTCGTAGTCGAAATTATCGTATTTCTTAGCGAGTAAAAGAGCTACTTTCATACCACCCATATCCGCGGTGGCTTCGCCATCAACATTTCCACCATCAACTTTTAATGTTTTGGTGAGTTTAATCTTGTTATAGAACTTTTTCATTGCGTCAACTTTTGAGTTGAAGGCACTTCTATCAGAATTTGACCACCAATCGTTATAAGCGCCTGTTTCATCATAATAAGAACCACTTGAGTCGAAAGCGTGGGTGATTTCGTGGCCAACAATGACACCAAGCATACCTAATCTCTCTTCGTTATTTTCACCAAGCATACCCTTTGCTAAACCGTTTAGGATAACGAAAGAGTTAGAACCTGGATTGTAGAAAGCGTTAACTGTGTAGCTAGGCATATAATCGAAATAACCAATGTCTTGGGTATTTTTCGCCACCACCATTTCTAATTCTGCATTCTCATACATTTTTTGAATGTTAAAGCATGATTGAGCGGTGATATCTGTGGCTTCACCAAGTTTCTTAAATGACTTGTAGCCGTCAGCGTAACAAGAAACATATTTCATATGTTCAAGTTTTTTAATCATTCTTGATTTGGTTCTCGAACCAAGCCATGATTCTTCCGCGAGTTGCATATAGCCTTCGAGAATTTCATCAATTAATTCAGAGACGCGCGCTTTTATTTCAGCCGAACTTTCTAATTCAATGTATGTTTGTTCAACGATAGCAGGGAAAGCATACGCTAAAATACGGGAAGAAAGAATATAGTCAGGGAAGGCATAGGCATATCTATCTTTGTCATAGACATAGAGATTGATTCCGGAGGTGATTTTATTAACTTCACGGTAGACTTCAAAACCAGCAGTATAACGGTAATCAAAAGCCAATCTTGATGAAATTAAATTCTTAAGAGTAGCTTTTTGGTTAACTGCATAGTCGTTATAAATCAAATCAAAGCAGCCATTGTAAAACTTTTTGAAAGTAATCTTCGTGTTAGCGGCTAAACCGAGATCTAGTAAAGAATTCTTAAGTGGTGTCCAAGGAAGGTTACCAACTGTATAATTCACATCGCTATTGTAATATCGACTCTTGTTATAAGCTTCGTAGAAGAGATTATTTTCAAGAGTATGAATACTATTGATAGCTTCTGAGCTACTATAGCCCAGATTCAAAGCATCAGATAAGTAGCTAGCGATATTCACTGCTTGCTCGCGTATATCATCAAATATCCACAAGAAGTTAAATGCCGCATAGTTTCCATTTATATAACCATCGTTAAATCCAACACGATAGCCATCTGTAGCAGGGGTGAGTTGTAATAATGAACTATCAGTAGCAAACACTTCTTTGGATGATAAGTATGTATCGACATTAAGATTGCTTAAGTAGTTACTTAAATTATTTGCAGTAGCCGAGGCAACATTGTTATAGATAGTATTTGCAACCGCACCATTAGTGGTTCCTTCTAAGCCAAATCCAAAATAGATACGTTGGAAAGCGTTGTTAACATCTGATTCACACCATTCAAAAGCACCTTTACCGTTATATTTAATGTCTTCATAGTTAACTGAAGAATAGAAGTCATCTTGTAAAGCTGGTTTTTTGATTTTATCAATTTCGCCTTGGATATTAGAGTTAATCCATGGAGCGCCTTCGATGTCACTAAGTGAATAGCCATCTTCCATTTCATAGTTGATTTTGTCAAAAGAGAAATATCCAGTTTTTGAATATTGGGCGATATAGGTAACATCGCGTTGCGCAAATTCAACGGATGGAGACCAACCAGAGAACGTGTAATCAACACCTCTCGTGCTTTCTCTTGTTGGAGTTCCACTATTGAAACTTGGGACAGTACCGTATGGAAGATTTTCATCAACTTCAATTGGTGTTCCATCATAGTTAGCCCAAGTAATTGTGTATTTTCTTACTTCGCTTGTGTAGGATGCTGTATAAATAGCGTCACCGGTTACAGAAGATAAAGCAGGTACCCAGTTAGAAAAAGTAAAAGCGTATTGTGGGGTGTTATCTCTTGTAGGAACGGTCTCGCCAAAACTTGGAACTGTGCCATAAGCAACTTTATCAGTTCTAATCACACTACCATCATCATTTTTCCATGTGATGTCGTATTTTCTCGCTTCTTCTTTGAAGGTAGCGATATAGGTAACATTTTCAGTCAAAGACTTGATTGCTGGAGACCAGCCATCAAATGAGTAGGTATGTTCAACAGTGCTATCTTTAGTAGGTTCATCACCAACATAGGAAGGAACTGTGCCATATAGCACTTCTTCTTCTTTTAATGTTTGACCATCAAAGTTTTTCCAAGTGACGGTGTATTTTCTTGTTTCTTCTTTGAATTTAGCAACATATTCGACGTTATCAGTAACTTCGCCCACTTCTGGTGTCCAACCATCAAAGATATAGTTGAACTGCGCATCTTGGGTTTTAGTTGGTTCTAAACCATCGTATGTTGGTACCGTTCCAGCACTTAAGTCCTCATCTACTTCTAAGACTGAACCATCAAAGTTTTTCCAAGTAACTGTATACTTTGGTTCTTTTTTGAAAAGATTACAGCCTGATAAGAGTAAAGAGAATGCAGCTAGAGCGATAAATGTTTTATAACTTTTTCTCATACGCATTTTTTCCCTTTGCGTAAAATCATACACAAAAATGATTTTATTACAAGTTATTTGCAATATTATGATGTTCGCGCGCGTAAAAGAAAGAGCGCTCTTACGAACGCTCCGTTATGTTACCAGATTTTAATTCTTTGCTCTTCTGGGATGTACATGCCATCTCCTGGTTTGATGTCATAAGTTTCCACAAATTCATCAAATTGAGCGAGAGTGACATTTGCTCTTAAATAGTTAAATGGGTGACCATCCTCTCGTTCATAAGGTTCAACAAGGCTGATATCAAATGTCTTACAGCACCAGAGGTAGGCATAGGCTCTAAAGAATTTATCGTAATCAAAGTTATCGTACTTTTTGACAATTTCGAGAATGATCTTCATACCACCTAAATCTGCAGTAGCTTCCTGAGACACATTTGTTCCATCAACTTTGTAACCCTTTTTAAGAGATATTTGGTCGTAGAAATTAATTAACTTATCGACTTTGGCTTCAAATACATCTCTATCCTTTTTAGTCCACCAGTTATTTTCCTCACCATTTTCATCATATAAGGAACCATCGGTATCAAAAGCGTGAGTGATTTCATGACCCACAATTGTGCCTAGTAAGGCATACTTTTCTTCGATTGAATCACCAAGCATACCTTGAGCAAGACCATCCAAGATAATAATGTCATTACTTCTTGGCGAATAGAAAGCGTTGACGGTATAGCAAGGAATGCTTAAGAAGTAGCCCACTTCATCGCCATTGCCCCTAGCGATTTCATTAATTTCGTTAATGGTATAGGCTCTAAAAATCTCAAAAGCAGATTTATTTGGCGTATTGTCATCCACGAATTTAGCGAAGTTTTTATAAGCGTCACTGTAGCATGAGGCATAGCCCATATATTCAAGTTTTTTAATCATGGCTTTTTTGGTTTCTTCACCTAACCATGTGTCCTTCGCCATCTCTTTATAAGCGGCAAGTATTTCATTAATCAAATCAGTGACTGCATCTCTATTTTCGTCTGAACCCGCTAATTCGATGTATGTTTGTTGAGTGACGATTGGCATGCAAATTTGTGAAAGGGTTCTAACTACTGTTGCATCATTCTCAGCGTATAAACCAGCTTCATTGGAGAAAAAAGTAGACATCGCTGTTAAATATTGATTAATGGTTTTGTAGTTATCCATGCCAATGAAGTAACGGTAATCAAACGCTAAACGTGAGATGATATCATTTCTGACATAATTTGGGACCTCGGTACAGTAATTGTCGTAATAAATATCGTAACAATTCATGCACATCTTATAGGTATAGACTTTTTGTTTGGCGGTAAATCCTAAATCTAACAAAGCATTTTTCATTGGTTGCCATGGAAGATCACCAACTGTGTAGGAAATTAGAGATGTACCATAATAGGAATAATCCATATAGAGCTGATACATAATGTTATAGTCAAACGAATAAATACGGTTAATGTCTTCGTTAGTAAATCCAAGGCCTAAATATTCTGATAAATAGCTCAAAATAGCCGCACCATATTGTCTTGTTGATTGATATTCAAACAAGAACGGAAGTGTGTCGTAATTACTACTAACGTAACCATCGTTAAAATAGATAACAACTGTATCTTCATAAGGTTCGATAGATAAAACCGAACTTCTAGAAGCAAAGCATTCTTTACTGTTGAGATATTGCTCAAGATTGATACTGTTTAAATAAGTTCCAATACTTTCAGCATCTGAGTTAATAATCTTTTCGGCAACAGTTTGGAATGCCACACCATTAGTGGTTGTGGTGGCAATGGTTGGATCATAATACATATCGCTAAATATGTCACGAACTGCATATTGGGCCGCTGTAAACGCACTACCAGTATTCTCTTTGATTCTTTCATAGTTGACCGAAGTAAAGAAATCATCCTTCACAGATGGTTGTTTGATTTTATTGATTTCACCATCGATATTAGAGTCAATCCACGGAGCACCATTGATATCGCTCATTTGATAGCCGTGTTCCATTTCATAGTTGATTGGGTCAAAAGAGAAATAGCCTTCTTTGTTATAAGTAGCGGTATATGTCTTATCGCCTTGAACAGATTCAACAATAGGATCCCAACCTTTAAAGTTATATCTAATGCCTCTATCACCCTTCTTTGTTGGAGTGGCTCCATTGTAATGAGGGGTGTCACCATACGGGACGTTTTCATCAACTTCTAATACTGAACCATCTTCATTGACCCAGGTAATCTTGTATTTTCTAACTTCACTGTTATAGGAAGCGGTATATTCCATATCACCGGTGACTGAAGCAATCGCAGGAACCCATTTATCAAAGGCATAAGCGTATTGGGCTGTATTTTCCTTAATTGGAGTATTATCGCCATAGTTAGGAGTGTCACCATACGGGACTTGATCCACTCTTAAAATAGTGCCATCTTCATCCTTCCAGGTGATGTTATAGTTTCTCTTATTTTCCTTAAAAGAAGCGACATATGATATAGTTTCCTTCACTTCTTCGACTTTTGGAGACCATCCATCAAAGGTATACGTATGCTCTACTGTATCCCCTCTTGTTGGGGTATCTCCTTGATATGTTGGTACTGTTCCATATAGTACCTCTTCCGTACTTAAAACAGTGCCATCATAGTTCTTCCAAGTAACGGTATATTTTCTAGTTTCTTCTTTATATTTCGCGGTATATTCAGCGTTAGCGTTTACCGCAGTTAACGCTGGTGACCAGCCATCAAAAACATAATTATATTGAGCGGTTTCCGCTCTCATTGGCGTTGGGCCATTAAATGTTGGAGTAGTACCTTCTAAAACATTCTCATCAACTTCTAAAAGCGTGCCATCATAGTTCTTCCAGGTAACCGTGTAAGTATTAAGAGCGGCCACTGAACTTGTGGAGTTAGAACTGTCACTTACTGGGTTAGAAGAAGAGGCTGGTTGGTTACAGCCCGATAGTAATAAAGAGAATGCAACGAGGATAATTAATGAATTGGGAGTTTTTTTCATATCCTTGTTCTCCTTTGGCATAAACCATACACAAAAATCATCGATATTACAATCGAAAAAATACACTTTTTTGAAAACGTCACTACCTAAAAATGTTTAGATGTAATCTATGATATTTTTGCCTTGCGTTCTTTTTTTTACTTTATACATTTCTTTGTCACTAAGTTTCACACCACTTTCAATGGTTTTTTCTCCTCCGCTGATGGTGTGACTACCCACTGATAAAGATAAGGAAAAGTCTTTATTCTTATATTTATTAATTGATTGATTAATCTTTTCGACGATTGTCTTTGCTTCTTCTTTATCGGTTTCAGGAACGACCGCTAAGAATTCATCTCCGCCCATTCTAAAGACCACAGCTTTTTCTGGTAAAGATTCTTTTAACGCATCAGTGGCATAACGAATATATTGATCGCCAGCGATATGACCATATTTATCATTAATTTGTTTTAAATCATCGCAGTCCGCAGAGATAACTGTGATTGGGTATTTTAAGTCTTTGCCTTCCCAATGGGTTAACTCTTCAAAATAGGCACGATTATATAAACCAGTTAATTGGTCGGTAATAGATTTTTCACGGAGCTCTTGTCTTAATAATTCTTCGCTAGTAACGTTATTGATAATAGCGATAATTCCATACACGTCCCCGTTCTTTTTAAGTGGTTCTTTAATAACTTGAAGGTATTCAATGCCTTCTTCATCTTCTTCTTTGATGATATAGGTTTTGCCTCTTCCAGTTCTAATCACTTCTAGATCTGATTCTCTAGCAAGTTCAGCATTATGCTTATCTTTTCTAATATCAAAATCAGTTTTACCTCTGACAGATTTTACTGAGCTATAGAGATGATGCAATGTTTGCGACATGAAAGCATAGCGGCCTCTTCTATCTTTTAGATAGACTAAAGATGGTAAGACAGTGAGCATTTCAGAAAATGCATCAAAACTTGTAGAGTTCGCTAACGTAATAGCGTTTTTAATACGGCGCAAAGCAATCTCTTCAGTATCATTAAAGAAAATAATATCCACGACTGGATTATTAAGATATTTATCATCCTCATGCATATGCTCATCATCAGTTAAGACTAATACTGGTAAAGAGAACATATAGTTATTCTTTTCTTTAATATATCCAAGTACTTCATTTAGATATTTCTTAGTGGATGGACTATCCACGATAAGCACTGATAAATCATCAAACGATTCCTTTAGTATAGACATTATTTCGTTTTTGTCATGGGTCAATAAAATTTCATAATCATTACGCAAAATACCGCGTAATTGTTCAATACGTGGTGAGTCTTGATCGTAAAGGAAGACGATTTTTTCCATGTTGATTATTAGCTTCCAAACAAAAGAAGTTCGATGAATTCTAGAAATGTTTTTTATTTTTTAAGATTATAGCATATTTCCTCTATTTCCGATATATGAAAAAGGGCATTTCTGTGTCGTATATCTTTCTTTTTTGTTCATTTACAAATATGGCTTTTTTTAATTGATATAGAAAGATTTTTTGCTACAATACAAAGGTATCATGGTATTTTTGAACTCCCTTGGGGCTCTCCCCACAAATTTACATGTTAACTATTATCTAGAACTCGCCTCGTTCGTGTTTCTAGTGGCGATTACTATCGCATATTTCTCACGCAAAAAATTCCCAGTTGTCACATCAACGATTTTTAGTGTTGGTTTGATCACATTAGTCATAAATCTTTTCTTTGGTCTAACGTTCTGTATGTCATTAGACCGTTCAGACGTTATTCCAATCGAGTTTGTTGAATGTGCTTCAGAACTCTATTTCGCTTCGCTTGTTGTAATATCCTATTTGTTGTTTTTATATGTTTTATACGCATCTGGCAGATCAGTCAGCCGTAATAAGCTTTATTTATTAACAGCGATTCCTACCCTGTGTGGTATGACACTATTTTTCACCAATTGTCTCCACCATTGGTGCTTTAGTTTTGTGTTTAATCCTGAAAGTGGGCTTTATGATTTTCAACCAGGGCCCGCCTTTCTTTCTTTATATGTCGTTAACTGGCTCATGAACTTCTTATCGACAGTTGCTTACACTATCCGCTACCGCAAGATACTACCAAAGCAATTATTAAGAGTCTTAATCATTCTCGCAGTGATTGTTTTAACTGCTGCTCTCATTCAAACACTTAATCCACAATACATTCTTTCTGGTGTGGCGTTTACTCTCTGTGTGATGTTCGCAGTTGTTACCGTATGTGATCCAGACGTTAAAGTTGACCGTATTTCAAAAGCATTTAATAATGATGCGTTTATTGATTATATCAATAGTCAAGTGTTCGAAAGACAGAGAAAGTATTACATCATCTTTGATATTGAAAGCTTTGGCATGTTTAACGAGAAGTTTGGTTTAGTCGCTGGTGATGAGCTATTATCCGCTATTAGAAAATTCGTGGAAAGCGTTAATAAAAAGACATTTATCTTTAAAACGCAATCATCACGTTTTGTTTTAATGTGTAAAGATAAAAACGATCAAGACATCATGATTGGGGCTATCAAAGAAAGATTTGCTAAGCCATTTGTTATTAAAGAACATACAGTAAAGATTACACTTCATCTTTTCTATTTTGTTAACGAAGACGCTTTCAAGAACTCAGACTCCTACAATGACTTCATCAACCGCACACTAGCGATGATTAATTTTAAAGATTCCAACTATGTTGAATTAGATAAAAACTTCCTAGACCGCATTAATAGAGATAGAAGAATTAAAGAAATATTAGAAAAATGTTTAAAAACCGGTAAAGGCTTATATATGGTCTATCAACCAATTTTTGATCTAAACAAAAAAAGTTTTAATCATTTCGAAGCGTTAATTAGACTCGATAACGAAGAATTTGGCTATATTGGACCAAGCGAATTTATTCCAATCGCTGAGAACTTTGGACTAGCAAACGATATTGATTTCTTCGTTCTAAACGAAACATGTGCGTTTCTTCAAAGAAATCCACAAATTGAAAGCTTGGAAGTTAATATCTCATGCGCTGAATTCTTTAATAATCCAAGTGAAAGATTCATTAAAACCATTAAAGAATATAACATTGATCCAAGCAAACTTTGTTTAGAAATTACCGAAACTATCGCTGTTAAATATCCCGCCAAGACGAGAGAATTTATGAACGATTTAGGCCAACATGGTATCAAGTTTGCCATGGATGACTTTGGCAGTGGCTATTCCAATATGGCAAGGTTTATCACTCTCCCATTCTCTATCGCTAAGCTCGACAAGTCGCTATTAAATGAATCTTCGAACGTTGAAATTTTCTTCGATGCTGCTGTCAACTTGTTTAAGAGTTTAAATATTCCAATCGTTATCGAAGGTGTTGAGACAAAAGAACAATTAGAAATGTCTAAAAAGAAAATGATTGAATACGTACAAGGTTTCTACTTTTCCAAGCCACTTAAAGAGGCAGATTTAATAGAATTTCTTAAGAAAGCAAACTCCAATAAGTAGTCTTTTTCTTAGTTACATTTTTGCGTTTCTGTAACAGTTATAATAATTCAAATATTCAACTTTTAACGGAAAAAGAAGATTTTTCGTTTTTTTAAGGATACCCCACTACTTTTGTGATGCACGCATTTTCTTTTGTGCGTTTGATATTGTGAAAAAAGTAATAAAAATTGCGTGCATAGCATATGTTATGCACACACTTGGGTGTTGTTTTCTCAAATTTTAGGACATACCATTTTTACATAACCTAACATAAAGGAGAAAAACAATGAAAAAGATTTCAAAACTTTTAGTGTCTTTGGCGTTATCAGGCATGCTTTTGACAGCCTGTAACTTCCCAAACAACTCACAAGCAAACCAAGAAGCCGGTGTGTACAGACAACAAGAGATTTATCAATTATATGCTGCCGCCGGTGGTACAAAGAATTATGAAGAATGGCTAGAAACCGTCAGAGGCGCTGATGGTGCTACATTCTTAGCCGGTGCTAATGATCCAAAAGCAACAGATGGCAAAAACGGTGACATCTACGTCAATACCGCGACCTGGGATTTCTTCCTTAAAGTCAGTGGCGCTTGGAGCAAATTAGGTAACCTCAAAGGTGAAAAAGGTGACAAGGGCGACAAAGGCGACAAAGGCGAACAAGGTATTCAAGGTATCCAGGGTATTCAAGGTGAACAAGGTATCCAGGGTATTCAAGGCATCCAAGGCGAAAAGGGTGAAAAGGGCGAACAAGGTGAAAAAGGTGATAAGGGTGAAAAAGGTGATAAGGGTGAAACCGGTAATGGTATCGACCATATCGAAAGAAGTAACAATGGTTACGTTGATACATATACCTTCTATTTCACAGATGAATCCACATATTCATTCTCAGTGCCAAATGCTCCAACAAGCATCGAAGCTGAATTAGAAAGAGATGAATACTATGTTGGTGAAAAAGTCACATTAGAACCAGTTGTCACTGCACATTTCGCTGATGGTAGCGAATTAGAAGTAGAAGGCTACGAAGTTGAAGAGCTCGATACATCAGTCGCAGGTGATAAAGAAGTTAAAGTTACATTTGGTCCTCAAGAATGTATTCTCACCATCCCAGTAGTTAGTGCTTTCGACGCCGCCACTGAATTCTTCCACGACGGTCTTATCGATGTTGCTATTCCAGAATTCGCTTATGCTGAAGGTGATATTGAAGTAGATGATTCTTATCCAGGTTACTTCGATGTCTATATCAATGGCGCGACACTCGATGAAATGATTACATATAAAGACGAATTAGTGGTATATGCAGGATTTGAAGTGCTTGCTGAAGATAACGATGATTACAGACTTCAATTGCCAGGCACACATGGCTATGTTGACTTAATTGACTTTGAAGATTACATCTTAGTTTCGTACTCGGTTTACTACACCGCGAAAGAAGTCGCCGCAACATTAGTTGCTTCAAGTTTCAACATGGAACCAAACGATGACAACATTGCTTTATTAATGCAATATGGCTGGTTAACAGATAATGAAGATGGTTCTTGGAGCGCTGGTTGTGCAAATTACTTTAACTTAGATGATCCATCTTACCTACTTGACGTCCTTACTTACTGGGTATCAACACAATTACCAGCAGAATTAGGCTTATCATTAATTAGCCAACCTGCACTATCAGAAAGTGGTACCTATGCTAGTGCTTATGTAGCGGTTCCTCAATATAGTGTTATTGTTCAAGTCATCACATTCATGTCCAATAACCAAATCCATATTGAATACTTAGCTGCTCCAGCAATGTACTTCTTCGGTTAGTACAAATCGGACCAATAAAAATAGGGTGCTCGTCTGAGCGCCCTTTTTTCTTTTTGCTTTTTAAAATTCACATTTAGTTACTTGTTTAATATGACCGCAACATTATCTATTATGTTTCGCACAATGACACACATTATCTTCTTTATACAGAAAAAATCGATATTTTCTTTTTGTTTTACACATTCCAAAAATCTGTAACATTCAGCGTGAAAAAGATATTCAACTTTCAAAAACAACACAAATAAGTCTATATAAACCTTATAAATAAAAATTCACCATCATT